>CALFNB010000459.1 GCA_937902425.1 uncultured Acetobacteraceae bacterium | reverse complement strand
ATCGAGTGCATTGGAGGCCTTGCGCTTGCTCTCGTCAGCACAAACGGAATCGCGGGGTTGGTTAACAGGCTCACGCAAGAAGAGTTGATCGAGGACCCAAACGATTTTATCGCAACGCATATGTTGGCAATGGCGCAAGGGTTTTCAGTTAACTCGAAAAACTTCTATGCTTTTTATCTTCTCAGTCACGGCATCGTGAAGTTGGCGCTGGTTGCAGGATTGCTCAGAAACAAGCTATGGGCATACCCGGCGTCTCTGGTCGTGCTGGCGATATTTGTAGCATATCAGATATACCGGTTTTCTGATACGCAATCCATTGGGCTGATAGTGCTGACGGTATTTGACCTGTTCGTTATGGTCCTGATATGGCACGAATATCGCCTTATGCGCCGCCATCATTCAATCACGACACAGCCAGCCTGTTGACGAAACTTTCACATGGTCGGTGCTGGCCTCCGCGACCGTGCCACCACTTCTCCCGCCAGTGTTGCCGTCAGGACTCACCCGCCGGGGAATTTCTCCCGATCCTGCTGGTTTTGCCTTGCCTCCCGTCCTCTACGTGATAATCGCGTTTATCGCGTGAATCCCAACCCATTGATTTAATTCTGATTCTTCCGATCTTCCCACCACGCACCCGGTGCGCTGGCGTCTTGCCGCGAGAACTCTCGCAGCAGCATCGGCGGAAAGCCGAACCAGTGCCAGAGGGCCGCGAGTTGGCCAATCATGGCCGCGGCGATATGAGCAAGCATCGCGACGACCGCGCGGAGCATCCAAGGCGTCCGCGATGGGTCAACACCAGTCATCCGCCAAACGGGTAACAAGCGTCAGATTCTATCCGCCACTCGGTTGTCGTAAAGGGAGGGCCCCCAGGGTATAATCCCCCATGACCCACACCATCCGCGAAAAGCAAAAACTCCTGGCCCGGGTCCGCCGCATCCGCGGCCAGGTCGAGGCCATCGAGCGCGCCCTCAACAGCGAGGCTGGCTGCGAACAGGTCATGCACCTGCTCGCCGGCGTACGCGGTGCCATGGCCGGCCTGATGGCCGAAGTGGTCGAGGCGCACGTTCGCACCCATCTGGTCGACGCGGAAAAATATCCCGAAGCGCTGAACGTCGACGCCGCCAGCCAGTTGCTCGAAGTCGTCCGGACCTATCTCAGATGAGCGCCACCATGAACGAACATCCCGCGCCGATACCGCCGCTCCGCCATTCGCACGTGTTTCTGGGCGACGCCCATGCGGAGAACACGCGGCGGACCTGGATGGTGATCTGGCTCTGCGGCGCCATGATGATCGCCGAGGTCATGGGCGGCATGCTGTTTGGCTCGATCGCCCTCGTGGCGGACGGCATGCACATGAGCACGCATGCCGGCGCGCTGCTACTCGCGGCACTCGCTTACTCCTATGCCCACAGACATGCCGACGATCCGCGCTTCACGTTTGGCACCGGCAAGCTGGGTGACCTGGCGGGATTCACCAGTGCCATCATCCTCGCGATGATCGCGCTGCTGATCGGCTACGAGGCGGTCAGCCGTATCCTGGAACCGGTGCCGATCCACTTCGCGGAGGTCATCCCGATCGCCGGCGTCGGTCTGGGCGTGAATGTCGCCAGCGCGTGGCTGTTGATGCGGGGCGGCGACGATCATCACGGCCATTCGCATGGCCCGCGAGCGATGCACCATGACGAAGTGCATCGCATCGCCACGCGAACCGGCACGCTGGTGCTATGCGTTTTCGAGGACGGCGTGCCTCCCCGGTTTCGACTGAGCATGGAAGGCGGACCATGCCCGGAGGCCGGTTCGGTCACCATCGAGACGGTGCGGCCGGACGGGACACGCCAGCTGTTCACGCTGGAGGATCGCGGCCGCTGGCTGGAGTCGCCGAACGAAATCCCGGAACCGCATGAATTCACGGCATATTTGCGAATCGGCGAACTCACCCACATGGTCACGTTTCAGGAGCATGCGCACGGCACCGCCCATCGCGACAACAACATGCGGGCAGCCACCATTCATGTGATGGCCGACGCCGCCGTGTCGGTGCTCGTGATCGCCGGCCTGCTGCTGGCGCGCGCATTCGGGTGGCTCTGGATGGACCCGCTGGCGGGGATCATCGGCGCCTGTGTGATCGCCAGTTGGTCGCTCGGCCTGATCCGGGACACCGCGGCCATCCTGCTCGATATCAACCCGGATCGGCACATGGCGGACACTCTTCGGCGGACCATCGAGAGCGACGGTGACACGATCGCCGATCTCCATCTCTGGCGCCTGGGTCCGGGGCACCTCGGTGCCATCGTATCGATTGGCACCAAGGAGCCGCGTGGTCCGGACCATTACCGAGCCAGACTGGCAGGCTTCCACTCGCTGTCGCACCTGACGATCGAGGTTCAGCGGGTCTGAGATCCTACCGGGCCGCTCGTTGGGTCAGCAACGATGCCAGCCGGCGGGCGATCGGCGAGCCGAGGCCAGTGCAGGCATCCGGGCCTGACCGCGCCCGGAACGCGCCGTTATCGCCCACTTTGATATCGTTGAAACACAGAGGGTTGCGCCACAGAGTTGGCCCCACCCAGCCGAGTTTGGTGCCGAACGAGGCGAACAATCCGGCGAACAGTGGCGCGACGGCGCTGGTGCCTCCGGTGACCGAGACCTCACCGTTCAGCACGATATTATATCCGGTATCCGGGTCCGCGTTGGCCGCGACATCCGGCACCATACGTCCTGGGCCGTGCGGCGCCCCGATCTGCCAGAGCGGCACCGGCACGAACAACGTTGAAAACCCACCGCCCGTCCCTTCGCCGCTCGGCACGCCCGGATCATTGTTCCAGACCGTTTCCGAGGTGGCGGTCAGCCGCGTCCCACCGCAGCCGATCACGTGCGGACAGCTCGCGGGCGCATCGACATTGGCCGGGTTCGGCCCGCCATCGGACGAGTCGTTGTCGCCCGCCGCGGCGAACACCACCATCCCGGCCGAAACGGCCGCCAGCGCGGCCTGTTCCATGTCGTATGCCACCGCTTTGTCCCACAGGGCCTCATCCAATCCCCATGAGATCGAACACACGTCGCACCCATCATGCATCGCGGCGCGAACCCCCGGGGCGATATCGTTGGCCCAATAAATCCGGATGGTGGCGGGTTTGCCGGTCGCCACCGAAAAGGCCGCCGCCGCGACCTGGATATCGAGCGCGACCTCCCCGTCGGAGTCCGGGTTGACCCCCGGCGCGTTGCGCGTGCCGTCGACCGATATGTCGGTGATCGAAGGAACAGGGATGTGGTTGTTTTCGCAGAACAGATGCAGGTCGTGGGAGGTCCAGCCGCCGCCCAGTTCGACGATCGCGATCACACCGGCGCCGGTCAGACCGGTGGGCCAGCCGTAGGCCCGGCACAAGGCGGGGACGTCCCAGGCCAGTGCCGGTGCGACCAGTGGTGCGACTGGCGTGCCGGCGACTTTCATGTAGGACCGGCACGTGGTTTTTGTACGGGTCTCGATAGTATTACTAACATCATTTGGCGTAGTGGGAGGCTCAATTTCAATCGTGTTCATGGATGCCTGTGGTAAAAAATTGGTTGCCGGGCGCGGGCGAGTGGGGTCCACATCGCCCCGTCAGATGGGCTGGCTCAGCGATATTCGGTGCGCGGCGGAACTCTCAATCCGATTGCGCCGCACCAAGGGGAGCCAGCGAGACGGGCCGCACGTCTGGAACATAACATGAACGCGCGTCGGACTCAACCGGCAATCGCGGGTTCCATAAGGCCAACGCCTGAGCTGGCAATCTGCTTCCCGGGGGCCCCTCTCACCGGGCCGGAGTTGAGAAGAGCAAGGTTTTTCGACCGCGGATGCACGCGGATGAAACGTGCCGTATCAAAGTTTCCGTCCTACGTCGCACGACGGGGTGTGCAGCCGGCGGATCGTTCCGCTGGGTCAATCCGCGCTCATCCGCGGTCGAAAATGCCTCGTTTCTTCTTTCTCTCCGCGACATCAGTTCAGGCGATTGCCGAGGCGGGCTCCGAAACGCGATACAAGGGCTGCGCGGAGCGTTGTCCGCGCCCTTCAGTGCGGCGCCGGGGTCGACCCAGGGGGGCCGCGTCCGGACCGGCTTTCAACAGCGTGCTCATCAGAGGACCAAGTTCGGTCGGCAATCCCACGATCGTCGTCGGCAGCCGGCCATCGGTCTTGTGCCCGAACGAACGCAAAGCATCCGCCGCCGCCAGCGATTGAATGGTCGCGGCATAGGGCGCGAGCAACGCGGCGATCGCCTGATCCTGACTGGCGATATAGCGACGATTGACCGCCTCCTGCACCGCCGGATCAAAGGTGAACGTGTCGGCCCAACCGACGAAGTCGAGAGTGATGCCGACGGCCGCGAAATAATCGGCGGCTTTTTGCTTCACGCTGTCCATGATTTTGACGGCGTCGTTGTTCGCCTGATCAAACGACCGCGCCGTGATTTCATCGCACACCAGGGTTTGCACCTTCTTGCGCCCGACATCGTCCATGACGTCCGAGAGTTTGCGGCTGTAGAACACCGAGGTGAAGATGACTTTTGGATCGCCGCGGTCGCCCTGCGGCGCGATCACCCCGAAGTGGTACAGATATTTCGCCGCGTTCGCTTCCGCCACCGACGTGCCGATCGAGACGCCGACCGCGATATTGAGACCTTCCTTGCTTTGACACGGAAAACCCTCCCGCCGCTTCGAGGTGCCGCGATCGGTGGCATCGACCCACTCCCGGCTGAATGGCGTGCGGTCAACGATGATCAACCGGCCGGCGGGGACATAATAGTCGTAGAATGAACCGGATCCGGACAATTTCGCATGCGGGACAATAAAACGCTTCAGCGCGACCTTGTTGGCGTTCAGAAAGGCCTCGGACTCGATCTGCGCCTGATTGTCTTTGTTGGCCCCCGCGTCCGGGATCCAGAACGCGGACTCGTTCGGCAGGATCGTGTAGGCCTCGGTGAAGTCGGTCTTGTCATAATAAGCCGAAGCCGGATGCATCGCGGCGACGATTGGCCGGTGAGGGCGGCCGCTCTCAGCAGGCCGCGAACCGGGCGC
>CALFNB010000458.1 GCA_937902425.1 uncultured Acetobacteraceae bacterium | reverse complement strand
TCCGGTGGCGTGGCCAGTGGCACCTTCGTGGGCATCGCTGGCAACGAGCAAATAAGTTCCGGTGGCCTGGTCAGCGGTGCCACCGTAAGCGGTGGCACGGAGCATGTTTTCGGTGGTACGATTCTTGGTACCACGCTGATCGCCGGCTCTGAATACGTATACACAAGCGGCCTGGCGAGCGGCACTGTGGTAAGCCCCAATGGCAAGCTGTTCGTGTTTGCCGGCAGCGTGGGTAGCAACACCGTGCTGACCGGCGGATATGAATACCTGTTCTCGGCGGGTGTGGGCCGCGGTACCGTGGTGGACAGCGGAGCGGTCGTGCAAGTGCTGTCCGCCGGCATGGTCAGCGGTGCCGTGGTTTATGGCGGTGGTCAGGAGACTGTGCTCTCCGGAGGTAACGCCAGCGGTACGATCGTCAGCGGCGGTTTCGATCTGGTATTCGGCCACGCCCTCGACGCCGTGTTGGTTGGCGGCAACAGCACCGTGCGTGAACGGGTGGCCGCGCGGGCGTTTGAAATGCAGGCTGCCCGGCCCACCGCGGTCTTGCCCAGGCAAGACCTGATGATCGAGCGCCGTTACTGACCCAGGCGATTTCCCGTGATTGGCCTCACCGTTCGCGGCATGCGCCGCGCCGCGGTTCCCCTTGGCGTCATCCGAGTGCTATCCTGAGCCGGGGAAGATGAGCGGCTCGCTCTTCGTGATGGATGGATTGGGTAACAATTGAATGGATGGCGCCGGGCCAATCCGCGACCAAACGGCTTCGGTGGGCGAGACTGCTTCGGCCAGCCGCGACCCCACCGTGGCGTCCGATCCCGGTTACAAGGGGCCGTATCCGCCACCCGCTGGCCAGCCGACCCAATCGGGCCCCGCGGGAATCCGTTTCGACTTCAACAACGGCGCGCGCGTTGTGCTGCCCATCCGGACCGCGGGCCAGTGGCGCGTCTGTCTGCGCGACCTCGACACCGGAAACATATTGTTTCAGAGCGAGAACCAGGGTGCCTTCGTCAGCTCGTCCAAGCGGTTCTATGTTCGATTCCGCATCGAGGTGTGGGACCTGGACGCCGCCGGCTCCGCCACTCCAGTGCTGTCCCACGACTTCGACGCGCGCGACCGTGAGGTGCTGATCCAATTTCCAATCGGCACCCTGGGTGACATTCTGGCCTGGTTTCCCTACGCGCCCAGGTTCGCGGCGGTGCACGGGTGCCGGCTGACCTGCGCGATGTCCGCGCTGATCATACCTCTGCTGCGCGACGCCTACCCCACGATCCGCTTCGTCACGCACGAGGAACTGATCGAGCAACAGCTCGCCGATTCCGCCTACGCCACCTATTGTCTCGGCCTGTTCTTCGACGACAAGGACTTCATCCATCAGCCCGTCGATTTCCGTCACGTTGGATTGCACCGTACCGCCGGCTATATACTGGGCGTCGATCCGGCGGAGGAGGCGCCGCGCCTGACGCTGCCGGACGAGACCCGGCCAATCCCGGAGCCCTATGTCTGCATCGCTGTCCAAAGCTCGACCGAGAGCAAGAACTGGACGAACCCGAATGGCTGGCGAGAGGTCGTTACGTTCCTAAAGCAAAACGGCTATCGGGCAATCTGCATTGACCAAAAGCCGGTGCATGGCACGGGGATCGTGTGGAACCACATGCCGCACGGCTCCGAGGACGAGACCGGCGACCGCCCGCTGGTGGAGCGTGCCCGGTGGCTGCGCCACGCTGCCTTCTTTGTCGGTCTCAGCAGCGGACTGTCCTGGCTCGCATGGGCGGCGGGGTGTCCGGTGGTGCTGATCAGCGGCTTCACGCATCCCGTCAACGAGTTCACCACGCCGTACCGGGTGATCAACTGGCACGCCTGCAACGGTTGCTGGAATGACTTGCGGATCCGCTTCGACCATAAGGATTTTCTGTGGTGCCCCCGCCATGCCGGAACACCCCGTCAGTTCGAGTGCTCGCGGTTGATCACCTCCACGCAGGTGATCCAGACGATCCAGCGCATCCCGGGATTTGGCGAACCGCCAAGTGGAAGTCCATAGCCACTGAACCTCGACCGCACCAGGGTCGCATCCCCGCGTTGGTCCGAGACAACCCGTCGTATCGACCGGTCCCGCCTGAACGATAATTCACCGCGGCTTCGTGCCGGAGATCGCGGCGGCGTCCGGCCCCTCGCCAGAATGGTATCAGCCCAGTACCGATTAACGGTGCGAGCGCCGGCGGCATCCCAGGAATGTGGCGCACCAGCCTGTCCAGGTTGACACGAAGCGATTGATCCCGCAGGTCCGACCCTTCGGTCTGGGAAGAAGGCCACCCATGCCCCCACAAGCCCATGCACTAATCGTCGCCGGTCCGACCGCCAGCGGCAAATCGGCCTTGGCGCTCGCCATCGCCCAACGCATCGGCGGCACGATCATCAATGCTGACTCGATGCAGGTGTATCGCGAACTGCGTGTGCTGACCGCGCGCCCGTCATCCGAGGATGAAGTGCTCGTTCCGCATGCGCTTTACGGCGTTCGGCCGGCGGCGGAAGCGAGCAATGCCGCCTGGTGGCGCTCCGCCGCGCTGCAAGCGATGGACGCGGCCCGAGCAACGGGATGCGTGCCGATCCTGACCGGAGGCACCGGCATGTATTTCGCCGCCCTCACGCAAGGGTTGGCCAATGTGCCCGATCCCGGCGCCGAGGCGCGCACCGAGGCCAGACATCTGCTGGCCGAACTTGGACCGGAAGCGTTGCATGCCGGCCTCACCAAGGTCGATCCGGCCACCGCCGCGCGGATCGTGCCCAACGACAGCCAGCGGGTGGCTCGCGCGTGGGAGGTCTGGCGTGGCACCGGCATGGGCCTTGCCGCCTGGCAGAACCGAACTTTGCCGCCGGCGCCGTGGCGGTTCTTCGCCGTTCGTCTGGACCCGCCGCGTGAGGCGCTGCGGCAGGCGATCGCCACGCGTTTCGCCGCGATGCTGCGGTCCGGCGCGGTCGAGGAAGTCCGTGCGCTGCTCGCCCTCAACATCGACCCCGCCTTGCCGGCGATGCGGGCGCATGGGGTGCCGGAACTCTCCGGGTACCTGCGCGGCACCTTGTCGCTGGAGGCGGCCGGGCGGCGCACCGAGCTGGTCACCGGGCAGTATACCAAGCGCCAGGCGACGTGGTTTCGGCACCACGATCTCGCCGGCGCCGAGGCGTCAGAAATAATCACATCACGGTTTACCGATATTTCGCAATTATCAGAAAGATTTCTGGAAAGAACCTTCGCGTTTATTCAGAGCCGGGATTGACGCACCGCGGCATCCGGCCTATCCACCCCGCTTCGCGAAAACCGCGATGCCGCCCCCAGCCTTCCATAGAGCCAAGGAGCCGTGAAATGCCGACCGCCGACCGTTCTCCAGGAGCCGAAATCCTGCTTCGCGCCCTGAAGGACCAGGGCGTCGAAGTTATTTTCGGCTATCCCGGCGGCGCCGTCCTGCCCATCTACGATGCGATCTTCAACCAGAACGCCATCCGGCACATCCTGGTGCGCCAGGAAGGCGGGGCGGTGCATGCCGCCGAGGGTTACGCCCGTTCCACCGGCAAGGTCGGCGTTGTCCTGGTCACCTCGGGACCTGGCGCCACGAACGCGGTCACCGGGTTGGCGGACGCATTGATGGACAGCATTCCGGTGGTCTGCCTGACCGGTCAGGTGCCGACACATCTGATCGGCAACGACGCGTTCCAGGAAGCCGACACCACGGGCATCACACGGCCCGCCACCAAGCACAACTATTTGGTGAAGCGCTCCGAAGACCTCGCCCGCGTGGTGCATGAGGCATTCTATGTTGCCCGCAGCGGCCGGCCGGGTCCGGTGGTGATCGACCTGCCGAAGGATATTCTCATTGCCCCGGCCCCCTACACCGAGGCGGCGGACGGTCACCGCAGCTATCGCCCGCGGACGGAGCCCGACCTGGCCCAGATCCGCCACGCCGTCACGCTGCTGAAACAGGCGAAGCGGCCGATCATCTACGCCGGCGGCGGGGTGATCAATTCCGGTCCCCATGCGTCCGGCAGCCTGCGCGCGCTGGTCGCCGCCACCGGCTTTCCGGTGACCAACACGCTGATGGGCCTTGGATCCTGTCCGGCCTCCGATCCGCGGTTCCTCGGCATGCTGGGGATGCACGGGACGTACGAGGCGAACCTCGCGATGCATGGTTGCGACGTCATGCTCGCGATCGGCGCGCGGTTCGACGACCGGGTGACCGGACGGTTGAACGCGTTCAGCCAGGGATCGCGGAAAATCCATATCGACATCGATCCGTCATCGCTCAACAAGAATGTCCCGGTGGAGATCGCGATCGTTTCCGATGCCGGCAAAGCGATCGACGCCTTGCTGGCCGCGTGGAAGGCCGATCCGGCGCCGGTCGACGCTCCCGCGCTGACCACCTGGTGGCGCCAGATCGATGAGTGGCGCGAGAAGAAGTGCCTCGCCTACACGCAGGACATGACAGCGGGCTCGATCATCCGGCCGCAATACGCGATCCAACGGCTGTATGAACTGACCCGCGCCGTCAAGCAGGACATCTTTATCACCACCGAGGTCGGCCAACACCAAATGTGGGCCGCGCAATACTTCCATTTCGATCGCCCCAACCACTGGATGACCTCCGGCGGACTGGGCACCATGGGCTACGGGCTGCCTGCCGCCATGGGGGTGCAAATCGCCCATCCCGACGCGCTGGTCATCGACATCGCCGGCGAGGCCTCGGTGTTGATGAACATCCAGGAAATGGGAACGCTGGCGCAATATCGCCTGCCGGTGAAAGTGTTCATCCTCAACAACGAGTACATGGGGATGGTGCGCCAGTGGCAGGAGTTGCTGCATGGCGGGCGGTATTCCGAAAGCTACTCCGCCGCGCTGCCGGATTTCGTCAAGCTCGCGGATGCGTTCCATGCCAAGGGGCTGCGCGCGAAGACGGTCGATGAACTGGATGCGGTGATCCTCGAAATGCTCGCGAGCGACACCGCGGTCATCGCCGACATCGCCGTCGATCCGAAGGAGAACTGTTTCCCGATGATCCCCAGCGGCGCCGCGCACAACGAAATGATCCTCGGCGTCGGTTCCGAGAGCGACGCCGCCGCGATCACCGATCAGGGCCTCGTTCTGGTCTGATTGCTTTATTCGTCATGGCCTGATCCGGCCCTCTGTTTCACCCCGATGTTAAGTGTGATGACCCGGTCAAAGCGGGTCATGACGTTAAGAAAGACGGATTGAACCCATGTCCGGCCACCAGGATGGTTCCACGCGCACCGCCACGATCTCGGTGCTGGTCGATAACGAAGCGGGCATTCTGGCCCGCGTCATCGGCCTGTTCACCGGCCGCGGCTATAACATCGACAGCCTGACCGTCGCTCCGGTTGAGGCCAACGACGCATTGTCGCGCATCAACCTCGTCACCTCCGGCACCGCCATGGTGATCACGCAAATCAAGGCGCAACTCAACCGGCTGGTGCAGGTGCACCGAGTGTCCGACCTGACCGAGGAAGGCCCGCATGTCGCGCGCGAAATGGCTTTGGTGAAGGTCGTCGGCACCGGTGAAAAGCGCGTCGAGGCATTGCGTATCGCCGAAACGTTCCGTGCCCGGGTCGTCGATACCACCACGGGAAGTTTTGTCTTTGAGATTACCGGCGCGTCGGAAAAACTCGACGCGTTCATCGATCTCATGGGTGACCTGGGTCTCGCCGAAGTCTCCCGCACCGGCATCGCCGCGCTCGCGCGCGGTGCCCGCACCATCTCCACGCTTCACTCCGACCCCCACTCTTAACTTAGTCCCCACTCTTAACTTAGTCCGCTGAAAAGGAACGAAACCATGCGCGTCTACTATGATCGCGACGCCGACGTGAACCTGATCAAGGGGAAAAACGTCGCCATCATCGGCTATGGCAGCCAGGGCCACGCCCATGCCAACAATCTGAAGGACAGCGGCGCGAAGAACCTTGCCGTTGGCCTGCGCCCAGGATCGACGGGTGTGGCGAAAGCCGAGACCGCGGGGCTGAAAGTGATGGACCCGGCCGAGTGCGCCAAATGGGCCGACGTCGTCATGATGCTGACCCCGGATGAGGGCCAGGGCGACCTGTATCGCGAGAAGCTCAACCCGAACATGAAGTCCGGCGCCGCGCTGGCTTTCGCGCATGGATTGAACGTGCATTTCAATTTGCTCGATCCGCGCCCCGACATCGACGTGTTCATGATCGCGCCCAAAGGCCCCGGCCACACGGTGCGCAGCGAGTATCAGCGTGGCGGTGGCGTGCCCTGCCTGGTCGCGGTATCGCAGAACCCGTCCGGCAACGCACTGGAAGTGGCACTGTCCTATGCTTCGGCAATCGGCGGTGGCCGCGCCGGCATCATCGAAACGACCTTCAAGGAGGAATGCGAGACCGACCTGTTCGGCGAGCAGGTCGTGCTGTGCGGCGGTCTCGTGGAGTTGATCAAGGCCGGCTACGAGACGCTGGTCGAAGCCGGTTACGCTCCCGAAATGGCATATTTCGAATGCCTGCACGAGGTGAAGCTGATCGTCGATCTGATCTACGAAGGCGGCATCGCCAACATGAACTACTCGATCAGCAACACGGCGGAGTACGGCGAGTACGTGTCCGGACCTCGCATCATCACCGCCGAGACGCGGGCCGAAATGAAGCGCGTGCTGGCCGACATCCAGTCCGGCCGGTTCGCGCGCGACTGGATGCTGGAGAATAAGGTGAACCAGTCCAGCTTCAAGGCCATGCGCCGCCGGCTGTCGGAGCATCCGATCGAGGAAATCGGCGAGAAATTGCGCGGGATGATGCCGTGGATCGCCAAGAACGCGCTGGTGGACAAGACCAGGAACTGATCCCGGGGTGGGTGGCTCTCCCTCGCGCGTCGTCGTGATGGCTGGCGCCGTCCGGTGAGGTATGCCAGGACGGTCGGTGCGATCGCGCTCTTGCGTTTTCGGGCTCGAACCCGCCCGGGTTCCCCCGAAACATGCTGACCGCATTCACCTGTCAGGCCGGCCACATGGTTCGGCTGCCCGACGTCGAGGGCCTGAGTTCCGCAATCTGGATCGACCTGCGGGATCCAACACCCGAAGAGACCCGCCTCGTCACCGAAGCGACCGGGCTCCACGTTCCGACCAAGGCAGAAGTCAGCGAGATCGAAGCCTCCAGCCGCCTCGTGCTTCGCGATGGTGTCCTGTATCTCAGCATGCCGCTGATCACCATGACCGACGGCCCACGCGTGGTTTCCGCCGGCTTCGTGCTGTCATCGGAACGGCTCGTGACTGTACGGTTCGCGGTGAGTGTCGTATTCGATGAATTCGCGGCACGTCTGGCGGCCGGCAGCGAGGCGCACGAAAGCGGAGCCCATGTTCTGATCGACATTCTCGCGGCGATCGTGGACCGCCAGGCCGACGCCATGGAGCGGATCCATGCCGAACTGGACTTAATCTCTCATCGCGTCTTCTCGTTGGCGGGTGAGGGCCGGGCCGGCCGCAAGATGGAGGATCGCCTGCTGCGCGATACCCTGGGCCAGCTTGGGCGCATCGGCGACCTGATCTCCCACATCAGGGAAAGTCTGCTTGGAGTCACGCGACTGGTGCCGTTCATCGAAACGAACACCACCGATTGGCTGCCGACGGAACTGCGGCCCAAACTGACGACACTGCGAGATGACACCGCATCCATCAGCGACTTCGACAATCACCTGACGGACAAGCTGCAATTCCTGCTCGACGCAGCGTTGGGGTTCATCAACATCGCGCAGAACGACGTGATGAAAGTGATGACGATCGCTTCCGTTGTCGGCATTCCGCCGGTGCTGATCGCCGGTGTCTACGGCATGAACTTCAAAAATATCCACGAATACGATTGGGCGTGGGGATACCAGTTCGGTTGGGCATTGGTCATTCTGACCACATTGATCCCGCTGGCGATCTTCCGCTGGCGGAAGTGGATCTGATCATGCACCGAATCGCGATCCGCGCCGCCGATATCACGACCCTGCCGGTGGATGCCATCGTCAATGCCGCGAACGAAACGTTACTCGGCGGCGGCGGTGTCGATGGCGCCATCCATCGCGCCGCCGGCCCAGAACTTCTCGCGGAGTGCCGCACTTTGGGCGGCTGCGCCACAGGTCAGGCGAAAATCACGCGCGGCTATCGGCTGCGGGCACGGCACGTGATCCACACGGTGGGCCCGGTCTGGCGAGGCGGCACACGCGGAGAACCCGCTCTGCTCGCCAGTTGCTACCGGGAAAGTCTGACCTTGGCGGTCGCGCACGATGTCCGCACGATCGCTTTTCCGGCGATCAGTTGCGGCATCTACGGTTACCCCGTCCCCGATGCGGCACGCATCGCGATCGATACGACCGCGGCGTTCCTGGCCGAGGATCGTACCCTGACCGAAGTGATCTTCGCCTGCTTCGGACAGAACGTGCTGGCAGCGTTCCAGAGTGCGGCGGGGAACTGATCGGCCGCTGGCTTCGGAACCAGAGCGGCTTCCTGTCAGTTGCTGGCGTTACTCCGCCGCCAGCTTCTCCGCCTCCGCGGCACGCTTCAGTTCGGCCGCTTTTGCTTCCACCAGTTCAACGATGTGATCCACCATCGTCGCACCCGCGATCGTGTGATCGGTCTTCCCGGCGGCGTAGATCATGTGCCGCCCATTGCCGCCGCCGGTCACGCCGAGATCCGTCATCAACGCCTCACCCGGCCCGTTCACCACGCAGCCGATGATCGACAGCGTCAGCGGCGTTTCAATGTGCGCCAGCCGGTCTTCCAGCGTCCGCACCGTTTCAATCACATTGAACCCCTGCCGGGCGCAGGAGGGACACGAAATCACCTTCACGCCGCGATGCCGGATGCCGAGCGATTTAAGCAGGTCCCAACCCACGCGGACCTCTTCCTCCGGCTCATCGGACAGCGACACTCGCAGCGTATCGCCAATCCCGGCCCACAGCAGCGAGCCAAGGCCGATCGCCGACTTCACGGTGCCCATGCGGCGGCCGCCAGCCTCGGTGATGCCGATATGCAGGGGGTGATCGCACACCTCGGCGAGCTGCTGATATGCCGCGACCGCCAGGAACACGTCCGACGCCTTCACGCTGATCTTGAAGTCGTGGAAGTCGTGCTGTTGCAGGATATTGGCGTGATACAGCGCGCTCTCGACCAGCGCCTCCGGGTTGGGTTCGCCGTATTTCTCCAGCAAATGCTTCTCCAGCGAGCCGGCGTTCACCCCGATCCTCATCGAACACCCGTGATCGCGCGCCGCCTTCACCACTTCGCGCACTCGTTCATCGCTGCCGATGTTGCCGGGGTTGATACGCAGGCAGGCCGCGCCGCTT
>CALFNB010000457.1 GCA_937902425.1 uncultured Acetobacteraceae bacterium | reverse complement strand
GGCAACATAATATAAGCCATTGAAATAATGTGCTTATTCACCGGACACTAGTGATCGAGATTATCTTTCTCAATTGGTGGATTTGCCGAATTTCCTGTTTCCAATCGGCTAATATACTCCGAGGGTGCGGCACCGCCAATAATCCGATTTGTACGGTAGGAAAGTGGCGTCTTGTTGATAATGGAATCATAGGTGTCGGATTTTATGCCGCGTTTTTTACACCAGTCTTGAGGAAATATGTGGTGGATGTCTACGTTCTCTCCAAAAAAGATCGTGTGATCGAATTTCTGACCAGAGCGGAAATCCAGCGCTCCCTCTTTCATCAACAGCGCATTAACACCCTTGTAGGCAGCAGAAAGTCGCATACGCATGGTCTTCAGTCTGTCAGCGCGAAACATGGTCTCGCTAACTGTTGACGGTTCGTTACCGCCCTTGAGCCAATTCGGCACTTCAATGAAATCTCGTGCAATGCGCGTTTCAACTGTTGAACCATAAAGTTCTCCAAATACGCCATTCCTGTACCACCGCGCAAGTTTCGCTCGGTTCGCCTCGTGCTCCCACGCGTCGCCAATATCAGCTAGAATTACAGCCAGCGGAACAATCTGCGACTGATAAGGAAGATCGAAAATACGATATATGTGCAGCGTGTGAAGGAACTTTGCAGCCTGAACGAATCCCCGTTCAACCTTGTCTTCATATTTCTGGTAGGCCTCAAGAGGTAGGTTCAAGAGTGCCAGCCGACTACCTGAAACAGCGGGCAGATCTTTTCCCTGCTTCCCCGCAGCCTCCGCCGCTCGCCGCCGATCGCGTGTATAAAAAAGTGAAATTGCCGAAAGAAAGTCGGTGTTGCTCACGCCAGCGAGGATGCCAGTTTCCTGACCCGCGGGATGGAGAGTCTCGGCGAGGCGTCGATGCCGTCCCTTTGTTTCATCACCCCCATACCAGTCCTTCCTCAATTCGTGACCAGAGGCGGCATACATCGCGGTAACAAGTTCGAATGCATCCAGGGGCTTCCCACCAGTGTTCACCTTCTCGAAGACCACGCAAACAGCTTCTTTGTCCGTCGATCGATCCAGGGTGATGACCGGCGCGCGGTAATACTTGAAGTTTTCGAGGACCTTTCGCTTGAAAGCTCGGAATTCCTCGCGTACGTTTTCGTTCTGATCGCCACGCCAGTGATTATCGAAGCCATCCTGCCACTTATCCCAATCGAAGACCTGAGAAACAGGATACATAAGGTGCGCATATTCCTGCTTCGGGGACGAAAGGTTTAAGACCTCTTCGCGTCCGAAATCGGTTCTGACGATTTTATCCTCTGGCACGCCGACGATAGCTTCTTCGCGATCTGCGTTCGGGTCCAGAGCCGTTCGAATATCAATGTAGAACCATCGTCTTACCTTCTTCTTCTTAGGTGTGACCGTCTCGATGACCTTTCCGCGTATTGTGACCTGATAAAGCGAGGTCATCCGTTGCTGACCATCCAGAAGTAAGGATTGAGGAGTGATGCTCTTGGCTTCGTGAGGTGCACCCTCAACAGGTCTAGGCTTAAAATTCACGGGCCCACCGGTATCGAGCGACATCAGCGCACCAACCGGAAACGCCCGCGACAATGACGCGATCAAGCTTTTGATGCGATCTTCATCCCAGACCCAACTGCGTTGAAAATCTGGCAGCTGAAGTATTCCTCGATGGCAGTCATCAAGAAGTTTATAAAGGTCGATTGGGTTCGTCTGGAAGGTAGATCCTGTCATGACTCGATGGTCTCCGAAGCTCAGATGGTTAACCCAATAAATCAGTCAAAGCGTAAGCCTCGGTGCTCGGCGGATGACACCTTTATTCCAACATATCGGCCCGCAAAAGTATCACCGGTCGGAGTTCGCTTGAGCGCGTACATGCGAGGGCGGGTGAGCCTCAGGATCGACGCCGCCGACAGGCGCGAAAAGCCCGCGAACCGATTCCGAGATATTCAGCTTGCCGGACGCGTTCGCCTTGCGGGCCTCGTTGTAACCATCATAAGCGTCACTTCTCCGCGCCCCGTCAACCGCGTCCTCAACCGCATGCACCTAAACCTCCGCCTCTCCCCCCAGCGCCTGCATGAATTCCCCGAATGTCCGCAGCGTCCAATTCCCCGGCGCACCAAGATTCCGCGAAACCCACGCCGGCTTGCGTCCAAGAAACGCCGCGATGTCCTTCTGTCGCATCCCTTCCGCCTGACGCCGCCGCCACAACGTCTGAACCGCGTCAAACACCTGATCCCGGACACGCGCGAATCCGTAATCGCCTTGTTCCCGCTGCATAAGCGGCCGAATTTCAGATCGGGAAGTCATGACAATTCTACGAGACATAATCGTGGATTGTTTGGCGACTGAGGAGCGACATCCCAGGAAACAGTCGCTCCCAACTCCGCACGCATGCCGTCATCGCGTAGGTCCAGGCGCGGGACGCTGTCTTCCCCAAATGGCCACGGGTATGGAACGCGGTCAGGATCAGCGTGTCCTGTTCCGCGAACCGTCCAAACAGTCTGGCTTGCGGATTATGCTCGACAACACGAATTTCCCGGCGTTACCGCACCCGGCTGACCGTGAAATCCGCCACATCCGCCAGGATGCGCCGCGCCGGACCGTCCGGGAAAACCGACAGCGCCTCCCGCGCCGCGCGTGCGAACCCGTGCGCTCGCGCCAAGGTCGCCTCAATCGCCCCTCGCGCCTCCATCAGGTGCAATGCGCGATCCAGGTCGCCCTCGTTCTGCGCGCCATCCTCGATCGCCCGCCGCCAGAACACGCGTTCCGGCTCGTCCCCCGCCTGATACGCGGCGAGCACCGGCAACGTCACCTTGCCTTCGCGGAAATCGTCGCCGACCGTTTTGCCCAGTGTGGCCTGATTGGCGGCGTAGTCCAACGCATCATCGACGAGCTGGAAGGCGATCCCCAGATTCATCCCGAACGCGGCGAGTGCCTCCTGTTCCCGCGCCGGGCGGTTGGCGATCACCGCGCCCACCTCACAGGCGGCGGCGAACAAGGCGGCGGTTTTGCCCTGGATGACCTCCAGGTACTGATCCTCGGTGGTCGACAGATCGTTTTGCGTCTGCAATTGCAGCACCTCGCCCTCGGCGATCGTCGCGGCCGCGCGGGACAGGATCCTCAACACAGCGAGTGACCCATCGTCCACCATCAATTGAAAGGCCCGGGCGAACAGGAAGTCCCCCACCAGCACCGAGGCCTTGTTGCCGAAGATCGCGTTGGCGGAGGCGAGGCCGCGGCGCAGCTGGCTCTCATCCACCACGTCGTCGTGCAGCAGCGTGGCGGTGTGGATGAACTCCACGCAGGTGGCGAGATCGATATGCCGAGCGCCTCCGGGCGCCCCCGGGTAGCCGCAGAGTCGCGCCGAAGCCAGCGTCAGCAGCGGACGCAGCCGCTTGCCACCCGCCGCCACGATATGCGCCGCGAGTTGCGGGATCAGCGCGACCGGGCTGTCCATCCGCGCGACGATGGCCCGATTGCATGCCTGGAGATCGTCGCCGACCAGGTCGACCAGAGCGGTGAGCGCGTCTTCGCCACCGACCGCCGGTGTGGCTGGAACGGGGACGGTCTCAGCCGCGCGAGGACTGGCGAGGCCGCCCAACGAGTTCTCCTTACAAAACTGCTTCCGAAAGACACGTCACCATATCGGCGCGCTCGAAAACGGGTCAAGCGGCGATTGGAATTTCGTAATCCGGCAATGGAGACCCACCGTCATTCCGGAGACGGACGCAATCACCAAAAAGGACCTGACCCGGGCATCTGTCGTCACGCGGAAAGCGGCCGGAATTGAGCTCATGTGTGGCTCCACGGAGCCTCGGGTCGAGCCCGCGGAAGACCACGAGGATCTCAAGCGAAGGTTGACCCGGCGCGATGCCGCCCGCGTACAGCACCGCGGCCGGCACGAGCCGGACAATGAAGCGCCGCCGACCCATCCAGTTGCCGAGCGCGGGGGCGATCGGTCAGCATGCGGCATGTCCATCGATACCCCGCCCAGAAGCGACCCGACCGGCACCGTCACGGCGGACCATCTTTTGGGCGGCCGGGTCAGCTATATGCAGCCACGCGACGGGTTCCGCGCCGCGATCGATCCGGTTCTGCTCGCCGCCGCCATTCCCGCCCGATCGGGGGAGCGGGTGCTGGAAGGCGGCACCGGCGCGGGCGCGGCATTGCTATGTCTCGCCGCGCGGGTTCCTGGCATCAGCGGGACAGGCGTCGATCGGGACCCTGATCTGGTCCGGCTCGCGCGCGCGAACGCCGCCGCGAACGGATTGGACGATCTGAGTTTCGCCGCCGCGGACCTGGCGGCTTCCCCGATCGGCGGACGGTTCGACCACGCGTTCGCCAACCCGCCCTATCATGCCGCCAGCGGCACTCCGTCCCCAACCGCCGGGCGCGAGGCAGCGAAACGCTCTGCCCCTGACCTGTTGCCGACCTGGGTGGAGGCGCTGTCCCGTCCATTGCGCCATCGCGGCACCCTGACGTTCATCCTGCCGCCGAGTTTGCTGGAGGCCGCGTTGAAGGCGATGCGGGAGCGGAATGTCCCGGCCGAGTGCGTGTTTCCGATTTGGCCAAGAGTCGGGCAGCCAGCCCGTCTGATCGTGATCCAGGGTCGGAAGCACGGCCGCTCCCCGCTGGTCATCGCGGCCGGGCTGGTCCTGCATACGGAAGCCGGCGCATTTCGCCCTGACGCGGACGCGGTATTACGAGATGGCGCCGCGCTTGGTCTGACCGGTGGCTGATCCGCCGCCTGGGGTCAGTACTCGTCCGTATTTGGATGCCGCAGGTGCCACAGACGCTCATGCGCGGCGACCAGGCTTTCCATGTTGCGCCGGCGCGTGCCATCCGGAGTCAACGGCCGACGGGTCAGCATCATCTCCAGGATATGAAGCAGCTGCTCCGCCACTTCGAAGTCGCTTTGATCACAGGCATGGTGAAACGCGATCAAAATCTTGTCGGACAAGCGCCTGCTATAGCGAGGCGCCCCTCCTGGGCCTGTTTCGCGACCGACCTCCTCGTCAGCTTGGCTCACCGCGGTCCTCGTATTCGTTCGTTCGGTTAAAAAAGCCTCAATCGCAGTCGTACCCATGAGATCTCACTCCATATCAGGCCCGGGGTCGAAATTCCCGGCGCCAGAGGCCGCGGATCCCTTGGTCAAACCTGCTTAAGCCTCGAAGAGTGAACAGATCGTTCACATCGACGTTCCTTTTTTTTGCGATACCCCATGAACTCTGTCGCCTCCGTCACTGCCCTGTGACGCAGCCATCATTTTATCACTCCACGACTCGGCGCGGCGTCTTTTGCGAATCCAAATGCGTCATGGATCATCATCGCCTCTCTCGCGGAGACGTCAACGGCGCCAAACTGAACGTGGTTATCGTCGGCGGGACGGTCAACATGAAAATCCTCAATTTCATTTCCCATTGCCTTACATCCTAGCCGGCAAGATACTCCCCCGCCAAGACCTATTCTCACAATCCGCGCACAGCCGCCAATTGTTTCATTGCAAGATAACTCTCTCCTTTTTTGAGATATTTCAGTTCCCGCCTTCCACCCCTTCCAACCGCGCCTGTGGCGCCGTGAACGCCTCTTCCCACGTCCCGGTTGTCGATGCCTTGCTGTATTCGGTAGAACGATTCTCGAAAAAATTCGCATGCTCGACCGCGTTCAGCATTTCGTCGAGCCAGGGCAGCGGATTGCTCGTGACGTGGAACAACTCGTTCAGGCCGAGCTGGACCAGCCTTCTGTCGGCGATATAGCGGATGTACTCCTTGATCTCCCGTGCCGTCAGTCCCTCCACCGAGCCTTGTTCGAACGCGAGGTCGATGAACGCGTCCTCGTGTTCGATGATCGTGGCACACGTAAGGTAAAGTTCTCGTTTCAGTTCTTCGTTCCAGATTTCCGGATTCTCCCGCACGAAGGTACGGAACAGCCGGATGATTGAATCGCAGTGCAGGCTCTCATCGCGCACCGACCAGGAAATAATTTGGCCCATTCCCTTCATTTTTCCGAAGCGGGGGAAATTCAGCAGGATAGCGAACGAGGCGAAAAGCTGTAGCCCCTCGGTGAAGGCGCCGAACGCGGCCAGGGTGCGGGCGATGTCAAATTTGGAATCGACGTTGAAACCCTGCATGAAATCGTATTTGTCCTTCATCTCCTTGTATTTCATGAAGGCGGAGTATTCGATTTCCGGCATGCCGATGGTATCCAGCAAATGGCTGTACGCGGCGATGTGAATGGTCTCGATGTTGGAAAACGCCGACAGCATCATCAGCACCTCGGTGGGTTTGAACACCCGCGAATAGTGCTTCATGTAGCAGTTGTTCACCTCGACGTCCGCCTGGGTGAAGAAGCGGAAGATCTGCGTCAGCAGGTTCCGCTCGGAGTCGCTGAGGTTGCGGTGCCAGTCCTTGACGTCATCGGCCAGCGGCACTTCCTCGGGCAGCCAGTGGACGCGTTGCTGGGTCAGCCAGGCCTCGTACGCCCAGGGATAGCGGAACGGCTTGTAGACGGGGTTTTCGGTGAGCAAGTCGAAGCGAACCGCGAGTTCGTCGGGGGCGCGGGTCGCTCCATTTAAGGTGGGGCCGTTCAAAGCAGGAGGGCCGTCCATTCTGGGTTTGCTCCGTTTTATGGTGCATGGCGGCGAATCCGAACCGCGCTCACCACCGATTGTGGTCAGATTACAGTTCTGACGCAAGCAGTTGTGGTTCCAGGCTGTAACCCCCAACTCAGCCCCGGTGAACCCGCCTTATTGCCCCGAGAGTGTGCGGTGTTCCTCGGGCGTGCGCAACGTCAGAGCGAGCGCATGCATGCCACCCGATTCCACCGCACCGAACTCCCCGGCAAGCGCTTTATGCACCGCCCTGGAGCGCGCCACACGGCTCATGCCGCGGAACCCCTCGCTGACGAGAAGAACGCTATAATGGGTCTGACCTACCGCCCCCTGGCCAGCGCTGCCCCGAGCACCCACGTGACCGGCGTGGTGCGCGCTGTCGTCCGTTACGCGCAACACCTCGGGTGCGAACGCGACGGTCAGCATCACCGTTAAACGATCGGCCCGGTTTGACGGATTTCCCTGCATACGCACAGCTAACCAGCGGGTTTCGCCATTGCCAATCCCCCACCCTGGCGGTCATAGTCATCCCATGTCGCGCCAACCTGTCCGAGCCAGGGCCTACGCGCCCGACCCGAACGCTCCGGGCCGGTGCTGCGACCTGCCCGGTTGCGGTGCGCCCGGCGAGTATCGCGCGCCTAAATCCCGCCGCGAGCTGCGCGAATACTGGTGGTTCTGCCTGGAGCACGTGCGCGCCTACAACAGCACCTGGGACTACTACAAAGGCATGTCCCCGGCGGAGATGGAACAGGAACTTCGCTCCGACACCGCCTGGCAGCGTCCGTCATGGCCGTTGGGCCGCCTGGGTTCCGCCGCCTGGGAGGAGGAGGTGTTGCGTGACCCACTGCATATCCTCGCCAGTGGAGGGATCAATGGAGGGATCAACAACCGGTCGCGTCCGCGTGGCGCCAACGAATCGCCGGGCGATTTGCGCGAACCATTGAGCACGTTGGGACTGACCTGGCCAACCACGCTGGACGCGGTCAAGACGCGTTATAAGGAGCTGGCGAAGCGCCACCATCCAGATGCCAACGGTGGCAGCCGCGATGCCGAGGAGCGTCTGAAAACCATCAATCTCGCTTATGCGACGCTGCGTTCTCGCCTGGTCGCGGAGCCCCGGCTGGCTTCCACCGGATAGCGCCAGGAAGCGATAAGACCACCGGGGAAAATCAACGGGGATTTGAAACGATCAACCATGGGCCGGGGCCGCGCCCCCAGGCCAGACGAGGAACTTCCGCACCGGAACGCCGATGGCCTTGCGTGAGCGGGCGAACGGCGTAGACTTTCCCGAAATTGCAACAGGATACTCTGGCCTATGAACGACGCCGTGGAAATTCGCCCGACCTCCGCGATAGACCTGCCGGACATCAAGGTTTCGTTCCGGGAGCAGTTCGACCTTGATGTCGACCTGGAGGTGCCGGCCTTCTCGATCCGCACCGAACACGTTCCCGATCTTGATACGTCCTACAAATTTGACCGTGAAACCACGCTCGCGATCTGCGCGGGCTTCGCCCACAATCGTCGCGTGATGATCCAGGGCTATCACGGGACCGGTAAATCGACCCACATCGAACAGGTCGCCGCCCGTCTCAACTGGCCGTGCATCCGGGTCAATCTGGACAGTCACATCAGCCGCATCGACCTGATCGGCAAGGACGCGATCGTTCTGAAAGACGGCAAGCAGATCACCGAATTCCGCGAGGGTATCCTTCCTTGGGCATTACAACACGCCTGCGCCCTGGTGTTCGACGAATACGACGCCGGCCGGCCGGATGTGATGTTCGTGATCCAGCGCGTGCTGGAAGTTGAAGGCAAGCTGACGTTGCTCGATCAGAATCGCGTCATCCGGCCGCACCGTTCGTTCCGCTTGTTCTCCACCGCCAACACGGTGGGTCTCGGTGACACGACCGGCTTGTATCACGGCACGCAGCAAATCAATCAGGGCCAGATGGACCGTTGGAACATCGTCGCCACGCTCAACTATCTGCCGCACGCCATGGAGACCGGGATCGTGCTGTCGAAGATGGGCATCGATCCGAAGGACGCCGCGACCAAGAAGCGCGTCGAGAGCATGGTGGCGCTGGCCGACCTGACCCGCGCCGGGTTCATCAACGGCGACATCTCCACCGTCATGTCACCGCGCACCGTCATCACCTGGGCCGAAAACGCCCGCATCTTCGGTGACGTCGGCTTTGCGTTCCGTGTCACCTTCATGAACAAGTGTGACGAGGCGGAACGTTCCACGGTCGCCGAATATTATCAGCGCTGCTTCAATGAGGACATTCCCTCGGGCGGCTTCACAACTCGTAAATTCACGTAAACCCCACCGCGGAGCGGTTGTGAAGCAATGAGTGGATCGGCGAACAAAGACAACGCGCGCGCCGAGGACTTCAAGCGTGCGACCGCCGGCGTGCTGCGCGCCATCGCGGAGCAACCGGACGTGCAGGTGGCGTTCCAGCCCGGCCCTTCCGGTGTCTCCGGTAAACGCGCGCGGCTGCCTTTGCCAACGCGCGCTCTGCCCGAGGCCGAGATGGCGCGCCTGCGCGGCCAGTCCGACGCGATCGCGTTGCGGCTGCGGCATCACGACGACCGGGTGCACGCGGCCCGCATGCCGGCGCGCCGCGAGGCGAAAGACGCCTACGACGCGCTGGAACAAGTGCGGGTCGAGGTCGTCGGCGCGCAACACATGCTGGGTGTGCATGGCAATTTGCGCGCGAAACTCGCCGAGGAGTGCGAGCAGGAAGGCTTCGACCGTATGACGCGGAAGGACCAGATGCCGATCGACAAGGCACTGGCTCTGCTCGCGCGCGAACGCCTGTCCGGCGAGAAGGTGCCGGAATCGGCGCAACGTATTCTGTCGATGTGGCGGGACACGTTGGGAGAAACCGCCGACGCCGCGCTCGCGGAAATGACCGAGGCGCGGCAAGACCAGAACGCGTTCTCGCGCGCCGCCCGCAAGTTGCTCGCGGCGCTGGATCTGGCGGAGGCCGAGGTCGAGTCGGAACCCGACGAAAACACCGACGACGGTGAGGACGGCGGCGAACAATCCGGCCAGCAGGAAAATTCCGAGCAGGGCGAAGGCCAGTCGGAGTCCGAATCGGAGTCGATGCTCGGCGCCAACCCGGAAGAAATGGAAGGCGAGGCCGCTGACGACGACGGCTCGGACTCCGAAGACGAGGCCGCGGTCGCCGAGGGCGACGACCGGCCAGGTGGCCCGCAACCGCGCCGCGATCGCGGTGGCCCGGATGCCGAGGGCGCCTATCGCGCCTATACCCGCGCGCACGACGAGGAAATCGACGCCGAGGAACTGTGCGACGCGGATGAGCTTTCCCGCCTGCGTCAGCAACTGGATCAGCAGTTGCAACATCTGCAAGGCGTGATCTCCAAACTCGCCAATCGGTTGCAGCGGAAACTGCTGGCGCAACAGACCCGCGCGTGGGAGTTCGATCTCGACGAGGGCATGCTGGACGCCGGGCGTTTGTCACGCGTTGTGGTCAATCCGTTGCTGGCGCTGTCGTACAAGCGTGAACTGGACATGGAGTTCCGCGACACCTGCGTATCGTTGCTGATCGACAACTCCGGCTCGATGCGCGGGCGCCCGATCACGGTGGCGGCGATGTGCGGCGATATCCTGGCGCGGACGCTGGAACGCTGCGCGGTGAAAGTGGAAGTGCTCGGCTTCACGACGCGCGCCTGGAAGGGCGGGCAGAGTCGCGAGAAATGGGTGCAGGACGGCAAGCCGCGCAACCCCGGGCGGCTGAACGACCTGCGGCACATTGTTTACAAGGCCGCCGACGCGCCGTGGCGCCGCGCACGGAAGAACCTCGGGCTGATGTTGCGGGAAGGCCTGCTGAAGGAGAACATCGACGGTGAGGCGCTGCTGTGGGCATACCGCCGCCTGCTGGTCCGCCCGGAGCATCGCCGCATCCTGATGGTGATCTCGGACGGCGCGCCGGTCGATGATTCAACCCTGTCGGTGAACCCGGGGAACTATCTGGAGAAGCATCTGCGGGAGGTGATCCGCGACATCCAGAACCGCGACCAGGTCGAGTTGATCGCCATTGGCATCGGCCACGACGTCACGCGGTACTATCAACGCGCCGTCACCATCGTCGACGCCGAGGAACTGGGCGGCACGATGATGAAGAAAC
>CALFNB010000456.1 GCA_937902425.1 uncultured Acetobacteraceae bacterium | reverse complement strand
ACGTAAAATTCTACGTGGTTCAGCGCAATATTCTGAATAATATCAATGATTTCAACGTTATTCCTCCACTGATAATCCCCTCCCCTACGGGACGCCATCTCACCTCCACCCAACCATTCTCTCTCGCCTGCTGATCCGATGGGAGACAGCCATCACGATCTGACTGCCACACTGACCACCGCACCGGTCATGGTGGTCGCCACATGTCGCTGTTCAGAAATCCCCCTCGCTGACCATCGATGAAAGCTGGCTTTCAACCGTGGTTTCCACACTCAGATTAGCCGTGTCCAGAACCATCTGTTTTGTGAACAGCCGGAGGCTCGGTTGCCCCGACGCCATAGGGTGTCTGCGTCCGCCTGCCACCCATTGCGGAAACTCAAATCGAGATACTGCCGTGCGACGGCGCGGTTTGACAAAATCCCCGCCGCAAGGCGGTAATCCCAGCGACAAAGCAGCACGGACCGCATTCATGAACCATGTCAGCGCCACGTCCCGAGGCCTCGATCCCGTTGCGCGGGCACGGGAGATCGGGCCCGCGATCACCGAGGCCGCTGACCAGATCGAACGCGATCAGGACATCCCGGCACCGCTGCTGGCGAAAATCATCGAGGCGCGGCTGCCCAGGATGTTGCTGCCGCGTTCGGCGGGGGGCGATGAGATCGAGCCGTGGATCTATCTGCGAGCGATAGAGGAGATCAGCCGGCATGACGGCTCGGTCGGCTGGAACCTGTTCGTCGCCAACAGCGCGGCACTGATCGCACCGTTCATTCCGCTCAGTGCGGCGAAGGCGATCTACGACGACCCGCGCGGCTGGATCGCCTGGGGACCGCCGAACCAGTATACCGCGGCCGCCGTTCCGGGTGGGTATCGGATCAGCGGCCAATGGCATTTCGCCAGCGGATCGCGGCAGGCCACCTGGATGGGCGCCCATGGTCACGTCATCGAACCGGATGGCAGCCAGCGTCTGAACCGAGCAGGCCGGCCGACGGTGAAGACGTTGCTGTTCCCGAAGCATAAGGCGACGCCGATCCACGACTGGGACACACTCGGCATGCGCGGCACGGCCTCCGACGGCTATCGCCTGGATGACGTGTTCGTAGCGGAGGAATTCACCGGCACCCGCGAAGATCCCAGCCTGCGGCGCGACTCTGGCCCGCTGTACGCCTTTACCATGCAAGGGCTTTACTCGGTTGGCGTCGCCGGTGTCGCGTTGGGCATCGCGCGCGCCATGCTCGACGAGTTCATCGCGCTGGCGAAAGCAAAGACCCCGCGTGGCCTGATCCGGATGGCGGACATGCCGGTCGTGCAATCGGACCTCGCGCACCGTGAGGCCGCGCTCGGTTCCGGCCGCGCCTGGCTGGCGGAGATACTGAAAGATGTCTGGGACTCCGCCGGCGACATCGCCCCAATCGACACCGCCGCCCGCATCCGTGTTCGACTGGGCTGCGCGCAGGCGATCAAATCCGCGATCGAAACGGCGGATTATGTTTACAAGGCGGCGGGCGTGTCGGCGATCTTCAAGGGCACACCGTTCGAACGCCGGTTCCGCGACATGCACACGCTGTCGCAACAAATCCAGTCGCGCGACGCGCACTTCGAAATGGTCGGCAAGATCATGTTCAACGGCGATCCGGATGGATTGTTTTTGTAATCGACACACAATCGGGAAAGGGCTCCACCCATGGCCGCTATCACATTGGCTCAGGCACAGACGATCGTTTCGGCGGGACTGGCGGTTTCGCGCGAAAAGAAATTCAATCCAATGGCGATCCTGGTGCTGGATGCCCGCGGCGTGCCGAAAGCCTATGGCGCCGAAGACGGCACCGCGCTGCGCCGCTACGACATCGCGCACGGCAAGGCGTACGGCGCGCTGGCGATGGGTGTCGGCTCGAAAACTCTGGGCGTGCGCGCGGTGGAGCGGCCGCATTTCCTCGCCGCTGTCAATGGCGCGATCGGTGGCGCGATGGTGCCGGTCGCGGGCGGCGTGCTGGTCCGCGTCGATGGCGAGATCGTCGGCTGTGTCGGCGTGACCGGCGACAGCTCCGACAATGACGACCTCGCCGCGCGCACCGGCATCGCCGCCGCTGGGTTGACCGCCGACCCGTCCTGATCCCACCGGGGTTGGCGGCGATTCCAGGGGCCACGCCAGGCACTTGTTAACCCGTTCGTGCCTACCATCGGCCGGTCACGATCGAGGGAGCACGGACGTGGACGGTCTTGTCGCGGCGCCACCGGAGACGCAACGCGTTCTGGCATTTAACATCGTGAACGATCCGGTCGCCACGCAAGGCGCGGCCGAGTTCACCAGCGGGTTCGAGGAGGGCACGATCCGCTTCTTCGACCTCGTGTTGCCCGAATGCGACCAGATGATCGATTTTGGCGCCTATATCGGCTTCACCGCGCTGCACGCCGCCTCCCGCGGGGTCGAGGTGTTCGCGTTCGAACCAAATCCGGTTTCGCACGATCTGTTGGTGCGCAATGTCGCCGCCAACCCCCTGCTGGCGCCGCGCATGCATTTGTTCCGTCATGGCATCGGGCCACGCGACGAGGACGCGGTGCTGTACGTGAAGGCGCGCGCGGATTCCGGTGCCTCGCTACATCGAACGATCGAGCGCGGGTCGATCATCCACGGCGTACCCGCGGCGACCATCCATCTGCGCGATGCGTCCGCCGTGCTGCGAGAACTAAGGGTGGATCGCCGCACATTGTTAAAAATCGACATCGAGGGTGCGGAATATCAGGTCCTGCCGGTGATCGCGCCGCTTCTGTCGGAGGCGAGACCCTGGCTGCATATTTCGTTTCATCCCTTCAATCTGATTCATGCGGACGATCCGTACCACACTGAATTGTTACGCCTGCGCGGGATGTTGGACGCCGCTGAGGCACTGGCGGAGTACCGGTACCTGCACGTGTACTCCCGCGGGGTGTGGGAAACGGTCGCGGCGGACGACCGTCTGGAATTCCTGCGCCACTATCTGCTGCGCGCGAAACCGGTCCCGCGCATCCGGACGCCGCAGTACGGGTTCGTCGACGCCGTCGCGTTTTCCGAGTCGCCGTTGCCCGTCGTTGGGTAAAGTTGCAACGAACGCTTCACGCCGCCTCGTACAACGCCAGGAACCCATCCGCCATTTCGGCGCGCGACGGTGGCGCCGGGACCGCGGCGTGCAACCGCTGCCACAACCCATCCTCGGTGCAGGCTCGCCGGATGGTGGCGGCGAGTGACGCCGGATCGCCCATCTCGAAATGCAGTCCGTCGACCTCGTGTGTGACCCGCTCCGCCATCCCACCGACATTCGAGCAAATCACCGGCCGGCCGAACATCCACGCCTCCGAAATGACGAGGCCGAAAATCTCCCACCACACCGAGGGCACGATCGTCCAGTCCACCCGCGCCATGCGCGACTGGATCTGATCGAGGCTATAGGCGCCATTGAACGAAACGATCCGCTCCGCCGCCGGCAGCAGCCGCTCGGCTTCCTGAAACGTCTCGATTTCGCGGCGAACCGGGGCCGAGGCGTGCTGGATGCCGCCACCATTGATGTCGATACGAAACTGGGTGAACCCGGTCTCACGCAACAGGCTCACCGCCCGCAGCAACACGGTGACGCCCTTGTCGTCGTGCAACAGACCGAAGAAGCCGAAACGATTCCGCGGTCCGTCGGGTGGCGTCAGCATGGGCCGCACGACACGGGAACGCTGGCCGTTGGTCACATGACTGATCCGGTCCCGAGGAATGCCCCAGTTCACGTACGGCTCGATCATGAAACGGCTGGGGCAGGTGAACCGGTCCACGTGGCTCAGGTGACGCTCCAGCCACATCTTTCGGATCAGGAACTCGTCCGGCTGACGGTCCGGCAAACATTGGTGGCAACGTACCGGACTGGCGCGGTCGCATAACGAGCGGTCGGTACGCCGGACCATATGTCCGTCGGCGGCGCAAATCGCGGCGAACTCGTGGAACGTGAACAGAATGCGGCATGATGGCAGGATCCGCCGGACGGTGCCGATCAGATCGAGGCCGATGGACATGAAATGGTGAAAATGCACGACATCCGGTTCTATCGCCCGCAGCAGCGCGATGAACCTGTCGACCAACAACGGCTCATTATTGCGATGCAACCAATAGTCGTGGTCGGTCTGATGCAGCAAATACACGCCGTCCCGCCCATCGAACCCGGTGATCCCCGCTTTCGGCTGATGCACGTCGCCCGCGTCGCGATCCACGGCGGCGAGCATGGTGCATTCAACACCCGCCCTGGTGCGCAACTCGTCGAACAGTTCCTGGCAGACCACCGGCGAGCCGCCAAGGACCAGTTCCGGATGCCCGAGACTGATCAGCAGGATTTTTTCGACTTCACTCATGCGTTCATGATCCAACGCCGACCGCCAGCGGGGCAGCAGCATCGGTTCGGTTGAGCAAAGCCGGCTCCGGGCCCAACAGATCCGGCACGATCATCGCATCCCATTGGCGATGGAGCAGCCATGAATTGAGGATCGCACCGCCTTTCGACGGCTCGGCGCGGACTGGCTGCCGCCGCTCGAAATGCCACATCGGCAATGGATGGATCCAGGCCGGCACGCCGCGGCTCAGGCTGCGCAGGCAGAGATCGATGTCCTCATGCGCGGCGCGGGCGTAGTGCCGGGTGAAACCGCCGAGTACTTCGAACCATGCGCGGTCGACGGAGAGGAAGGCGGCGGAGACGCCGGTGACCGGTCGTGCCCGAGGCCACGACCGCGAGGCCGAAGGTGCCGGATGGGCCACCGATTTCAACTGGACCGCCGTGATCCGCCGCGGCAGATCGTGCGGTCTGGCCTGCAACGACGTCTCCTGCTCGAAGTAATACCCGCCATGCGACAGGGAGCCGTCCGGATGATACAACGATCCACCGAACAGCCGGGTTTGTGCCGCTGGCGCACCGTCCAGCAACATGGAGTGGCGCGTTGCCCAATCCGCTTCCCGAGGTAGCACGGCCTGATCCATGAAGATCAGCCGGTCGGAGCGTGCGATGTCCGCGGCGGCATCCTCACCAGTGCCGGCGGGATCGCCCTCCGGCTGCAACACGAGGGTCAACGCCAGGCCCAGAGTCGCTTCCGCGATCCGTGCCGCGCGCAACGCCGGCTCGAACTGATCGGCGTTCGTGACGACGACGATGAACTCATACTCGTCCGCTCCGGGACCGCCGCCGGCCAAAGCCAGACGCGGAACGATCTGATCCGCGCCACCGCGCGATGTCGTGATGATCGAGCCCCGAAAGCGGCCGCGGGAGGGGCCAAACCGCTCAATCAATCGCCGCACCCGCGCCTGCTCGACGATCAGCCGGTTGATCGCCGCGATCTGCACGCCGACATGCTGGTCCAGGATGCCGTAAATCACCTCCGGATCCAGTTCGCCGGCGGCGGCGGTCGGCAGCGCGGCGAGGGCCAGGTCACGCAAATCCGCATCGCTGGCGACAACGGGGTCTCGCCGTGCCTGGGTTTCGATGCCGCTCGCGAACCGGAATATCGGCGCGTTGACGGCCCGTGGGTTGATCAGGGGCGCATCGGCGCCACCGACCGGGGCCGCGACCAACAGGAAGCCGAACCGGTAGCCTGGCGGAGCTTCCAGTGTCCGCTCGACGTCGGTACGCACGAGACGCGGAAAGGCGGTCCAGTTGTGTCGAATTTGAGGCCGAGTCTCGAGATTGATCTCCGTCAGTTGATCGAACCGGTCATTGCTCCATCCGGTCATCAGCGTGGATCCGGATGGCGAGATGGTCAGCGTGTCGATGGCGAGTTGCGGCGCCGCCGGGCCGGCATAGGCCGCGAGCAGAGCACGGTACTCGGCCTTTTCCAGCCGCATCTCAGCCCGCCCGGCTTTGCGAAAATGCTCCAGTCCGGAGGTCAGTACGCCGCGGCGGACCGCCTCGGCGATGTCCGGAAAGGCGCGGAGATAAGTGGTTTCGTCAAAATCGGGGTCCACGGCATCATCAGACCCGGGGGGGGCCTCGATGAGGTCGTTATCGTGCGCGAACTCGTCCCCATCTTCGCGCATGACGTCTTCGCGCATGACGTCGTCGCGCACGGCATCGTCGCGCTCGTCGGCCGGAATGACAGCTCTCACGATTCTGGGACGGATGGCCACGGCGAACTCAACCGCGAACCGACTGGGGCCGGCATGAGCGCAATGCGAGTCTCCATTGTTGACCTGGACGGGCGGTTGAAAGCAATCTACGGACTAAATCTCGCGTGTCCATTCGTGTGCCCGGATACCCCTTAGGATACAATCCCGATTTAATGACAATCGCTCTTGTATGCAACCATAGATGGTGGAACGCGGGCGATTTCATGGCGTGGCCCGTGGCGCGCAATGGCCGTAGCTCCCGCGCGGTCCCTTGCCGGGAGGCGGCGTGACTCCAGCCAGCCCGAAAGCCGCACCGCGTGATCCGATCGAGGCGGCCGTGTTCGAGGTGTTTCAGGACCTCGTGGACCGCGTGCCGTCGCCGTCGGAGCGCGCGGAGTGGACCGGCAAACTGGCTCGCGGCGTGCCGGTGCGGGAGTTGCGGGCGCTGTTGGAAGCCACGCCGGAGCACGCCACGTCCCGGACCCTGAGCAAGGAAATCCGCGCGATTCAGGAAACCGGGCTGTTCGACGACGTCTGGTACCGGCACCGCTATCCCGACGTGGACGCGGCCGGGTTGACGCCGCTGCGGCATTATGCCGAGCATGGCGTGCGAGAGGATCGGGCGCCCAATCCCTGGTTCGATCCGATCTGGTATCGCAACACCCATCGTCTTCAGGCCCATGAAATTCCACTGTTTCATTACGTGTCGGTCGGCGAGCCAGGCGGCCTCCGCCCATCCCCCAATTTTGATCCTTATTGGTATCGCACCACCTACAAACTGGGTTTGAAGCGATCTCCGCTCGCCGATTTTTGCCGGCGGCGGCGCGGTCAGACCGTGGCGCCCAGTGCGGCGATGTGGTCGGCTCTGGGGTTGCCGGAACCGGTGTTGACCGATGTCGCCGATGACGTGTTCCTGAGTATCGGCGACGTGCCGGCGGATTATGTGGTGCTGCGTGACCAGGGCCTGTTCGACGAGAATTATTATGCCTTGCACAGCGGTGACGTGCTGGCGACCGGCGCCGATCTGCTGCGGCACTATTGTGAGTTCGGGTGGCGGGAACAGCGGCAGCCGAATTTTTATTTCGATAGCCAATGGTACTCCGCCACCAACCCGGAAGTCGAGGAACTGGGCGTCAACCCGCTGGCGCATTATCTGCTGGTGGGGGAGCCGGAGGGGCGGCGGCCGATCGTGTTTTTCGATCCGTTTTGGTATCGGGAAGCTTACGATGTGCCGGAGGAGTTGTCCGCTCTGGCGCATTTCCTGGCGCATCGGCGGGAGGGGAAAGTGTCCCCCAATCAGTTCTTTGATCCGGCGTATTACGCGACCCAAAAGAACGAGCCGATCCGGCCGGGTCGCGATCCGTTCGCGCGGTTTTTGGTCGCGGGTCTGACCGAGAATTTCTCGCCGTCGCCGAATTTCGATCTGATGGACTGGCGGCGCCGGTCGATGGGCCGGGTGACACGGAATTTCAGGCATTTGTTGGATCCGGCGAAGGATAATCCGCTGGTGCATTATTTGTTGTCGACGTATCGTTGAGGGATCGGAAACGTTCCGGTACCATCATGGTGTCGCGCGTTCCCGGTCGCGGCCTGTACACTTCGTCATCACGTTCCCACATTGGCCTGTGATCTTCCCACGACATCCCCGCACTTGTCCCCGGGGATCAATCGCGGCGAAGTGCTGACGCGGGTTCCCGGGACGAGCAGAGGTCAGGGCGACAATCGATCCGTCCAATACGGGACGCCACCCTACTCCCCGGCCTTGGCGCGGCGCGCGGCGAGGCGATCGATTTCCGTCTGCACCGCCGCGGCTGCCTGGCCGACGAACTGAACGTGATGGTCGCGGGCGTAAACGTAACTTTCCTGGCGCCATTCGCGCGAGCCCTGAAAATGCGGGTGCACATAGCGCGCCATCAATTCATAGTGCCGTTGTGTCGCGCCGAAATCAGCCCAGTTGTGGGCGAGTTCGAGAATCGCGCCGAAACCGCCGGAGCCTTTCAGAAGTCGTTCGATATGCGCGATGGCATCGTCCGGGGTGCCGATGCAGGCATTGCCGCTCTCGGTCAGGAATTTGAAACGATCGGTGATATCGCCCGGCACGATCGGGAACGTTGCGACGTCGCGGAAGTAGTCGCAGAAGTGATCCAGGCCGAACTTCACGTTCTCGCGCGCCTGCTCGCGGGTCTCGGCGATATGGAACAGGGTGACAAGCCGCCATTTGTCACGGTTCGGCTGATGGTGATTGAGGCGGGCCTGCTCACTGTAGAGCGACCAGTTCTCGACGTGATGCACCATGGCGTCGTGGCCGGTGCCGCCGATCGACAGCATGCCAATTCCGTGACGTCCGGCGGCGAGCGCGCCCGCGGGGGAACGTGCGGCCGCGACGGCCATCTCCATGACCGGCTGTGTGTAGCTCGGCAATTGCAGTTTGGCCTCGTCCAGGGTGTACCAGTCGGTCTGCTGGGTGACGGTCTCACCCTTTAGCAACGACACGATGACGTCGAGCGATTCGTTCATCATCCGGCGTTGGTTTTCCGGCTTGATCCCAATCTTCTTCGCGTCATGCACAAGCGCGCCGGGTCCAACGCCCAACATGGCGCGGCCGCGGGTCATGTGATCGAGTTGCACGGCGCGGTCCGCCAGAATGAAAGGGTTATGGTACGGCAACGACACCACGCCGGTGCCGAGCTTGATGTGTTTCGTCCGCTCGGCGGCGGCGGCGATGAACACCTCGGGCGAACCGATGATTTCGAAGCCGCCGGAGTGGTGCTCGCCGATCCAGGCCTCATGGTAGTTCAGCTTGTCGAGATGCTGGAGCAATTCCATGTCGCGTTCCAGCGCCAGCGTGGGGTTCTCGCCGAGGGCGTGAAACGGGGCCAGGAAGATGCCGCTGCGCAGGTAGCTCATGTGGGACGGTCCTTGTACGGGTTGCCGGCAGGCTATCACACATCCAGCCGGTACGTCTCGCCATCGCGCACGATGCGTCCGGCGGTGGCGCCGGCGAAGTGCGTACCGATGACGAGCACCGGGGTGCCCGCCAGGCGTTCGAACATGATGCGTCGGGTGCGGATGCCCTGCGCTTTATCGGTGTCGGCGGTGGTGTCCCATTCCGGATGCGCGATCTGGCAGGGATGGTGCATGAAGTCGCCGGTGATCATGCCGCGTTCGCCGCGCGATTCGATCATGACACTGACATGGCCCGGCGTATGGCCAACGGTCGGCAGCAAACTGATTTCGGCACCGATCCGGTGGTCGTATTCCACCAGCGTGGCGAGGCCCGCGTCCAGGATCGGCGTCACGGAATCGGCCATCACGTGCGGCATATCTTCGCGGGTCGAGGCCTTGGCCCAATGTTCGTGTTCGATGCGACCGAACAAATAGCGGGCGTTGGGGAAGGTGGGGACCCACTTGCCGTCCACCTTCATCGTGTTCCAGCCGACATGATCGACATGGAGATGGGTACACAGCACGGTGTCGATCGATTCCCTGGCGAACCCCTGATCGGCGATGTCCCCGAGGAACTTCGTTTGCATGTTGTTCCAATGCGGGATGCGGCGATTCTCCTTGTCATTGCCGAGACAGGTGTCGACGACCAGGCGATGCGTCGGGGTTTGGATCAGCAACGAATGAATACTCATCCGCAGCCGTCCGTTCTCGTCGGCGAAATGCGGCCGCAGCCAGGCAATCGGTTTGATCGCTTCGGGTGTGGCCTGAGGCAGCAGGAAGCGGCTGCCGCCGGTGACCTCCAGTTCGATGACCTTGGTGATGGTGACGTCACCAATGCGCCATTTGCTCATGCGTTTTCTCCCGCGACTGAAGCGATCTTCGCATCCGTCTCGCGCGCTGTCACTTCGCGAACCATTCGATCCACGCGCCATGCGGATCGGTCCAGGCGGTTGGCTCGCCATTGACCGACAACAGAAAGGCGCCTTTTGGCCCCGCGAGGCCGGGGTGGAAAACGCGCGGCGTTTCGTTGCTGATCCACACCCCGTTCAGGTCTCGCACGATGCCGCCGAAACGGGCGCGGGCGTCCGGAGCCGCGATATAGGCGAGAACCGCGGTGTGGAACACGACGAGCGTCGCATCTGGCGGCGCCTCGGCCGCGAGCGCCGGGAGCGAGGTCAGCAGATCACCGCTGACGATGCGTGGCGGGTCCGCGCGGGCGACGGCGATTGCCGCGTGCAGCCGGCTGGCGCGGTCGGGCTGATCCGGCCAGACCAGAGTTTCCAGCCAGGCCATGTCGTCATCGTCACGAACGTCGAGCGGATTGAGATCGAGACCGGCGCGCCAGACAATCTCTGGGTGCGTAGTGGGAACCGGCGTCGCGGCGTTGGTTCGGCAGGGCAACAGCGGCTTCGGCCCGAACGGCCGATGTCCGTCATACGCGTAGCCGTAGCGATCCGGCAGCAAACAGAGACCGGCCGACGCACCGACCTCGATCAGTGCCAGCGGCCCAGGCAACAGTGAAAGTACCGGCAGCAGGACCGCGCATCGGCTGGGCTCGTTGGTCTGGGTTCGGCGGTTTAGCATTTCGGCACGGATTGCCTCCTTCCGCGCGAGGAAAGCGGCATGGAAGTCACCCGGGTTGGTTTGGATACCGCACACGAAACGGACGGCGGCCAGCAGCAGATTGGGTTGTTGTTTCGCCGCCGGCAGTTCCGCCAGGAACGTCAGGATATCCGGATCCGATGCGACGCCATTCGCCAGTGTCTCGTAGAGAGGTGAGTGGCCCCTGGCCTCGGTTTCGGCGAAGCGGCGGAACCGTCTGGCGATGGCGCCGGTCATGTCAGCGCGCCCGCACGAACTGAAACACGCACAGCGACACCAGCATCACCGCCGCACCCAACGCCTGAAGCGGCGTCAGCACCTCCCCCAATAGCAGCATACTGAGGATGGTCGTTACCAGTGGTTCCAGGTTCATGATGAACGCCGTGCGGAAGGGACCGACTCGGTTGGTTGAAATATAAATGAGCAACGTTGATAGCGTGCTGCCGGCGCTGCTGCCGGCGAATGCGGCCCACCCAAGCAGGCTGTTCGGTGTCCGCCAGTCGCCAATGACCACGGAGCCAATCACGAACAGCAACGTTGATGGCACCATCGAATACCACGTCGTCACCCGCGCATCGGTGCCATTGAGCCAGGCGCGGGTCATCAGCAACGAAACGACCCGAAAACCGGCGGCGCCCAAAGCCCAGACAATGCCGAGCCCAGAGAGATTGTGGTACTCGGAGCCCAGCATCAGCGCGAGACCAAGGAACGCGGTCACCGCGGTCAGCAGCGCGGGCCAGCCGAGCCGGTCGACGCCGGTGATGCCTCCACCGATGCCGGTCAGCAGCGGATATGCGAAATACGCCAGGATCGCGATCGAAACGGGCAGCAGCGAGATCGCTTTCATCAGGCCAAACATCGTGCCCGCGAACAGCACGCCGATGATGCAGGCGATCAGCCGTTGCCGGTGCGTGTGCCAGATCGGCGGTGGCCGCATCCGCAGCCACACGAACATGAATGCGACCACCAACACACCGCGCAACGACACCATCGTCATGACATCCATTCCGGAGGCGAAGACGACCTTGATCAGAATATCGACACTGCTGAACGACAACGCCGCGACGACGCCTGGCCAAAGCTCGCCCAACCGGACGTTGCGTGCGAGGGTCGCGGAACTCATGACGTGAGAATGCGAACACAGGGGGGATCGGCTTCAGGATCGACCTCGACGATCGCGCCGTCCGGAACCGCCTGGGTGATATCCGTCGCGAACCCCGACACCATCGTGAAGTCGGCCAGCGTCGCACCCTGGGCCTTGATGTGGGCCTGGGACATGGGGACGAAATCCTCGGCGCCGAGACATATGCCGACTTTGCTCTGCTGCTCGATGGCCCATTGGCACATCGGTCCCGCGGCGCCGGACACTTCGGTGGCACCATTCCGGAAGGCGGCTTCTTCGTCGGTCAGGCGCATTGGTTATCCCTTCCAGTCGTGCAGGAACGCTTCCACGACGGACAGGAAGCCAGCCGGATTGTCGGCGTGCAACCAATGACCGGCGTTCTTCACGCTGACGAAACGGGCGGTGGGGAACAGGGCACGAATAACGGGCCGGTGTTCCGGTTGCACATAGTCGGAGTGTGCGCCGGAAACGAACAGGGTCGGGCCGGAGTAAGTGCCAGCCGGGGTCTCCCAGCCTTCAAGATCCGGGATCGCGGTGGCGATCTCGTCCAGGCCGATGCGCCAGTGGGGTTGTGGGCCAAATTGAAGGTTCTGGATCAGGAACGTTCGCACGGACGGGATGGGGACGGCATCAGTGAGTGCCGCCTCAGCTTCAGCGCGGGTGAGGCCAGCGCGCAGTGGGATCGCGCGCATGGCATCGGCGACGGCTGCGTTTTCGTGTTGGTACGGGACCGGCGCGATGTCAGCGACCAGCAATCGGGCGACTCGTTCCGGAGCCATGACGGCGATTGTCATCGCGGTCTTGCCACCCATTGAATGCCCGATCACCGCGGCACGTTCGACCCCAAGCGCGTCCAATGTTTCCAGCACATCGGCGGCGAGCGTCTGGTATCGCATGCCGGCCACGTGCGGGCTGGCGCCGTGATTGCGTGCATCCATCGCGATCACGTGGAACAGCGGGGACAACGCGCGCTGCACGGTACCGAAGTTGCGGGCGGCGCCAAACAGGCCGTGCAGCAACACGATGGGCAAGCCTGAGCCGGTGTCGACATGGTTCAAGAGCATTCTGTTTCCTTAACTCAAGGGCGACGGCCGCACACGTCTGTCCGCGGGTCGGTGCAGACCATGAATAATGTGACACCGCACGATTGCAGCTTGACACAGAGGGTGTTTCAGGCCCATATACTCAGTTGTCCACAAGGAAGGAGGGTGCATAAAAAACATGACTCCACCGGGTATAGTATGGAGCCGCCGAAACACCTGGCAGCGGCGGTATCTCCAGAAGTCCAGGATTTGCCCGACGTTTATCGTTTCGGGCGTGCGGAGCAAACGCTCTCGCATTTAACCCCCGTGGTCCGCATCACGCGCACGGGGGTTTTTGCTTTGATTGACCCCGCACCGCACCAAAGTTAGCCGGCAACGTTCCGGGCATGGCACAAGCCGGACATCGTTTCGCCGTTAGCCTCCGACAACCGCGCCAATCGCCGCCAACACCCCCGCCTGGCATGGCTCGATCACTGGCAGCCCCACCGCATCGGCGATCGCCGCCCGGTGATGCGCCATCCCGGTGCATCCCAACACCACAGCGCCCGCTCCCGCCGCCGCCAGTTCCCGGCCCGCCGCGATCAACCGCGCCCGCGCCAGTTCGGCATCGAGCAGCGTCTCCATTGTCACGTTCAACGCCACCTCGGCGGCCAGCCGGTCCGCCAGCCCCATCGCCCGCAGCGCCAGCATATGCCGCGCTTTCGACGCCTCCACGATCGCGATCACGCCGAACCGTTCCGCCCGCGCGACCGCCGCCACCACCGCCGAACGGAACACTCCAAACACCGGCCGATCGGTGACCGCGCGTGCCGCCTCGATCCCGGGATCGGACGCACAAGCGATGACGTAGGCGTCAGCGGGTTCGTCAGAGATCAGGCGGCACATCGGCTCCACCACCGCATGCCAGTCGCGCCAGGAGTAAATCGCCGGCGGCCCCTCGGCCAACGTCGCGACCTCCAGCTTCGGGCCGCCCGCGAACCGGAACGGCGCGATCGCCGCGTCGATCCCCGCCGAGCAATCGCCGGAGCAATTCGGATTGATCACCAGAATGCGTGCCATCGCCGCACCATTCCGCCAGAATCCATCCAACACAACCCTCCCGCGCTCTCTCCTGGGCTGGTGTTGCACCGCAGCATTGACTATCTGATGATCACCCTGTCGCGAGGACTGACTTATGACCACGGAACGGTGGGAACCCGACCGCTCGACGCCGCCCAACTCCTGGCCGATGCCAACGCTCGGCACGGCGATCGGACGAGGCCTGCGCGGGCACTGCCCAGCGTGCGGGAAGGGCAAGATTTTCAATGGGTTTCTGAAGGTGGCGGCGGTTTGCCATGAGTGTGGCGCTCCGCTCGGCCTGGCGCGCGCGGACGATGCGCCGCCCTATTTCACCATTTTGATCGTGGGCCATATCATCATCCCGCTGTTGTTCATCGTCGAGCGCTCGACGAATCAACTGCCGCTGTGGATCATGTCGGCGATTTTTCTGCCGCTGACCCTGGGGCTGGCCGTCGGCCTGATCCGGCCAATCAAGGGGGGTACGGTCGGGCTGATGCTCAACCTGAACATGCTGAAGTCCGATCCCACGGCGATATGACCCCCACCCCGACATGACGATCCAACGCGTCATCCTGGACGACGATTCCCGGGGGGCGCTGCCGCCGTTCATCGAGGCCGACCGGGAGCAAGCGGTCGCCGACCTCGCCGCCGCGAACCATTTCCGGGTGTTCGGCCGGGATGGGGTGAAAACCAAGGGCCCCTATGTCCTGCACCTGACCATCACCGACGGCAGGCTGATCTTCGACATCCGTGACCAGGACGATGCACCGATGATCGCGATTGGTCTGGCGCTCGGCCCGTTCCGCCGGCTGGTGAAGGACTATCAAATGCTCGTCGACAGTCATATCAAGGCGGTCGAGGAAGGGCGCGAGGGTCGCATTCAGGCTATCGATATGGGCCGACGCGGCCTGCACAATGAGGGCGCGGTACTGATGACGGAACGGCTGGCGGGCAAGATCGATATTGATTTCGACACGGCCCGGCGGTTGTTCACGCTGGTCTGTGTGCTGGCGCAGCGGGTGTCGGCGCGATGAAAGTGGCCCTATGAAGGTGGGGGGCATCGCGTATCGCTCGGTGTGGGTGGACCCTGACGACGGCTGGTCCGTTCACATCTTCGACCAGACCAAATTGCCGTGGTCGCTGGAGATTCTTCGACTGACCACGTGCGACCAGATCGCCCATGCGATCCGGAGCATGCAGGTCCGCGGCGCCCCGTTGATCGGCGCGGCCGCCGCGTACGGGCTGTGCCTCGCTCTGCGCGAGGACGCCTCCACCGACGCGATGGAGCGGGACGCGGCGATGCTCGCTGAAACCCGTCCCACGGCGATCAATTTGCGTTGGGCTTTGGACCGGATGCTGATCCGGCTGCGCAACACGGGTTCCGCCGGTCGGGTCGCCACCGCTTATGCCGAGGCGGCCGCGATCGCCGACGAGGACGCGACACAGAACGAGGCGATCGGCCGCCACGGTTTGCCGTTGATCCAGGAGAAAGCCGCCAAGGGGCAGGCTCCAAGGCGGCCGGTTCCAAGGGGGCCGGTTAACGTGCTGACCCATTGCAATGCCGGTTGGCTGGCGACGGTCGACTGGGGGACGGCTCTGGCGCCGATCTACATGGCGCACGATGCCGGGATCGACATCCACGTCTGGGTCGATGAAACCCGCCCGCGCAACCAGGGCGCCGCGCTGACCGCCTGGGAACTGGGCTCGCACGGTGTGAAGCACACGGTGATCGCGGATAACGCCGGTGGGCATTTAATGCAGCACGGGATGGTGGATCTGGCGATCGTCGGGACCGATCGGGTGACGCGCGCCGGCGATGTCGCCAATAAGATCGGCACCTACCTTAAGGCGCTGGCCGCACGAGACAATAACGTGCCGTTCTGGGTCGCGCTGCCGTCAACCACGATCGACTGGACGGTCGCCGATGGTGTGCTGGAAATCCCGATCGAGGAACGCTCTGCCGCCGAGGTAACCGATGTGACCGGCCGGATGGTGGACGGAACCATCGCCACGGTGCGGGTGGCCGCCTCGGGAAGCCCGGCAGCGAATCCGGCGTTCGATGTGACGCCGGCTCGGCTGGTGACGGGCTTGATCACTGAGCGTGGGCGGTGCGACGCGAGCGCGGAGGGGCTGCTTGGCCTGTTCCCCGAGCAGCGGACATAATCGCCGCCTGACGCGGATCGTCCGCGTGCTCGTGTTGGGGATACCGCTGGTGTCAGGCTGCACGGACCTATCGCAGATCCCGCCGTTCGCGCGAGTGCCCTACGCGCCGTTCTCCCGCGCCGCTGTCGTGGCGGTGGCTCTGCGGGAGTGGCGGCTGTTCGGATCGCCAGTCAACGATGACGATCACGTCACCCCGGATAAGCCCGAACGCGCCGAGGGGCTGTGGCAGCGCGTGGGCGAATATTGGTTTCTGGGCCTGAACCGGAATGCGCCTGAGTCCGGCTGGACCGGCAAACACGACGGGAACGGCAATGTGTTTCCGCCGGAGGACGATGGCGAATACGCCTGGTCGGCCGCGTTCGTTTCATACGTGATGCGAATCGCCGGAGCCGCGGATGCATTCCCCTATGCGGCGGATCACGCGTTTTATATGAACGCGGCGAAGCGCATGGCATTGGGCACCGATCACCGCTGGCTGGTCACCGCCGAGCGGCCCGACGCCTACGCTCCGGTTCCAGGCGATTTGATCTGTCACGGCCGAGGCCGCGCCGCGTCGTTACGCTATGACAATCTGCCAGCGGCGGAGCTGTTTCCCGCGCATTGCGATATCGTTGTTAATACGGCGAATGCCGGGGTGATCAGCGTGATCGGCGGCAATATCAACGATGCCGTCACGATGCGTCATGTTCCGGTGACGCCAGATGGCAAGCTGGCTCGGCCAGATGGTGTGGTGTTGGACCAGCGGCAGACGTGGATGGCGGTCTTGCGGGTGCATGAGCCGGTGGCCGGTTACTGATGCCGCGACAACACTGAAGCGTCCGGTCATCCGCGCGGCCTCAACAGCAGGTCTCAAAGCCGAAGCGCTACCCGTCGGATTTCCAGCCGTGGCGTCCCAAAGTTGATCAGCAGGCACAGATGCATCCTGGTCACATTGAGATAGTTCAGACATTGGCGGCAATGCACGTCGTCCAGCGCCGTAACCGCCTTGAGCTCAACCAGCAAAACATCCTCGACCAACAGATCACCCCGGCTATCCCGCGTTGTTGTGCCGCCGTCAGCCCGGTCTCGCGCACTTCGTGAGCCAAAGCATTCTTATAAACCTTCTCAGCAAATCCTGATCCGAGAGTCTTGCCGACGGTCAGCACACTGGCGACGACGCGCCGGGACAGAATGTTCAAAGCTTCTTCGTCAATGTGCATCCAAGGTAAACCGCGATGTCTTGCCGAGTTCCCGCCAGAAGAATCTTGCCAGGACCTTCACGACGCCCGACCTCACTCCGCGGCGACTTCAACCCCTTCCAGTGCCGGTGCCAGTTGACCCAGCCGAGCCCAGGTTCGGGCCCACATGGCGAGACAAATGACGACACCGATCAGCACCGGGATTTGCAATCCCAACACCTCCGCCGCCGCGCCGTAAATCAACGCACCCATCGCCGGGGCCGCCCGCGTGATCATCCCCCACAGACTCAGCACCCGTCCCACCATCGCCGGCGATGCCGAACTCTGCATCAGCGTCTGACACGAAATGCCGTGCATGGTCGTCGCCGCGCCCATCGCCGCGATGCACGCCACGCCCAGAGGAAACCACCGCGTCGCGACAAACCCCGCGGTCGCCAAAGCCAGCAGCATCCCGCATCCCACCGCGATGCGCGCCAGCCCATTGATACGGCCGCGTATCGCCACCAAAAATCCGCCGGCCATCGCGGCGCAGCCCATGGTGCTCGCCAGTGTCGCCAACCCCTCGGCACCGCGGCCGAACAGCAGCGAGACGTAGGGCGGCAACATTTCTCCCACCGCGCGCAGGGTCATACCGACCGTGGCGGCGAACAGCAGCAATGGACCGATCCCGGGATGGCGGGTCACGTAGCGCAACCCCTCCAGCGCGTCGTGCAGTACCGAGCCTCCGCCGCGGGTGCCCATCCGCACCGCCGGATCCAGCCGCAACATCGTCATCGTCACGCTGGCGTAAAAAAACCCCGCGGCGTTGACGGCGATCGACGGCACCACGCCCCAGGCCGCGATCATCGGCCCCGAGATCGCCGGCCCGAGGAACCGCGCCACGTTATAGGTCAAACTGTTCAGCGCCACCGCGCCGGGAAGATACTGTCGCGGAACAAGTCCCGGAATCAAACATTGCCGGGCCGGCTGAGCGAACGTCTCCGCGGCACCGTTACAGAACGACAACAGCGCCATGAACTCGATCCGGATCGTTCCGGTCAGGATCAGTGCTATCAGGATTACCGACTGCGCCATCGCCACGTATTGCGACGCCATCGTCAGCTTCACCCGATCCATGCGGTCGGCCACCGCCCCCGCGATGGGGGAGATCACGACCGACGGCACCAGATTGCAGAACGCGATGACGCCGACCCACAATGTCGAGTGCGTCAGCTCCCACGCCATCCAGTCGGTGGCGATCCGTTGTACCCATGAACCGGTCCAGCAGACCACGCTGCCGGAATAAAAGATCCGTGCGTTACGCTGCGCCAGAACACCGCCGACGGCCGCGAAACTTGCCACGCCGTTGCATGCTCCCCCAGGGCCGCGCCGCGATCAGCGGCCCGCCGGCGCGGCACCACTTGTGGCATTGCGCTCGCAGTCGGCCAGGCTCTGTTCGTAGGCGAACTGACTGGAGAGTCCGCGATTCGGCACCCCGGGCTGGTAATTGGCCGAAAACGGCGTGTTCACCGATGGGTTCGCGGCGTAAATATCGCCCCGGTCGCGGATGTCATACATTTCGTTCACTCGCCGCCGACAGGCCTGTTGCGTCGCGAGGTCGGTTGGCCCCGCGGCGGCCGTCCCGCTCGGGCCCACGGCGTCACTGCTGGTGCGTCCGCCCAGAGGTCCCCCGGAGCACGCCGACAACGCCAGTATGGCCAGCACCAGAAGTGGGTGAAAAACGGCGCGGCTCATGCGGAGGCTCCTGTCAGGCGTTGGGACGTGTACCGGGCGAGGCGGGCGCGGAATCCGGTCTGATCGAAGCGCGCCTCAGGTGTCAGCGGCTCGGTCGCCGCGGCATGCAGCAGCGCCGGATCGGGCTCGGCCCCATCCCGCGCCAACCGCACCAGCGGCACGGCCCATGGCGACCGGGCCAGCAGATCGATCAGCGCGAGCAGCCGGAGGCACAGCGACAAGCCCTGCCGCGTGCCGATGCCATAAATCGCGTCCAGCGCCCCGGCCCAACAACTGGCGTCGCGGTCGGCGAGCACCAGATCGGAATGCCCCCCATCCTCCCGCAAAAAACGAAACACCCTGACCGCGCCCCATTGCTCGGCCAGCGCGGCATGGCGGGCAGCGTACCACGCACGCTCCAGGTCGCGTCGAGTGACCGGAGGCAGCGCCTCGGGCGGCAGATCGACCAGATAGGTCAGCGCGCCGTCGGGCGAGGCGCCGACCCGGATCGAGTGGGTGTAGTCTTGTGATTCCATCGCGGGCAGGATGGACCGTCGCGCCGCGCCGCGCCAGAGGATGGCTGATTGAGAACTGACGTGGCAGGCAGAGCGGCTGGCTCCGCGTGCCTGTGCTTGCCAAGGAATTCGCCTGTGACTTATCCAGGACCGGCGAGCAGGGCAGTTCTTCGCCGGGAGATGTCATCATGTCGAACGAGTTGTATCGCCTGACCGCGACCGAGGCCGCACGGCAAATCGCGGCGGGCAGCCTGAAGCCCACCGATCTCGTGGCAGCGTGCCTGGACCGCATCGCCGCGCGAGAGCCGGTGATCCACGCCTTCGCGCACCTCGATCCGGCGGCCGTGCATGCCGCCGTGCCGAGGGCCGGCAAGCTGCACGGCATTCCGGTGGGGGTGAAGGACGTGCTCGACACCGGGGACATGCCGAGCGGCTACGGGTCGCCAATCTGGGAGGGGTGGCGGCCACGAGCCGACTCCGCACCGGTGGCCTGGGCTCGCGCGACCGGCGGCGTCGTGATCGGCAAGACCGTGACGACCGAGTTCGCGACAAGAAAACCTGGCCCCACCGCCAATCCGGCCAATCCGGGACATACGCCGGGCGGCTCATCCTCGGGCTCGGCGGCGGGTGTCGCGGACGGCATGTTTCCGGTGGCGTTCGGTACGCAAACGGCAGGCAGCATCATCCGGCCGGCGGCGTATTGCGGGGTGGTCGGGTACAAGCCCAGTTATGGGATGATCAGCCGGATCGGGATGAAGATCATGTCTGATAGTTTGGATACCGTTGGGGTCATGGCGCGCTCGGTCGCCGACTGCGCATTCTTTGCCGGCGCCGTCTCCGGCCGCGATCTCGGCACCCCAGACAGCCATCCTGGGCGGGCGCCGCGGATCGGAATTTGCCGGTCGCCATCATGGGATTTGGCCAGGCCGGAGACCCAGGCGCTGTTGACGCGTGTGGAAACCGCATTGACGCGTGCCGGCGCCGCGGTGGAGGCGCGGGAGCTGCCGGATGCGTTCGCCGCGCTGAAAACCGCCCATCCCATCATCATGAACGCCGAATCCGCACGCGCACTGGGGTGGGAACTGGCAACGCATCCGGACGGCATCAGCGAGGGTCTGCGCGAACGCATGGCATTCGGTCTGAACCAGACCGAGGCGGCACTGACCGAGGCCTACGACGTTTTCGCCAGCACTCAGCACGCGTTTCCCGATGCCATATTTGGGCTCGACGTGCTGGTCACGCCATCGGCACCGGGAGAAGCTCCGGCGGGACTGGAATGGACCGGCGATCCCGCGTTTAATTTCATTTGGACATCGTTACACATACCGTGCGTGACCGTGCCGGCGGGGACTGGCCCGAACGGGCTACCGCTGGGGATACAGATCGTCGGCCGGCGCGGTGACGATCGCGCGGTGCTGGCCTGGGCTCGGTGGGTGCAGGCAGCGCTAGGGTGAAGCCTGGTTGACGGCGTGTACTTTAATCCACGCCGAGAACGCGGTGAGGAAGTTCTCGAAAAACTTCCGCGTGCTCTCGTTCGTCAGCGCGCCTTTATCGTCAAACAGATTGGCCGCGCCGCCGACGTACGCCTCCGGCTGCTGCATCATGGGCACATTCAGGAACACCATCGACTGCCGTAGATGATGGTTGGCCCCGAAAGCCCCGAGGGCCCCCGGCGCCACCGACATCACGGCGCCTGGTTTCCCGCTCCAGACGCTTTGCCCATACGGGCGGGAGCCAACGTCGATCGCGTTCTTCAATACGCCAGGAACCGAGCGGTTATATTCTGGCGTAACGAACAACACCGCATCCGCGGCCTTTACCTTTTCGCGAAACGCGAGCCAGGCCTGGGGCGGCGAATCATCGAGGTCCTGATTGTACAGCGGAATCTGTCCAATCTCGACGATCTCCAGTTCCATCCCCTCCGGCGCCAACGCGGCGAGGGCGAGGGCGGCGCGGCGATTGAAGCTGCCCGCGCGGAGACTACCAACCAGGACCGCCACTTTCTGGCTCGTGCTCATGTTGATTTCCTTCTCGGTGGATCGATGGATAGATACCGGATTGCGTCGCTGTCGCGCATTTCGTTCGGACGCAGCATGAATATGATATCTCGTCAAAGTGGCAAATGCCAGGCCCAAAATCACGGGCAAGCAACGTCACCCCCCTCATGGGAGCGTCGTCTGTTTATCCTCGCGGTCTCGGAGGATGCGACGGGAAGATTTAACTCTGTCACACGAGCTTAAAACTTAGATCTTTTTTTCCGCGCCACCGCCAGGTTGATCTTTCCGCACCTGTTCTTTCCCAACCGGGACCCGCTGACCGGAACACTGGCCGCATTCAGCACCTGGTTCATCGGTTTCATCGGCCGGCCGATCGGTGCCGCGATCTTCGACTGCGCGGTGGTCAGCCTCTTGTCCGCGGTCATGATGCGTGACCACGGCAGGCAGGGCATCTCAAAGGAGTATGACGCGGCGCAAAGTGCCACGGCCTCTCGCCATCCCCACCGATCGCGGGA
>CALFNB010000455.1 GCA_937902425.1 uncultured Acetobacteraceae bacterium | reverse complement strand
ACCGAACAGCGCGAGGTGAAAGGCATCGTTGCTCTCATGCACGCCGCGCAGGTCGCCGCGGGCGCCGTCGCGCGCGAATTGCTCGTTCAATGTTTCAAGCTGGTCGATCAATACCCTGGGCGCGGGCAGGCGGATCATCAACGCGGCCTGGCGCTGCAGCAGTTCGCGGACCTGGTAGATCTCCAGCACTTCCTCCTGGCTGTACGACCGGACGGCGGCGCCGATATTGCGCTCCCGGGTGACAATGCCGATCCGCTCCAGTTCGCCCAGGGCCTGGCGTATGGTGTGGCGCGTGGCGGAAAAACGCGCCATCAGCGCGTCCTCGACCAGCCGCTGGCCGGGGAGGAGGCGGCCGAAGATGATGTCCTCCTCGATGGCGGAGACGAAGCTCGCGAGCGCCTTAGGGATGCCCGTTGTCATGCGCCGGGACGCGGCCATCCGGACAGGCGATAGGCGTCCTCGACCAGGCGCAGCGTTTCAAGGTTGTCCTCCGGGGTCGTCTCGAACGCCTTGCCGGTGCGGACAGAATCGACGAAGTGGGCGATGACCGCGTCATAGGCGCCCTGGTAGCATTCGGCCAGGTCGTATTCCCGGACCTCGGGCGCGGCGCCGATGCGTTCCAGCCTGTTGCCGTGCAGCCGGATGGAGCCGGTGGTGCCGATCGCCAGCATCTCGTCGGCCTGGGTTGGCGGAAAGCCGGGCGCGGCGAGGTTGGCCAACACCACGGCGGCGGCGCCCGAGGTGGCCTTCATCGCGATCAACGCGTTGTCCTCCCCCGCGATGTCCTCACACGTCCGCCCCAGGTGGGCCGCCGTCACCGTCAGGTGGCCAAGCAGCACGCGCAGGGTGTCGAGATGATGGATCAGCACCTCATTCACCAGCAGGCGCCGTTCGCGCAGGAAGAAGGGCTGGCGGACCAACGCGGGACGGGCGCCGGTGGCGTCGGGCAGCAGGCCAGAGGTCAGCAGGGTGATCTGGCACTGGCGGACGGCGCCGATCGTCCCCTCGGCGATCCAGCGCGCGGCGTCGCGGTAGTATCGGCGGAAGCGCCAGTTCTCATGCACCATCAGGCGCGCGCCGGCGGTGTCCGCGACAAGCGCCTCGGCTTCCGCCAGAGTGGGCGCCAGCGGCTTCTGGCACAGCACCGGCACGCCACGCGCCACCCCCAGGCGGACCAGTTCCGCGTGGAATTCTCGGGGGGCGGCGATGTCGATCGCATCGGGCTTTTCCGCGTCAAGCATGGCGGCGACCGTCGCGTAGGTACTGGGCACGCCGAACTCGGCGGCGCGACTCGCGGCATTGGCGGCCACCGGGTCGGCGATGGCGACGATCTCCACGTCCGGCCGCAGTTTCGTCCAGGCGATCAGATGGTGACGACTGACCATGCCGGCACCGATGAGGGCGACGCGCATCTTACCTCTCCCTCGCGATGGCTTTCGTTGTGACGGGGTCGAACAGGTGTACGGCGGCGGCGTCGAAGGACAGCGTCACCGCCTCCCCCACCCGCGCCGAGACGTCGCGGCCGAGCCGGGCGGTGACCTCGGTGCCGTTGGCGGAGACGAGGACCAGGGTTTCCGCGCCGAGCGGCTCGATGGCGTCGATGCGGCCGTGCAACCAGCCGAGGCGGCCGGTGGACGTGGTTTCCGCCGGCGGACCAAGACGCAAATCCTCGGCGCGCACGCCAATGATCATTTGCTTCCCGGCATAAGGGGCGAGGGTCGCGGGGTGCCAGAGCGTCAGGGGAACGGTGGCGTTCTCGTTACTGGCCCGGCACCAGTCACCGGTTCCGCTGGTGGCGGTTGAGGCCGGAAGTTCCAGCAGGTTCATCGGCGGCGAGCCAAGGAAGCGGGCCACGAACGTGTCCGCCGGATTCCAGTAAACCTCCAGCGGCGAACCGATCTGCACGACGCGGCCGGCGTTCATGACGCAGACGCGGTTGCCCATGGTCATCGCCTCCACCTGATCGTGGGTGACGTAGATCATGGTGGAGCCGAGACGATGATGCTGGCGGATCAGTTCGTTACGCGTGTTGACCCGCAGAGCGGCGTCGAGGTTGGACAAAGGCTCGTCGAACAGGAACACCTGAGGCTCGCGCACCATGGCGCGGCCAAGCGCGACGCGCTGGCGCTGGCCGCCGGACAACGCCGACGGCTTGCGGGCGAGGTAGGGGGCGAGGCCGAGCAGGTCCGAGACCTCGCGCACCCGGCGCGCGATTTCCGGCTTTGGGACCGAGCGGCGGCGGAGGCCGAAAGCGAGATTGTCGGCCACGGTCATGTGCGGATAGAGCGCATAGGACTGGAACACCATGGCGATGTCGCGGTCGCGGGCGGGAACGTTGTTCACCACGCGGCCATCGATGGAGAGTTGGCCCGAGGTGATGGATTCGATGCCGGCGATCATGCGCAGGGTGGTGGATTTGCCGCAGCCGGAGGGGCCAAGCAGGACCATGAACTCACCATCGGCGATGGAGAGATCGACGCTGTCGACGGCGAGGGGACCGTTGCCGTAGGATTTCGATACGGATTCGAGTTGGACGGTGGCCATCAGGGGAGGTTCCGGGGTGGGATATTCGTGGCGAGGCCATCCATGCCGGCGCGCGCCAGTGGGAGGAACGCGCCTCGCGCACAAGCGCCGGTCATTTCACCGCTCCCGCGGTCATCCCCTGGATCAGCTTTTCCGAGAAAAACGCATAAACCACGATGACCGGCAGCACGGAGATCATCACCCCGGTCGCGATCATGCCGATATCCTGGAAATGGTCGCCCATGAATCGCTGGATTCCGACCGGCAGCGTGCGCAACTCATCGTCGGAGATCAGCACGACGGCGAACAAAAACTCATTCCACAGCAAAATGAAATTCAGAATGACCGTGGTGGCGATCGCCGGCATCCCGACCGGCAGAACCAAACGGAAGAAGATTTCGAAATCGCCGTAGCCGTCCACCTTGGCCGCGTCGAACAAATCCTGTGGAATGCGAGCGAAAAAACCCTCCAGCAGATAGATCGTCAGGGGCAGTTGCAGCGACACATAGACCAACCCCAGACCCCACAACGTATCGTAGAGATTGTATTCGACCAGCGTCTGATAAACCGCGATCAGAACGATCTGCGGCGGCAGAATGATCGAAGAGAACAGGATGAAATAGACCAGCCGGTTGCCGCGGAACCGGTAGCGCGCGAGACAATGCGCCGCCGCCGCGCCCACCAGCGTGATCACCGCCACCGAGCCGATGACAACCGTCGCGCTGTTGGTGAAATACGTGTTGAACGCCGAATCAATCCACGCCGCCCTGAACTTCGCCCAATGCGCCGGACTGGGCCATCCATAATGATTATACGCGATTTCCGTCGTGGTGCGGAGCGACATCGTGCCGACCCACAAGAACGGAAAGCCGGCGAAGGCGGTATAGGCGACCAGGATTGCCATCAGGCCGCCGCGGCCAAGCGCGCGAGACACCATCAGAACTCCACCCGCTCGCGGGACCGCAGCAACCGGTTCAGCAGCAACACGGTCACGATGACGACGCCAAACCAGACGCTGGCGATCGTCGCCGGATAGCCGAGATCGAACGTGTTCCAGGCGAAGGCGCGCTTATACACATAAGTCGACACCGTTTCGGTCGACCACAGCGGACCGCCCTGGGTCATGATCCAGACCAGGTCGAACACTTTCATCTTGGCGACGAAAGCGAGGATATAAAGGTTCAACAAGGTCGGCCGCAGCAACGGCACGATGACGAAGCGCAACTTGCCGCCCCAGCCGCAATTGTCCAACTCGGCCGCTTCCAATACCTCGGACGGCAGCGAGTGGATGGCGGCGAGGCAGACCACCATGTTGAAGCCCGCCCATTTCCACACGTCGATGAAAATCAGCGAGCCCAGCGCCAGATGTGGATTGCCGAGCCAGGCGCTGGCCAACCCGCCCAGTCCAACGGCGCGGAACATGACATTCACGATGCCCCAATCGTAGTTGTAGAGCCACAACCAGACGATCGCCACGACCACGTAGGACAGCAAAACCGGCGTGAACCACGCGATGCGCAGGAACCGGGTGAACGGCACCTTCGCGAACAGGCACAGCGCCAGCAACAGGCCGACGCCGACATCCAGCACGGGCGCGGCGACCGACCAGATCAACGTATTGAGGACCGCCCGGCGGAACGTTTCATCGCCGGCGAGCGTGACGTAGTTGGCCAGTCCGATCCATACCGGTTTATCCGGATCGTCGATGGTGAAGAAGCTGTCATAGATCGTGCGCGCCATCGGGTAGGCGATCATGGCCCCGAACACCAGCAGCGCCGGTCCCAGAAACAGCAGCAGCACCAGCCAGGAAGCGCCGCTGGTGTCGCCGCCCGTTCCCGGCTGGAACAGGCGGCGCCAGGCGGACGGGCCGCTCGCTACTTGACCAGGCACGCGGCGTCCATCTTGTCAGCGGCGTCCTTCACGCTGATCAGCCCCTCGGGGAAAGCGGCGTTCATGACCTGCGAGTAGGTCTCGGCACATTTCCCGCGGTAATACAGCAACGGCACGCCGAAGAAATATTTGGCGTCCTTGTCGCGCGCGTCCAGCTCCTTGAAGTAGTCGGCGTGCGGGCTGTTGATCTTGCTGGTATCGGATTTGATGCCGGTCTGCAGCGCCACCATCTCCATCCATTTCGTGCCGTTCTCGACCGTCGCCATCGAGCGCAGCATCGCGCCGGCGCATTCCTTATGCGGGCTCTTCGAAAACATGGAGAAACTGCCGCCGACGGCGAGCGTCTTGCAGTTGGGGCAGGCGCCCTTGTCCATCGCCGGGTATTGCATGATCCCGAGTGGGAAGTTCGCTGGCTGGCCGCCATCCTCGGGTTTGGCGAAGGCCCGTCCACTGTACCAGCTCGGGTTGGCGAATGTCACCGCGCCCGGTGAGCTGTAGAAATAAAAATGCGCTTCGCCGAGTTTCAATGTCGACATGCTCTTCGGGTAGGCGCCGGCATCGATCATGCCTTTCATCCAGGTCAGCACTTCGATGATGCGCGGATCGTTGTAGGCCAGTTGGCCATGCACCAGCTTGCCGTAATCCTCGATGCCGAGTTTGCGCAGCAGCGATTCGAAGGTCAGGAACGCACCGGGATAGGGCCGGTCGCCGACGCCCGCCGCGACGGGTGTGATCCCGGCCTTGACCGCCCGGTTCACCAGATCGGCGAACTGCGCCTGCGTGAGTTGAAAGTTCGGCGGCAACTCGACTCCCAGTCGCTTCACCAGGTCCTTGTTGTAATAAAATTCGACGGTATAGGCTTCTGCCGGGATGCCATAGATTTTGCCGCCATGGGTCCAGGCGGGGCGCGCCCAATCCTCGATCCCGGCCTGGTCGATATAGGCGTCGAGCGGCTCCAGAAAGCCGCCATCGAAGAATTCC
>CALFNB010000454.1 GCA_937902425.1 uncultured Acetobacteraceae bacterium | reverse complement strand
ATCATCAACGCCCACCATGCGGCGTTAGCGCCGAACAGCCCGCATGGCAGTTGTCCGCCGGCGAGATCGGATTTCATCACCGAATGGACTTCCTCGCTCTTGCCGCACCGCTCGCGCAGCCACCAGATTACCTGATCGCCGGGATCCTTCCGGTTGGTCACGGTGCCGAACAGTTTGAAGGTACCCTTCTGACCAAACTCTTGCGTCGGGAACGGCAGGTTTGCCTCATCCCCCAGTGCCAGTTGGCGAAGCGGTTCACGGATCGCCAGGAAGCGATAATCCGCCCGCTTACGGCTGTATGCAGCCCAGTCTGGCACATAGCAGACCTCAGCCCATTCCTGGTCCGTCTGCTGGGGCTGACCGTCCACCATCCGGATCAGCGGCTTCCACTCGCTCTCCGCGGTCGCCAGCACCGCCGCGCGGAACGGCTGGGTGACATCGGCCCCAATCGCGAAGTCGATCACCCCGAACCGCGGGTCTTTCCCTTCGCCGCAATATAGCAGTAATTCCTCCTGGTAGCCCGCTGTATCTGAACGTAATGAAACTTTCGTCACGCTGGGCGGCAGATGCACCAGAGATGTCTTCAGCACGCGCAGTTGTTCGTGACCGGCGGGCACATTGCCATCGCGGAACTCGGAATACAGCATCGCGTTCTGTTCCGCCCACCAGCAGTTCAGCGGCTGATACGCCTTGAACTTCTTATAGCAGTATAACGCATCGCGCTTATGCGTCTCGATCAGCGTCGCATCCATATCCAGCGTCGCCGATATCGCGGGCTGGTGGGTCTGCATGAAGCCCACAAGCGCGCGGTTCGCCTGCCACAGGCCGCGGAGTTCGTCCGTTACCGCCGGAATGAACGCGGTGCCCGCGACCGCTTTCGCCGCCGCCGGATCATGGAAACGCTCCAGCCAGCCAGACAATGCCGACGGTGACGGCACGACGCGCTCACGGGTACGGCGCCATCGCGTCTTGAGCGACCGCCGCTCGGCCCGCGAAAGCAAATTCTGCTCGATCGCGCGCAGGATCGCCGCGAAGCCGCTGTCGTTCTCCAGCCGTTCAATGTCTTCGACGCAATCGCCGCCGGCCAGGTTCAGGAAAACCACCGCCAGCACCATCTGAATGTCCAGCCAGCCCTGGCGGCCGGCCACGTGCACATGTCGGTGGATCGCCGCGCCGAGCCCGCTGGCCTGGATCAGATCAAGATACAACGGCAGGCCGGCCAGCGACGTCAGGCCGTTGTTTGAGGAATCCGATTCATACTGGAAGCCGAGCACACCCTGTGGCAGCATCGCACACCCCGTTGGTGATGGTCTTTAAGTCGCAAACCAAGACTATCCCCCTGATTCTTCAGGGCCAACGGGGAACTTGAATTATTTAGGCCCGGAATTCAGGAAAACCATCAACGCGGCTTGCTGGCCGCGTCGATCTGCTGGATCGCGGCCGCATCCAGTTTGATCTCCGCCGATTTCAGCAACTCGGCCAATTGATCGAGGTTCGTCGCACTCGCGATCGGCGCCGTCACACCGGGGCGCGCGATCAGCCAGGCCATCGCGACCTGCACCGGTTTGGCATTGTATCGTTTCGCCACGTCATCCAGCGCCGCGAGCACCCCAAACCCATAATCGTTGAGGTATTTCTCGACGCGTCCGCCACGCGCCCGCCCCTCGGCGTCGGCCTTCGAGCGGTACTTGCCAGTCAGGAACCCGCTGGCGAGGGAGTAATACCCGATGACACCAATCTTTTCCTTCAGGCAGAGTGCCTCCAGGGGGCCCTCGAATTCCGCGCGCTCGACCAGGCTGTACTGCGGTTGCAGACTTTGATAGCGCGGCAAGCCTTTTTCCGTGCTGATTTGCAATGACTCCGCCAATCGTGGCGCGGAGAAGTTGGACGCACCGATCTCCCGCACCTTACCCTGTTTGATCAGGTCGGCGTAGGCGGACAGCGTTTCCTCAATCGGCGTTTCCGGATCGTCGCGATGCGATTGATACAGATCGATGTAATCCGTTCGCAGACGCCGCAATGAGTCTTCGACCGCCTGCATCATATATTTACGCGACAGGCCCTTCTTCCCAGGCGCCATTTCGATGCCGAGCTTGGTGGCGATGATGACTTTGTCGCGTCCGCCGCGGGCCTTTAGCCAGTTGCCGATGATGGTTTCGGACTCGCCGCCTTTGTTGCCCGGATGCCAGCGCGAATAGACATCCGCCGAGTCGATGAAATTGAACCCGGCCGCGACGAACGCATCCAGCAGTTTGAACGACATCGGCTCATCGGCGGTCCAACCGAAGACATTGCCGCCGAAGGTGATTGGACAGACATGCAGCGAGGACTGGCCGAGCTGGCGCTTTTCCATATTGGTCTCCTGTGTTGATCAACTAAAGTACCGCCGCCAGCGACCCGGCCGGGGCCGGCCTGTCCACCATCGGACAAACCCCGAGGGTCGAGCCAATCAGCGCGCGCGAACCAGACGGCCCGCGGTGGCGCCGGTATACTGACCATCCTCGAACGTCGACACACCGGAAACGAACGTGTGCTTGTAACCGTCGACCCGTTGCACGAGGCGCCGCCCGTTCATCGGCAGATCGTAACGGACCTCGGGGATATGCAGCCGCAGCCGCTGGTAGTCGATCACGTTGACGTCGGCCTTCATCCCTTCCTTCAGCAGTCCGCGGTCATGGAAGCCGAAGAATCGCGCCGTATCGTTGGTCTGCCGCTTCACCAGCATTTCCAGTGGCAGCTTCGGTCCGCGGCTGCGGTCGCGCGCCCAGTGGATCAGCATCCAACTCGGCACACTCGCATCGACGATCGAGGAGCAGTGTGCGCCGCCGTCCGACAATCCAAGCAACGTCGTTTCATCCGAAAGCATCTCGTGGATGACGTCCAGGTTGTCATCATTGTAGCCGACGATTGGATAGAACAGGAACCTCTCGGCGCCGCCCGCGAGGTAATCGTACGCGACCTCGTCCGGCGAATGATTCGACCGCGCGGCCATTGCCCCAATGCTGTCCTTCTCCTCCGGCTCATAGTTCGGCGGGTCCTGCATCGGGAACATGCGGTTCCATCCTGTCGTGATCCGCTGACGGAACTGCGACAACCGGTTCAGCAACTCCCCGGACGGTGCCTCATTCAACACCTGGGCGCGGAACGCGGGATCCCGCATGCGGCGA
>CALFNB010000453.1 GCA_937902425.1 uncultured Acetobacteraceae bacterium | reverse complement strand
AGTTGGCGTATGCCGACATCATCGTCGCCGGCGGCCTCGGCCTGCGGTCGCCGGAAAACCTGCAACTCGTCCGCGCGCTGGCGGAGGTACTGGGCTGTGAGTGGGGCGGTTCCCGGCCATTGGTGCAGAAGGGCTGGATGACGGCGGACCGGCAGATCGGCCAGACCGGCAAGACGATCCGTCCGAAACTTTACGTCGCCGCCGGGATCTCGGGCGCGATCCAGCATCGCGTCGGGGTGGAGGGCGCCGACCTGATCGTCGCCATCAACACCGATCCAAACGCGCCGATCTTCGATTTCGCGCATCTCGGCGTGGTGGCGGACGCGACCGAGATGCTGCCGGCACTGACCGAGGCATTCCGCAAACGCCTGTCGGTGAACCGGCTCGCCGGTTGAAAGGGACGTGACATGACCGAAGAACGTTTCGACGCGATCGTGGTGGGTGCCGGCCCCTCCGGTAACGCCGCGGCTTATACGATGGCGAAGAACGGGCTGAACGTGTTGCAGCTCGAACGCGGCGAGTATCCGGGTTCGAAGAACGTGCAAGGCGCGATCCTGTACGCCGACGCTCTGGAACGGCTGATGCCGGACTTCCGCGAAGACGCGCCGCTGGAACGGCATGTGATCGAGCAGCGCATCTGGATGATGGACGACGTCTCCGACACCGGGATGCACTACCGGTCGGAGCTGTTCAACGAGGCCATGCCGAATCGTTACACCATCATCCGCGCGCAGTTCGACCGCTGGTTCAGCCGGCGGGTGCGCGACGCGGGCGCCACGTTGCCGTGCGAGACCACGGTCACCGATTTGCTGCGCGATCAGCGCAACCGGGTGATCGGCGTGAAGACCGACCGGCATGGCGGCGCGTTGCTCGCCGACGTGGTGATCCTCGCGGAGGGCGTCAACGGTTTGACCGGCCAGCAGGCCGGGCTGCGCGAACAACCGCGACCGAAGGACGTGGCGCTGGCGGTCAAGGAGATGCATTTCCTGCCCCAGGAGTTGATCGAAAGCCGCTTCGGGCTGCGCGGCGACGAGGGGGTGGTCATCGAGGCGATGGGCACGATCACCCAGGGCATGAACCGGCACGGCGTTTCTTTGCGTTTCTTTATACCAATCGCGAATCGATCTCGATCGGCATCGGTTGCCTGGTGGACGATTTCACCCGCACGGAACAGACGCCGTACGGGCTGCTGGACGCGTTCAAGGCGCACCCGAGCGTGGCGCCGCTGCTCGCCGGATCGGAGGTCAAGGAATACGCCGCGCACCTGATCCCGGAAGGCGGCTTCAACGCCATGCCGAAATTGGCCGGCGACGGCTGGATGGTGGTCGGCGACGCCGCGCATCTGGTCAACGCGGTGCATCGCGAGGGATCCAACCTCGCGATGACATCGGGCCGGCTGGCGGGGGAAACCGTGGTGAAGTTGAAACGCCTGCGGGAACCCTGCACCGAAGCCAACCTGGCCGGCTACCGGAGCTTGCTGGAAGACAGTTTTGTCCTCAAGGACATGAAGAAATACCGGAAAGTTCCGGGACTTTTGCACGGCAATCGGCAATTGCTGGATTTGTATCCTCGGCTGTTGAGCCAGGCGGCGCAAACCTGGTTCCGCGTCGACGGTGTCGATAAACGCACCAAGGAACGGGAAATCATGCGCTCGGTGCGGCTGGCGCGCGGCTGGCGCGGTTTGCTCGGCGACGCGTTCAAGGTGGCGCGGGCGTGGCGCTGATCCCGATCGCCGAGGCTGAGATCGACCGCCTGATCGTCGGGGACGTTGGTTTCGGCGACCTGACCACGCGCACGCTTGGCATCTCCGGCCAGCCAGGCCGCATCAGCTTCGCCGCCGCGATCCGATGGTCGCCTGTGCGACGGAAGAAGCGGCGCGCATTCTGACCCGCCTCGGCGCGGTGCCTCGGCTGTTGGTGGCCAGCGGCGAGGCGGTGGTACCCGGCACGCTGCTGCTGGAGGCCACCGGCGGTGCCGCCTCACTGCACGCCGGCTGGAAGGTGGTGCAGACGCTGATCGAGTGGTCCGCCGGCATCGCCAGTGCGGTGCGGGACATGCGCGACGCGGCGCGTGCCGTGGTGCCGGGGATCACCGTGGCCCGCACACGCAAATCGGTGCCGCTGACGCGGGCGCTGTCGATCAAAGCCGTCCTCGCCGGCGGTGGTGCCATGCACCGCACCGGACTCGGCGACACGATCCTGGTGTTCCCCGAACCCCGCGCGTTTCTTCCTGGCGAGGACCTGTGCGTCACAATCGCCCGCCTGCGCATGAGCGCGCCGGAGCGGGCGATCGTTGTGGAAGTGGCGAACCCGGACGACGCGCTGAACGCCGCGGCTGCCGGCGCGGATGTGGTGCAGTTGGAAAAGTTTTCTCCGGATGCCCTGGCGGATGTTCGCGCGCGCATGGCGGATGCCGCATCTGGGCGCGTGAAGATCGCGGCGGCGGGCGGGGTCAATGCGGGCAACGCCGCTGCGTATGCCAGCGCCGGGGCGGATATCCTGGTGACCTCGGCGCCCTACATGGCCCGGCCGCGGGATGTTCAGGTGCGGATTACCGCGGGGTGAGCGGCGATTGTCACGGCGGTCTGGGCGGCCCAGACAGTTCCCGTGCGAATGCCGTTGCCTGCCGCGGGTACCGCGAATTGAGTGTCCGCCATGGCTGGAAACCGGACCTTGCCATGGTGTGGCGCATCCCGTTTAACAGGCTGGATCGATCGGAGCATCCGGGTGTCACAGAAGGTCATTGGACTACTTGGCGGCATGA
>CALFNB010000452.1 GCA_937902425.1 uncultured Acetobacteraceae bacterium | reverse complement strand
GCCGCACGCCACCTTCGTTGATATCGAGTGTGACAGTTATTGTAACGAGAGAGGGGAGCAAGGCAGCATGAGCGACCTCTACGAGACCGACATCCTGAGCTGGAGCGAGCATCAGGCCGAGTTGTTGCGCCGCGTCGCCGCCGGCGACCCTGTGAATGAGGCGCCTGATTGGGTTAACATCGTCGAGGAGGTAGCGGACGTGGGACGCAATGGCCTGCGGGCCTGCCGGTCGCTAGTGTTTCAGGCGTTGCTGCACGACCTCAAAGCCGCGGCGTGGCCGCTGTCCCGTGACGCGCCGCACTGGCGCTCCGAGGCGCGGGTGGCGCGCATCAACGCCGCGGACGCCTACACCCCGTCCATGCGCCAAAGGATCGACGTGCCTGGCCTCTACGCCAAGGCGCGACATGCCATGCCCGAGTCGAATGACGGTCAGCCCCCGCTGCCGGTGCCCGAGACCTGCGCGGTGACGCTGGACGAGTTGCTGAGCAGCGTGCCTTGAGCGGCGATTGGTGGGCTTTTGTCCCCGAGGCCGGCCGAAACGCCACGGGAGCCTCCCGCCGGACCTGATGCCGACCCGCCACGTCTCGTCACACCTCGCGCGCGGCGTGACTGCTGTGATAGACGAGCATACAGGCAAGGATAATCACGGTATGGTGAACATTCCCGAACGCGAGCTAAAGGCGGCACATCGCCATTCCATGAAGAACCGTCAGCTGCTGGCGAGTGGCGGCGAATGTGGTTGCTTCCATTGTCTGAAGACGTTCGCTGCGAACGAAGTGACCGACTGGCCGGATGATGATTTAACCGCGTTGTGTACGCGCCGCGGCATTGATGCCGTACTATCGTCAAACATTGATTCGATTGACCGGGTCTTCTTGCAACGCATGCATGATTTCCGGCTCGAGCAAACTGTGCGACTCGCTCTGACCGATGAGCTGATCGGTCTACAGAAGCCGACTGTCGGGCAACAGAGTTTTCTCAATGGCGGAATGGTTTACCGGCCGGCGAATTCCGGTTGACCCGTCGCCCGGGCCGGATCATCCGCGCCAAAGAAGGAGCGGTCATGGTTGGTAAAGAAGGAGCGGTCATGGTTGGTACGGTGTCAGTCGGTACTGGGCGGCACTGACGCATGGTGGCCGACGCCCGGCCCAGGCCCGGAGCGACAACGCCGGTCATCGGCCCGGAGCCACGAGGCCACTTTGATCTCCGCCAGGACCCACGCTCATGACCACCTCCCCTCTCCTCCTCCGCCACGACCAGGACGGCGTCGCCACGCTGACCCTGAACCGCCCCCAGGCGCGCAACGCCCTCTCCCTGGCCCTCATGGAGGCGCTGGACGCCGCCCTGGCCAGCATCGCCTCAGACCCCGCCACGCACGTCGTCATCATCGCCGGTGCCGGTCCGGCGTTCTGCGCCGGCCACGACATGCGGGAAATGCGCGCCACGCCCACCCGTGAGGCGTACCAGGCCGTGTTCGCGCTGTGCTCCCGCCTGATGCAACGCATCGTCGCGTTGCCCAAGCCGGTGATCGCGCGGGTGCATGGCGCCGCCTCCGCCGCCGGCTGCCAACTGGTCGCCACCTGCGACCTCGCGATCGCCGGAGCGGCGGCCCGCTTCGCCACGCCGGGCGTCAACATCGGCCTGTTCTGCTCCACCCCGATGGTCGCCCTGAGCCGCGCCGTCGGCCGCAAGGCCGCGATGGAAATGCTGCTGACCGGCGACCCGATCGACGCGCACCGCGCCCGTGAGATCGGCCTCGTCAACCGCGTCGTGCCGGACGGCGAACTCGACGCGGCGGTCACCGGGCTGGCACGGCAGATCGTTGGCAAGAGCCCTCTGACCCTCGCCATCGGCAAGGCGGCGTTCTATCGCCAGGCGGAACTCGATCTCGCCGCCGCCTACGCTCTGACGGCGAAGGTCATGACCAGCAACATGCTGGCCCATGACGCCGAAGAAGGGATCGATGCGTTCCTGGAAAAACGTCCGCCGGTCTGGACCGGAACCTGATCCGGCACTTGATCCGGCACTTGATCCGCTGGGGACTTGATCCGCTGGCGTTCCGGGCTCAACTACGCTGCCCATGAGAGACCCTTACGAAATCCTCGGCCTGAAGCGCGACGCCGACGAAGCCGCGATCAAGGCCGCCTATCGTAAACTGGCCAAACGTCACCATCCCGACCTGCACCCGGGCGACGCCAAGGCGGCGGAGCGGTTTCAGGAGCTCAACAACGCCAATGACCTGCTGTCGGACTCCGAGCGGCGCGCCCGTTTCGATCGCGGCGAGATCGACGCCGAGGGCCATGAGGTCCCGCCGCGTGGCTCATTCTACCGCGATTTTCGTGGCGCTCCAGGGGGAGACCGGTATTCAGGCGAGAGGTATGCGGCGGGTGGCTCTGGCGGCGGCGACACGGCGGGCTTCACCGAGGACGACATCGCCGAATTCTTCGCCCGCCAGTTCGCCGCCCGCCACGGCGGCGGCAACTTTCGCGCACCCGGTGCGGACCTGAATTACGCCCTGACGCTCGGCTTTCTGGAGGCCGCGAACGGCACCTCGCGCCGCGTGCTGCTGCCCGACGGGCGCGCGCTCGACGTCAAGATCCCGCCCGGGATCGAGGATGGCCACACGATCCGCCTCAAGGGCCAGGGCCGGCCCGGGATTGGCGGCGGACCGCCGGGCGATGCGCTGATCGAGGTCGCGGTCGCCCCGCACCCGTTCTTCCACCGGGTCGGCGACGACGTGATCATCGATTTGCCGGTGACGTTGACGGAGGCCGTGCTCGGCGCCTCGGTGTCGGTCCCGACGATCAAGGGCAACGTGAAACTGACCATCCCGCCCGGCTCCGGCGACGGGACGCGGCTTCGTCTGCGCGGCCGCGGCATTCGCGAGGGCCACCAGTTCGTGGAACTGAAAGTCGCGGTCCCGCCCGGTGAGGAACCCGCTCTGGCCGCATTCCTCCGCGGCTGGACCCCGGCGCACCCCTTCAATCCGCGCGCCGGGATGGAGGAACCATGATGCACCTGACCGCCGTCATCGCCCTGTTCACCGATCAGGGCCTGTCCGATCTGGGTGAGCCGGAGCTGACCGCCTGGATCGATCGCGGCTGGGTGCGGCCGGAACGGGCCGGCGCCGACCCGGTGTTTCAGGATATCGACATCGCCCGCATCCGGCTGATCCATGACCTGCGCTCGGCGATGCGGATCGAAGACGAAACGATTCCGCTGGTGCTGTCGTTACTCGACCAGGTGTACGACCTGCGCTCCGGCCTGCGCGCCGTCCTGCGCGCCGTCGAAGCCCAGCCGGAGCCGGTGCGAGAGGCGATCCTGGCCGCGATCGACTGACCTGCGCGCGCCACTTCCCGTCATGACCAACCCGTCGTGGACATCGATCACAATCCGAACGGCAGCGCGGACAGGGACGAAACACCGGATGCGACAGGCTGTCCGGCCATCGCCTTGACGATATCGGCTCGTACCGTCCGCGAACGCCGATAGTACTGGTGCGTCGCATCGGGTGGGATCAGGCCAAAATAGTCAAACACCTCCGTGCAATCGATGATCCGAAATTTGGCGGTCGGATAGGTCAACGTATTCGCCCGGTCGGCCGGTCCCGAATAACCCAGGCGGATGTTCTTGTTGACCGCCATGCTGAGGTCCATCGCGATATCGCGCAGACTGCAATAGGCGGAAATCCGGTCGGCGATTTCGCGCAAGCCATACATGGCGGTGTTGGCGGTTTGCAGTGTGGTGTGCACTTCGTCCCCGGCCGCGAGGATGGCTTCATTGAACGTCGCCGGAACATTGGCACCGGCCGCCGCAAAAAATACCGGGATCGCGGATGCCAGGGCGCGATTGCCCATGCTGTGCGTCAACAGGAAGGCACGTTTGCCGGACGCCCGGACCCGCGCCACCAGGGCGAGCACGTTGTGCAGAAATGCCGCGATATGGACATCGGATTGCCCGGCCATGGCCTGATCGTCGAGATACGCGTCTTGCGGGAGGTCAGGCAGGCTCGCGAACGTTTCTCCCGCTGACGGCCAGGTGAACGCCAGCACCGTGGTATCGGCGTCGGCCATCCCCGAGGCGGCGAACCATTCGCGATTGAAAGCGGCCCGCTTGATCGCGTCCTCGAAGCTGTTGTCGAACCCGTGGATGAAGACCAGCAGGTTCCGTCCGGTTGTCGTGAGTTCCGCGCGGACACTGTCGGCGAAATCGCCCTCCGAGAGTTCGATGATCGCGCCAAGCTGCCCGCTGGCTTCCTTGCTCAAATCGACACCGGTGACCGGGATGACGGCGTAGAGCACCTTGCCCGGGTCGGTCGGATCGACGATCTCCGCGCCATACCGTCCCGGTTTGGTCGGGTCCGGCTTGCGATTCGTCGCGAAAAACACCGTGGTGGGGTCAGCCATGCGTCGCTCCATCGGAAACAGGACAGGCCATCGCTCGCAGAACAATTCGTAGCCAAATTCGGTCCGTCCGGCAACCACCTGGTGGCCGGACGGCGGGGTGTGTGGACTGGCGCCGCGATGCGCGGCATGGATCGCTCATAAGCTGATCGGCCCATGCAATCCGCGCCCCGCGCCGATGGCGGATTGGGTATGACCCGTCGGCCACGCGCCGCGCATCGCGGATCATTGTTCGGACTGACTTCGCACTTAACGCAAATATACCGCCGGTCTGACGCGTGGACAGCGAATTCCGCGTGCCGAACGGCTAGTCTCAGCCATCACCGTGACCGAAAACAAGATTAGTGTCTGACAACAGTTCAATCGTGAGCGTTCCAATCGCTGAAGGCATGTGCCTGGGACGACACCCCGCCATTCGCGATGAGGTCCCATCATTTTCTTCACAGCGGCTGCCGTACTGGTCCGGTGACCTGTAGCATGCCGGATCGAATCCATTTGGACGGTATCTTCCGTCAGATCGTCGAAGCCGCGCCCAATGCCATGATCATGGTCAACATGGCCGGACGGGTCGAGATGGTGAACACTCAGGCCGAGCAAATATTTGGTTACACAAGGAATGAAATTCGCGGCCAGTCGATCGAGATGCTGGTGCCGGAGCGGTACCGGGGCCGTCTTCCAGGCCCACGGGTCACGCTTTTCGCCGGCTCGCGGTCCGGGCCGATGGCGGCGGGACGCGAACTGCACGCCGTTCGCAAGGATGGCAGTGAATTTCCGGTGGAGGTCGGCCTGAACCCGATCGAGACCGACGACGGGCCGATGTTTCTCGCGGCGATCGTCGACATTTCCCACCGAAAACTGGAGGAGGAACGGATCCGGGCGGCACTGAAGGAGAAAGACATTCTGCTGGGCGAAATCCACCATCGCGTCAAGAACAACCTTCAGATCGTCTACAGCCTGCTCAATCTCCAATCGGCGCGCATCACCGACCCAGCCGCCCTGGAACTGCTGCGCGACACCCAGAACCGGGTTCATTCCATGGCGCTCATTCACCAGACACTCTATGGATCGAAGAATTTCGCGATGGTCGATTTCGCGATGTTCCTCGGCACATTGCTGCCTGCTCTGATCCAGTCGTACAGCATCGATGCGGACCGCATCGCCATTCATGTCGATGTGGAGCCCGTTCGGTTGCCGATCGACATCGCCGTGCCGTGCGGCCTGGTGGTCAACGAGTTGATCGCGAATGCTTTCAGGCATGCGTTTCGGGACCGGGATCACGGGGAGATCCGCGTGGCGCTGACCCGGCTCCTGGGCAACGAAGCGCTGCTGTCGGTATCCGATGATGGCATCGGGCTGCCGGAGGATCTCGATATCCCGAAAACCGAGAGCCTTGGCTTGCAGTTGGTGGAACTTCTCGCCGTACAAATGGACGGCACGCTGTCGATCCGGCGATCCAATCCAACGCGATTCTCGTTGCGGTTCCAAATCTGACGACAAACGGAGGGCTCCATGACAGCACCGCGTATCCTCGTGGTAGAAGACGAACACATCATCGCCCTCCATCTGCGTCAGCTCCTGACGGCACTGGGGTATGACGTGCCGAACGCCGTATCGACCGGCGATCATGCTCTGCACGCCATAAAGGAGGCCCCGCCCGACCTGGTGCTGATGGACATCAATCTCAAAGGCCCCATGGACGGGATCGCCACGGCGGCGGCGATTCCACCCGGGTATCACATTCCCGTCATCTACCTGACGGCCTACTCGGAGGATTCGATGGTGCTGCGGGCCGCCGCCACGAACCCCTATGGCTATCTGCTCAAGCCGTTTTCCGAGCGCGAATTGCATGCGATGATTCAGGTGACTTTGGCGCGATGCCAGGTGGAACGCTCCTCCCGTGCCAGCCGGGAATTCCGCGAACAGGCACGGAAGATGGAAGCACTCCGGCAGTTGGCCGGCGGCCTGGCGGATGAAATCAACGGACTGCTGACCGCGCTCTACGGTCAGCTCGAGGAACTGGGGAACCACGCCATCGGCGAACCCGCCATGGCCGAACCAATTCAGGACGCATTCGGCGAGGCGATCGAAAAAGAGCGTCTCATTCAGCGCTTGCTCGACTTTTCCGGGCGGCGGAAGCTGACGCCCGCCGCGGTGTCGCTGAGCGAGCTGGTTTCACATGCATCCGGTCTGCTTCGTCATACCGTGGGTGACACGGTGCGGGTCGACGCACGGTTGCCGGACGACCTCTGGAAGGCCCGGATCGATCCTGGTCAGCTCGCGCGCGCCCTGTCGTTACTCGCCACCAATGCGCGTGAAGCAATGCCAGATGGTGGCAGCCTGACGATCGAGGGCCAGAACGTCGATCTCGCTGATCACGCCGCGAACGGTCGCGCCGACCCGGCGGCACCCAACGAAACGATTGGGCATTACGTGCTGCTGAGCGTCGCCGACACCGGGACGGGCATGACCGACGCCGTGACAGAGCGCGCTTTTGAGCCGTTTTTCACCACGAAGCCGGCCGGCGGTGGAACCGGGTTGGGACTGAGCCTGGTTTTCGGGTTCATCCGGCAATCCGGCGGGCATATCAGTATCGACAGCAAACCGCGAGGCGGAACGACGGTCAGGTTGTATCTGCCCGCGGCATTCGACGACATGATCGCCGCTTCACCGATTGCTCCAGTGGGTGCAGCTCCGGTCGGCCCCATCCGGCTGTCCGAATCCAGTGCTGCCGAGAATGGATCAGCGATCGGCCGAAGCAAAGTCGCATCCAAGACAACCACCTCAACATGGGGACGCCACGACGGCGGCCGTGTCCGGCACGGGCCCGACGACGCGGCGCCAGCCGGCCTCGCCGCGCCCGTGGCGTGGTACAAGGCTCAAAATGCGTTGTTCGCCACTGTCCTGATCCGCCCAGGTCAGTTGCGCTATCGCCTGATCGTCGAACCGTTGCCCCGGCGCGACGGCTGGGACTGGACGGTCTGGCGGCCCGGTGACGCCGAGGAAACCGCGCGGCACGGCCGTGCGTCTTCCGTCGTGAGTGCCATGGCGGCCGCCGAAGACGCCGCCAGACACTGGGAAAAGATTGAGCCGGCGGGCGACTGATTTCGCGTATCGAACAGGTTGCGGAACGAATATCGTTTGTTTTTGGGCCGTTGCGGTCTTGAAAGTAACGCATGCCGCGCCTCATGGTCGGAAGGATCAGACAAATAATCTGTTTATCATTCAATAATAGATCGGAAACCACAGGAACGACCGAGTTTTATAAATATCTCTCATATGCGGAATTGTCCATTTTATTATCCAGAATGATACAGACGAGGCCAATGGCACTAATTTTGTGTCGAATACTCACGAAAGGCCTTGAACGCATCATCGCCCCATTGTATTTCGTTTAGTTAGCGCGGAGGGATAAGTGATTGATCGATTATGGCAACGTTCATTGGTCTGCCTCCGAGATCGCTCTATCGATCACGCCAGTATCGCCTCAACCAGGCGCCACGAATAAGGGGAAACTCAATTCCCGACATCCCGTTATGAGGCGATGTTCCTGATGCCGGACGATCTACGAGCGGTCTATGAGCGCGCCCACCTGCGGGTCGGCGACGAAGTATGGCTTCGATACTCCGCGCACGAACAGACCAAGGCGGTCTATGAGGAGTTGCGCGCCGATGACAGTGCCCTCGCCGCCGCCCGAGACCAGCTGAGCACCGGGGGCGAAGGACTGATTTCATCTGAAATCACCAGTCCCGTGGTCGTCCGTCTTCGTCTGGCCGGTCATATGGAAGCCTGGTCCGTTTCAAATGAAAGCGTATTGCCGACAGGACGCAAGACGCGGGCGTTGCTGGCGGCGGTCGCTTTGGCGGCACCGCGGCCCGCGTCGCGCGGCCGCCTCGCCGAACTACTTTGGAGCCGGCGGCCGGATGAGCAGGCACGCGCTTCGTTGCGCCAGGAAATCCAGTTGCTGCTGCGGGCACTCGCTCCGGCGAAGACCGAAATCCTCCATGTCACGCGCGATCAACTGTCGCTCGCCCAGGGTGCGATATGGGTCGATGTCGATGAGATCATGCGGGCGAGCACTTACCGTCCCGCCGCGCTGTCGCTGCTGGACGGTGACCTGCTGGAGGATCTGGAAGGCATCGACCCGGCGTTCGACATTTGGCTGACCGGGGAGCGGGAGCGTCTGCGCGACCGGGCCCGTGGCATGGCCGAGGCGGTGCTGCGCGAGCAAGCCGACCCCATGACGGTCATTCCGGCCGCCCAGAGGCTGCTGCAAATCGATCGCGCGCATGAAGAGGCATGGCGTGCCCTGATGCGCGCGCACGCGGCGCAGGGTGAGCGCGGCATGGCGATTCAGGCCTATGACCGGTGTCGAGCCGTGCTGGCCGAAATGCTCGATGCCGCGCCGTCGCCGGAAACGCAGGCACTGCTGAATGAAATCCGCGGCCCTTCCAGCAAACGGCTGCCACCGCGACCGCCGCGCCCGGTAGCCGAACCGCCCAGACAGCAGCAGGCCAGGACGGGACCGGTTGCGGCCGCTGATGAGCGTCTCCCGCGGGACGGCGTCCGTGTTGGTGTCCTGCCGATGCGATGCGTCGGCCTGCCGGACGACGTGGTTTATCTTGGTCCCAGTCTGGCCAATGAGATCACCACGGCGCTGTCGCGATTTCGTTGGATGTCAGTGATTTCGGTGAATTCGCTCGCGCGGTTCGGGAAGGATGGCGGCGATGGCGCGGTCCTGAAGCATGCCGGCGATATCGACTTTCTCCTCGACGGCGCGATCCAGCGCAACCGGAACAAGCTGCGCATCACGTTGCGGCTACTCGATCTCCGGGCCGACAATCAGGTCGTGTGGGCACGCCGGTTCGATCGCGCCGCCGACGATCTGCTGGCCGTTCAGGAGGAAACCGCGGGCGAGGTCGCGGCGCAGATCGATCCGGTCATGCTGCTGATCCAGGCCAAACGCGTGGCGGCGCATCCTGAGGCTTGCACCTCGGCCTATCAACTCATTCTGCGTTCGATACCGCTCATCACGCGGCTGGAACAAGATGGCTTCATGCGGGCTGGCGGCCTTCTCGCGCGAGCGATCGAGTCGGAGCCGGACAATGCCTCCGCGCATGCGTGGTACGCCTCATGGCACGTACTGCTCATCAGCCAGGGGTGGGCGGTTGACCCACAGGAGGCCGGGGCCCGCGCCACCAGCCTCTCGGAACGCGCGATTGTCCTCGATCCATACTCCGCCGCGCTGTTCGCCGTCGCCGGTCATGTGCGGGCTTTCATCAATCATGGCCCACTTGAGGCGGTCGCGCTGCATGACCGCGCCCTCCAACTGAACCCCAATCTCGCCGCCGCCTGGGCGCTCTCCGCGATCACGTATGTCCTTTTGGGCGATGTCAAAGAGGCGGAACGGCGCTACAGCCGTTACAAGGCGCTGTCGCCGCTCGATCCGTATTCGTTCATGTTCGATGGACTGTTTGGCGTCGTTCATTTACTGAAGCGCGACTATCAGGCCGCGTTGGCGCTCGGACGAGCGGTCACTCAGCTCAATCCTTCGTACTCGGCGGGACACAAGCTTTATCTCGCGGCTCTTGGCCACCTCGGACACGGGCAGGAGACCGGGGTCGTGCTGCGGCGCCTGCTCGTGATCGAGCCGAATATCACGATCGAACGATGCATCAGTGCGTTTCCGCTGGAACGGCGGGCCGATCAGGATGTTTTCGCGGAAGGCCTCAGGATCGGAGGGGTCGCCCATACGACGCACCAGGCGATGCGCCAGGCCGGATGACGATCAGCGCAGCAGATGTGGCCACAGGCCGCTGATGCCCAGGATTATCAGATAAATCGCGACGACGAAGTTCAACAGTCGCGGCATGACCAGGATCAGGATCCCGGCGACCAGCGCCATGAGCGGTTGCAGCAAAGTGATGTCGAGGTGGACGTTCATCGCGAATGGCTCCTTGACGTTGGCGGCGATGGCACGGCCTGGAGTTCCGACCGGCGGTTCAGACGGAAACTCCGCGCGACATCGGGCGAGCGGCGCACAAAGGAACGTGGCCGGGAAGCGCCGGTTCCGCCGCGGCCGCCAGATATGTCATCGTGCCACCCAGCACGATGACCAACAATGCGGCGGGCAACAATGCGGCGGGGTTCGCGATCGGCAGCCGGGCATCGCCGTCGGTCCATCGCCACATCGCCGGGCCATCGCGCTCCACATCCCACCAGCCATCGGTCAAACCCGGGTGGTCCAGTGGCACTGGGATTGCGTCGGCGCCACGACACAAAGTGATCTGGCGCACCGCCGCGCCCAGACGGCGCTGGTCGTCCACCCACGGCCTGGCCTCACAAGGCGCCGCTGCCCGGGAGACCAGCCGAACGGAACCGGTGTTGGGCGGTAGCACGAAAACATGGCGGCCATTCGCGGCCTCGACCGGCGCGAGACGGCATCCGTTCGGGAGGACGACGCGCAGCCCAGGATCGCCAGTGGTGAACGGCGTCGAACGCACGTATCCCAACTGGTCCGCCCGATGCGCGAGCCTGCGCCAAACCGGTTCAACCGACGCCGCATCGGCCGCGAACGGAACACAGGAAAACGCTTCCCGCCGCACCTGGCCGTCAACGGCTGACAGGTCGGGGGCTGACAGGTCGGGGGCTGACAGGTCGGGGGCCGACAGGTCGGGATGTAAGATCAACGGCGCGTTCGCGTTATCGAACAAGCCGCGATTGCCGGTGTCGAGATAGCTTTCGGCCGGCAGGCCCTCGGCCAGCATGATGTCGTGCCGATCCAGTTCCACGTGAAAATACCGGACGGTGCGAAAGCTGGTTTCTCGCACGATGGTGGTGTCGTTGCGCAGCAGACGCGCCGGGATCAGCCGGCCATCGACATAAATCGCGTGATCCGGCGAAACCAGCAAATCGTTACGCGGGACGCCGTCGGCGAACGCGCCCGCGCGGATGCGAATGGGTTGCGCGCGCACCGGATCCGGATGACGCGTGAGATCGATCCGCCGATGGCCGATCCAGACGATCGGGCGCGGCACCCCGCTCAATGTTCGCACGAGGCCGCCCGCGCGAAGTTGCTCTACCGGAACGTCACCGCGGTCGGTCATGATCAGCGTCCCGCGACAGAAGCACGCCGTGAAGCCGGTCTTTATCACTGTCTGGGCTGGCAGGTTCTGCGGGCTGAAATTCGCGCCATTCCCAGGGCCGACCTCCGCCGCGTTCGGATCCCAGTTCCAGAAATACACACCCTTCAACGACGTGTCGCCCGACTGGTTCCAGGCAGTGAAGAACGCCTGATACAGGTTGGCCTGCAGCGTCGGATCGAACACGTTGGTGGCGCTGCCGGACGGTTGCGATGCCGCGTCAGTGGCGCTCTCGTAGCCGAGTTCGGTGAACAATAGCGGCTTGCCGGTCGCGGCGGCGACGCTCTCGAAATAGCTGATCAGCGATTGGTTGCCGGTAACCGCGAGCGACGCCGGATCGGTCGGCACCTGCGTCCAGCCGGCGATGAGTTGTGCCAATGTCGGGCTGGCCGCGTCCGACAGCGGTGCATAGCAATCGATGCCAACATAATCGAGCTGGTTCCAGAAGCTCACCTGCGTGGCGAGATTGCCGGTGCCGGCGGACAGGCCGTGTTGTCCTTGCCAGGGCGAAACAGCGTCGTTCCAGTCCGCCGAATAGGTCAGCTTGCCGGAGAACACGTTCCGTACCGCCGAAATTATGTCGGTCCAATAAGCCAGATACGCCGGGCCCGTTAGCTGATCGAGTTCGGTGCCGATGCATAGCGACGCCGCGCCGTTCGCCTGCGCGACCGTTGCCTCATCGACGATCATTGTCTTGTAGCTGGCGAAGAAGGCGGCCGGGTCAGTCGGATTATAATACGACCGCCAGTCGCCGACGCTGTAGGAACCGATCACCGCCGGCTTCAGGAAATCGATCAGCGGCCGCACCATGACCGACAGCCCATCAGCGCGGGCCTCAGTGATTGTGTTGGCGAGCGCGGTCAGGCTGTCGGTGTAGTTCGTATCCGCGTAGACCGTTGAATTGCTGACATCGATGCCATATTCGAGATTGAGCGCGGCCGTGTTGGCTCCGGTCGCCGCGAGCGCGGTCAGCGAGTCCGCGTTCTCATAGGCGCCGTTGTAATAAGAAACGTAATTAAAGCCTTTGAGGGTCAGCGATAACGTCATTTGCCTGGTCCGAACTGGAGTAAGTCTCTGGTCATGAGCTACGAAATGACCATCGCGTGGCGATGACGCCGTGTGCGGGAAACGACCCTTACTTAAGTGTCGACGCATCCGCGAAGGAAATATTCAGTCATCTATGCCTGCAAGAAACAGGCTCACTACCTCCTCAGCGGATTCGGGCGCGAGAAGCTCTTTCGAATAACCCCACTTCTGTGTCATGTCTCCGAATGTGAGCTGGACCGAACCCCACCCCTGAGACACGAAAACTAAACACACCCAGGATTCTGCCTCCGTTCCCGAGGTCGCCGCAAGCGGTAAACGCGACCCGCAGCGGTTCTCATTATGGCCAAATGTCGGTTGAAGGGTGGGATTTATAATCAGGACCAATCGACAGATTGATCTGTCAGGAAGGCTGGGGAGGGGGGTCTGATGAAGGCCAGTGTCGCCAGGACATCCTCCCAGCCCGGGAAGACCA
>CALFNB010000451.1 GCA_937902425.1 uncultured Acetobacteraceae bacterium | reverse complement strand
GGCTTTGCATCATGCCCTGGGCGATGGCCGATCCCTCGGCATTATCATCGAGGAGGTCGAGGCACGTCTGCGCGGCGAAACTTTCCCCGCCGCGGCCAGCGATTTCGCCGCGTCGGCGGCTCGCGAGGAGGTCTACCTCGCCGGTCCGGCCGGTGCCGAGGATGGGCGCTACTGGCGCGCCTTGCTGGCCCGGCAGCCCGATCTGGCGTTTGCGGAGGGACCGTTGGATTTTCCACGGTCGATCACGGCGAAGACCGGAAGCCATCGTTTCGAGACACGCCTCGACGCCGCCACGACTCAAGGCCTGAAAGCCCTCGCCCGGCACCATGAGGCCAGCCTGCATGCGCTGATGCTGACCCTGCTCGCACTGGAAGCGCGGCGGCGCATGGGGCGTGCGGATGTCATCATCGGCACCGCCGCGTCGATCCGCGAAACCGCTGCCGAAGCTGACGTGATCGGCGACTACGCCAATATGTTGCCGGTGCCATGCCGGGTGCCGCGCGATGCCACGTTCGGCGCGGCACTGCGCGAAACGCAGCAGACGCTGGCGGCGGGATTGCAGCACGCGCGCTATCCCTTCGCACGTATATACCAGGATTTCCGGAGCGGCCGCCCACAGCACCGGCACCCCGCGCGCTATCCTCTGTTCGATCTGGCGGTCACCGAAAACCCGGAGCGCCCCGCTTCCCGTGGACTGCCTCGCCTTGACCGGCTTTCCGTGCTCACCGGGCAGCCCTCGGACGCCATCACCTATGAGCTTTCTGATGCATCGCCCGGACAGGATATGGTCCTGATCCATGAGGACCTGGCCGACGGTGCCTTGCTGCTGCATTGGCATGCCAATGCAGCTCTGTTCACCCACGACACGGCAAAGCATTGGTTCGAGGCTCTGAGAAGCTGGGCTTTGTTGCTGGCGGAAGACGGCCAGCGCGCGAGGCAGGCGTTGCCCGCCCTGCTGCCGCATGAGACGGCTTTGCTGGAAGACTGGGAACAGGGCAGGACGCAACCCCGCCCACCGCTACGTTTGCACGAATTGTTCGAACGCGTCCTCGACAGCTCAGGTGTCGGACAGGCCGATCGCCCAGCGGTCGTCACACAGACCGCGACCACCACGTATCGGGCGCTGGAGCGGGACGCCAACGCCATCGCTCACGCGCTGCTGTCGCGCGGTGCGGCTCCGGGCATGGCCGTCGGCGTCCTGACCGGACGTTCCGCCAATCTGCCGGCGGCGGTACTAGGCATCTGGAAAGCTGGAGCGGCCTATCTGCCGTTGACCGCCGATTTGCCGCCCGAACGTCTTGCCTTCATCGCTCGCGATGCCGGGATCGCCTTGTTGATCGCTCTGGACGGGTTGGCGATTCCGGCCGCGCTGGCCTGGGACCTGGGCGCCGTGCTGCGTCCGGAAGCACTCGGCGACGCATTCCGTCGCGACCATGCCCATCGTCCGAAATTGTCCGCCGATGCCGAGGATCCCGCCTACATCATCTACACCTCGGGCTCTACTGGCCAGCCCAAGGGGGTCATGGTCAGCCATCATGCCTACGTCAACATGGTACTGGGCGCCGGCGAAACCCTTGGTCTGACCCGCGACGACCGCTGTCTGATGGCCTCGTCCCCGTCGTTCGACGTCTCCCTGTCAGATATCGGGCTGCCGCTGGCCTTTGGCGCGGCGCTATGCCCGGTTCCGCATGACATAATCAGCTCACCCAACCGCTTCCGGGCCTTCCTGACCGAGTTGCGCGTGACTGTGGCCGACATCACGCCCACCTATCTGCGGCTGTTGGACGGCGCCGCATTGCCGTCGTTACGCATTCTCGTCACCGGGGGAGAAGCGCCGTTCGCGGCGGACGTGCGGACCTATGCGGGTCGCCTCGAGTACTTCAATGCCTATGGTCCCACTGAGAACACGATCAGCAGCACGATGGGGAGGCTGTCTGCCGACGACCGGGGCACTCTGTCCGCCGGGCGCCCGCTGCCCAATACCAGCGTGCATATTTGCGACCAGGAGGGCGACCCCGTTCCCCCAGGCGTGGTCGGGGAACTGTGGCTTGGGGGGAGCGGCCTGGCCCTCGGCTATGTGAGACGCCCCGACCTGACCGCCGCCGCCTTCGTGGCAACGCCGCGCGGACGACGCTACCGCTCCGGCGATCTGGGCCGCTGGCGCGCCACAGGCGAGATCGAGATCCTCGGCCGGATCGACGATCAGGTAAAGCTGAACGGTATTCGCGTCGAACCGGGGGAAATCGAACATGCGCTCGCCGGCCACCCCGATATCGCCCAGGCGGTCGTGGTGTTGGATGGCGATGCCGGACGAAGCCATGGTCTTTGGGGCTTCGTGCGTGCGTTGCCGGGAAAGCACGCCCCGGGGGATGACGACTGGCGCGACTATCTGGCCGACCGCCTGCCGGCCTACATGATTCCGTCGGCGGTGCTGGCCGTCGCCACGATCCCGCTGACCAATTCCGGCAAGGTGGACAAGAGCGCGCTGAAGGCGTTGCTGACCGACCGGTTGGCGCGAGGCGAGTCAGCTCCGCCACAAGACGGCATGGAAGCGACGATCGCGCGTCTGTGGAGCGAGTTGCTGGGTCATACCCCCATCCACCGCGACGACAACTTTTTTGCCCTGGGCGGACACAGCCTACTTGCGATTGCCGTGGCCCATCGTCTCGAAACGACACTCGGCCATCCCGTTTCCGCCCGCGAACTGTTCGTGGCGCCGACGCTGCGGGGCTTCGCGGAGCGGGTTGCCCGGTTGGACAGGACGGCGGTTCCGACGGGGACTCTCTCGGATCGGGCCACCGAGGGCCAGCGCGAATTCTGGGTCGCCGAGCAGGCTGGCTTCGACACGCGTGGCTTCGCCATCGGCCTGTCGGTGCTTGTCCACGGCAATCTCCCGACCGCCGCGCAATGGACCCGCGCCTGGGCGCTGCTGGTGGCACGACACGCCGCGCTGCGCACCGGCTTTCAGGAGGATCCGGAGGGCGAGCTACGCCGCATCGTTGCGCCGGACATCGACGCGGCATTCGAGTTTTCCAACCAACCCGACATGTCCACCGCCCTGGTCCATGTCCGCGAGCGCCAGACGGTCGCCTTCGCCATGGCGAGTCCACCGCTATGGCGCGCCGGCCTGGCGCATGTGGCCGATACGGACCGATCGATTTTCTGGCTCGCGCTGCACCACTCGGTGGCGGACGGCGTCTCGCTCGGGATCCTGACAGAGGAACTGACGACCCTCCTGAACCACCGAACCCCACCGCCGGTCGGCGGCCACTTTGATCGTTCCGCGGCCCAGGAGGAAGCCTACCTGGCCGGGGCCGCCTGCCGAGCCGACGGGGAGTATTGGCGGAATATCCTGGGTGACGGTTCGGCGCACACCCCCAAATCGTTCGACGATTGGCCGCTGGATTTCCGCCGCCCCATGGGACGGACGGCACGGGACGCCAAGGGAGCCCACAGCTTTCGGGTCCGCCTTGACGCGGATACCGCCGCCGGTCTGCGCGGCTTCGCCCACACAAACGCGGCCAGCCTGCATGCCCTGATGCTGACCATCGTGGCCCATGAGGTGCGGCGGCGCACCGGTCGATCCGAATTCCTCCTGGGCACTGCGGCTTCCATCCGCGACTCGGTCAGCGAGGCGCGGCTCGTCGGCTATTTTGTCAACATGCTGCCCGTGCCATGCCATCTCCACGCCAGCGGTTCCTTCGAGCAGGCGCTGCGCACGATGCAGCAGACTCTGGCGGAAGCGTTACAACATGCGCGCTACCCGTTCGCCCGCATGTACCGGGACGCAAGGCGGGATGATGGCCCGTCACCGCATCCGGCGCGCTATCCCTTGTTCGATCTCGCGGTCACGGAAAACCCGGGCGCCTCGGATACGAACGGCGACGTTGAGGGCGAACTGCGTTTCAGCGCCGTCGCTCCCCTTACGGAGAACGCCGTCCACTATGAGCTGCGCCTGAATGGTCCGCCCCAGGACATGGTCCTGGTGCATGAAGGGCAACCGGACGGCAGCCTTATCCTGCAATGGTATGTCAACGCCGCACTCTACGAACAGGAAACCGCGGCGGCCTGGATCGACTCCCTGACGGGATGGGCGCGTTTGTTGGCGGCACATGAACGGATCCCCGGTTCCGCGCTTCCCGCGTTGCTGCCCGATGAGGCGATCCTGCTGGCCGGCTGGGAGCAAGGGGCAATCTTGCCGCACCCGGCGCCCAGTTTCCCGGCGATGTTCGAGCATTGGGCCCATTTCACGCCGGATCGCCCAGCGCTGGTCTCCGAGCTTGGGACCCAAAGCTATGCGGTGCTGAACGCCAGAGCCAATGCCCTGGCCCATGCGTTGCTGGCCTTGGGTGTGACACGGCAGGAATCGGTCGGAGTTTTCGCCGACCGCTCCGTCGCTCTGCCCGAGACCGTGATGGCCATCTGGAAGGCCGGTGGATGCTATCTGCCGCTCGTCACGGACCTGCCGGGCGACCGTCTTGCCTTCATTGCCCGAGATGCCGGCATCCGTATTCTGGTGGCGCTCGACGGGTGTGAACCGCCCGCGGCCCTGGTCGAAACCGGTTGCGAGATTTTCCGGCCCGAAGCTCTCGCTGAGTCGTTCCTGTCCAGTCATGACCATCGGCCGCGCCTCGCGGACGGCGACGTGCGAGGCTCGGATCTTGCCTACATCATCTATACTTCCGGCTCCACGGGGCTGCCCAAGGGGGTCTTGCTGCTGCATCAGGGGCTGAACAACCTTGGTGTCGCCGCCGTTGCCGCCCTGGGCATCCACTCCCACGACAGAGTCTTGCTGCTCGCATCGCCGGCTTTCGACGCCTGGATTTCCGATCTGGCGATGGCCTGGACGGCCGGAGCGGCGGTGGTTCCCTTTGTACGTGCCGACATGGACGACGTCACGGGCATGCTGGAGAAGATCGCCCGGTTGCGCGTGGGCGTCGCCACCATGACACCCTCCTACCTCCGGGTGTTCGAACAGGCGGAATTTCCCGGTTTACGCCTGTTGATGACCGTGGGTGAGCCGCCACATCCCGCCGACGCGCTGCACTATGCCGAGCGCCTGCGATACTTCAACGGCTATGGCCCAACCGAGAACACCGCCGCCGCCAGCTTCGGACAGGTGTCGCCCAGGACGGAACGGCTAACGGCCGGCAGACCACTGGTCAACACGTCGGTGCATATCCTCAACGACCAGGGCGAGCTGGTTCCGCCCGGCGCGGTGGGGCTCGTATTTCTGGGCGGCATGGGCCTCGCATCAGGGTATCTGAACCGTCCCGAGCTTACCGCCGCCAGCTTCGTGATGACGTCCGCGGGGCGGCTCTATTGCACCGGCGATGCAGGACGTTGGAGCAGCACGGGAGAGCTGCGGATCCTTGGCCGCTCCGACGGGCAGGTGAAACTGCGTGGGCAACGGGTCGAGTTGGGTGAAGTCGAACATCGGCTCGGGGACCACCCGGACGTGCGCCAGGGCGCCGCCGTGGTGGAAACCCACGCTGACGGCACGCAGATCTTGCGGGCCTTTGTCTGCCTCCGCTCTGGCGCGACCGAACCAACTCCGACCGAATGGCATGATTATCTGTCAAAGAGTCTGCCATCGTACATGGTTCCCTCTGCGGTGCTGACGATTTCGGCCATGCCGGTCAACACCGCCGGCAAGGTGGACCGGGCAACGCTGGGGCGGATGGCACTCGCGCGGGGGACCGGGCTCGCCGGGGCGGACGGTGACTACGTTCATGATGACCCGCCCCGCAACGGGATGGAAGCGCGCGTCGCACAAGTGTGGGCGGAGCACCTGGGCTACCGGTCCATCGCCCGCGGCGACAATTTCTTCGACCTCGGAGGCGACAGCCTGCGGGCCATAGCCGTGGTCAATCAACTTCGACGCACCGTTCACTGCACCATCAACGATCTATACGAACATCCCCGGTTGGCCGACTTCGCTGGCGTTTGCCGGCAGCGGCCCGAGCACCTGCGGGCACTACTGCAATCGGCGGCGCGGCATTGGCGTGGCTATCGGGACGGCCTCGCGGCCTATGAGGCGGAGCGTGACGCGACCCTGGCTATCGCGCTGCGTGGCTATGAAGCGCGGAACCGGCATTACCCGCGCGACGGTGGGACGGGACGCCGGGACTATGCTCAGGTTCTCCTGACAGGCGCGACCGGCTATCTGGGCAGCTATCTCCTGCGCGAATTGCTGGCCGACCGGGATCGCCGGGTCAGCGTCCTGGCGCGGGGCGAAGACGACCGGGCTGCCATCGCCCGGCTGGGGCGGGTTCTGTGCCATTATTTCGGGCCGGAACAGGGCGCCGGGTTGCGCGACAATCCACGCCTGACCGTGCTGGCCGGCGATTTGCGCCGGGACGATCTGGGGCTGACGGACCGGACCCGCGAACATCTCGCGAACAACCTGCGGGCGATTTTCCATTCCGCGGCGAATGTCAAACATTTCGGGCACAAGCGGGAATTCCACGCCGACAATGTGGCCGCCACGGCTCGGTTATTGCGGTTCGCGGCTCACCGCCCGGCGAGCCCGGCGGATTTTCACCTGGTATCCACCCTCTCGGTATGCGGGCAACCCCCGGAGCAGGGTTTCCGGCTGTTCACGGAATACGACGCCGCGCCCGAGGCATTGGATGAGAACTACTATATTCACAGCAAGCAGCAAGCCGAGCGGCTGGTGGTCGCGGCCCGCGGCGACCTCGCCAACGCCTGCATCCACCGGGTCGGCAATCTTGTGTTTGCCGCCGAGGGTGGACCACTGCAATTCAACATCAAGGAAAACGCATTCTTCCGCCAACTTGCCGCGTTCATGCGACTGGGTGTGGTGCCTGACGATTCTCATCTCTGGCTGTGCCATGTGGACGTCGTGGCGCGCGGACTGGTGCTGCTGGCGGAATCGACCGGTCTGTCCAACGAAACGCATCACCTGGAAAATACCAGAAGGGATACGCTGGCCGCATTCGTCACGGCCGCGGAGGGCGTCCGCGGTTGCAGTTTCGACGTCTTCCTGGAGCGCCTTGCCGCGGCGGTGGACGAGCCGGGGATGGACGCGGCGCTGACTGAGACACTGGAAAACTTCAACCTGTATCGCGGTCTGTCGCCGCAACATCGGGCCCGGCGGCTGGAAATCGTCTCGGGGCGTAGCCAAAGCCTGCTGGCCGGACTGGGACTGGTCTGGCCGCCGGCTCCGCCCGTCGAGCAGGCCGAGTTGCTGCGCCAGGCAGAGCAGATGTTCTCCTACCCCGCGCCGACAGCCACCCGGGACATCAGCGAATCATCGGCCATGCGGAGTGATACCGCGAAGGAAATCCAAGATGCATAACGCCACCGCCGCAGTCCCGAATTCCTCCACGATCGGCTTCGCTCCTGGGTTGCGCGGCGACGCCGCTCTGTTCGCGGAAATGCGAGACGCGTTCGGGCAACTCGACCATGAGCCATTGCGCGAAGTGCTGTTCGATAGCCTTGTCGCCGAAACCGAATCCGTACACGCGATCATGCGAAGTTTCAGTGGTTTTCTGGAAGGGAGCCAATCATCCGACATCCGCCGCCGGTTTTTCGCGTCCTGGCAAAAGACCAATAATTCCGCGATGTCGGTCGAAGGCCTGGCCAACCGGATGTCGGCGGAGGCGGAAGCGAAGATCGGTGACGCCGAACCCGCCAAGGCGCTTTCGTTGTTTCGCGCGGCGGCCCGGCTGAACCGGGTCGCGGACGAAGACCTCGGCGTCGGTGGTCAACACCTGCATTTCGAGCTGTTCTATCGTATGGCGACGACGTTTTGCGATCAGGACGACATCTGGCAGAGTCGCCAGTACTGCGTGCCGGCCGCGCTGGAATTCAAATCCTGGCTCGACGAGATGCGCCTGCGCTCTCCTGTCATCGTCGGTCTTTACACGTTGCTTGTGCACGAAGGTTATACCCACGCCGAACTCGAGACAATCGCGATGCCGGCCCGCGACTGGGCCATGACGCATATGGGGCTCTCGGATCACCAGGCACGCCGGGCGCTGGCCTGGATCAGTGTCCACAACGGCGGCACCGAGAAGGCGCACTTCGCCCATTCGTGTGCATCGATGGCATACTATCTCAAGGGCAGCGGCGCGGTCATCGACCTTCAGGTGGCAGGCGCGACGTTCCGGAAATACTTCCGGCTCAAGGGTGCGGTCATGGCGCAGCTCAGTGAAACCTATGGCCAAGGGTCGAGGTGAGACGCCGACGGCCGTTCGACGGGACGCGCTCGGACCGCGCGATGCGACGCGGTGGCATACGACCATGGTTCCATTACCCTTCGCCGCCGGCATCTGGAGGGTCACCGTGTTTAACGGGATGAACTTCGGCGTCCTTGGCTTCCTGCAACGCGAAACCCATGCCTTGGATCGGAAGTTGTTGCTGCTGACGGCGGTGTCCGGTGTCGCCAACGCAATGAACCTGGCTGTGATCAACGCCGCGGTTGAGGCCTTGCGCGGAGACGGTCCATCCTGGCAGCACTTTGTGTGGTTCAGTCTTTCCATTGGCTTGTTTGTCTGGTCGCTACGCTACATCCTCTATGAATCCACCAGGATCGCCGAGGCCGCCATTTGCAGCGTGCGGTTGCGGCTGGCGGACAAAATCCGCCGCTCCGACCTGCGGGCGCTGGAGTCCATCGGCGAAGCAGACATTTATGCGCGGATCAGCCGCGACACATCGACGATCGCCCAGGCGGCGCGACCGCTGTTCGCCGCCGCGCAAGGCGCCGTCATGGTTTTCTTTACGCTCGGCTACATCGCCACGGTGTCGCCCGTCGCGATGCTGTTGTGCCTCGCTCTGATCGGTGGAGGCGCCGCCAAATACTTCAGCAATCGTGAAGCCTATGACAAGGGCCTGAGTGACGCGTCAAAGCAGGAAGACGAGTTGTTCATTTCTCTCAATGGGTTGCTTAAAGGCTTCAAGGAACTCCGCATCAACAAGGCGAAAAGCGACGCCATGTTTCGGCAATTCCATTCGACCGCCGACCAGGTTCTCGAATCGCGCACCCGCGTCATGATTCTGTTTTCAAACAACATCATCTTCGTCGAAATGTTTTTCGTGATCCTGCTGGGCGCGGTCGCCTTTGTCATTCCCGTATTAACAACACCGCCTCCGGGGTCGGTGGCGAAGATCGTCGCCGCGATCCTGTTCTTTTTCGGACCCCTGACCAACGTGGTCACATTGATTCCCGTGCTGGCACAGGTGAATGTGACAGTCGAAAACCTGCAACGCCTGGCAGCGACCCTCGACGACGCACTGGCGAAATCCAGCGAAAGCGCGGCGGCGTCCCCGGTGGACTTCAGTGCCTTCAATCTGATCCGGCTCGAAGGGGTCTGCTTCACCTATCGCGAAACCGACGGGAACGCCACGTTTCAGGTCGGGCCGATCGACGGCGAGATCCGGCGCGGTGAAATCCTGTTCCTGATTGGGGGCAACGGCGGCGGCAAAACGACATTCCTGAAACTGTTCACCGCCTTGTACCAACCGACCCGAGGCGCCATCTACGTTGACGATGCGCGGATCGGTCCGGACAATATTCAATCATACTGAGCCAATTGCAAAACCGCTCTGACAGCGTGAT
>CALFNB010000450.1 GCA_937902425.1 uncultured Acetobacteraceae bacterium | reverse complement strand
CCGCGCTTGCGGGACAGAACCTCCGCGATCCGAGTGCGGGTTCCAATTATTTTCTCCAGGTCCTTTCGTGTCAGCCCCTGTTGTTCCATCCGGAACCTGATGGCTTCGATTGGGTCTGGAGGGTCCATCGGAAAATACCGTTCCTCGTATGCCGCGATCAGGGTCGCGAGCACGTCAAGCCGGTCGCCCTTCGGCGTGCCCGAACGCGCGCCCCAAAGCTTCTCAACCTCGGCCAGGGCCGCCTCATGGTCCGCTTCAGTGCGGATTGGTTTGATTTCAGTCGCCATGCCGTATTGTCCTGACATCGATTCGATCATGGTCCGCGTGGGTACCGATCCATTTTATGAATACGATCGACTTCGCGAAATCGACAGCAACCACCAGCCGGTAACTGTTGCCTTTGATATTGAAGACGATCCGGTCAGCCGATATTATACTGGCCGTCGCGTAGCTCCGCTTCACGTCGGCCGTGGTGCCCCACTCGGCCTTGTTAACTTCGCTGAACCAGGCGTCCAGTGCCGCCTTGAGCGCGGATTGATCGCTATGCCCCGCACGCGCCTCAATGAACCGCTTCAGCGTGCGCCGGGCGATGATCCGCATGCAGAGACGTTATCATGCGCCCATTTTGGGTGCAATCTGATTCGTCAGGGGCTCCGTTTGACCCCTGCGTCCCCCCACCGCTAAACACCCGCCAACCAACACATCGGAGGAAACGCACATGGCCCGCGCCGTAGGCCGCCTGCTGGTTGATAGTCTGGAAGCCCACGACATCGACCTGATCTACTGCGTTCCCGGGGAGAGTTATCTCGGCTTCACCAACGCCCTCGTCGACAACAACCGCATGCGCCTGATCGTCTGCCGCCACGAAGGCGGCGCCGCGTTCATGGCCGCCGCCGACGGTCGGATGCGTGGCGGCCGGGCCGGTGTTTGCGTTGTCTCCCGCGGGCCCGGCCTGTCCAACGCGATGATCGGCCTGCACACCGCGTATCACGACGCCACGCCATTGGTCGTTCTCATCGGTCAGGTCGAACGCTTCGAGGCCGGCCGCATGGCGTTGCAGGAGCAAAACTATTCCCGCCTGCTGTCCGACGTCACCAAACTGGTGATCGAGGTCAACGAACCGGACCACGCCAGCGAGGCGATCGCCCGCGCCTTCCACATCGCCGAGAGCGGCACTCCCGGCCCCGTCGCCATCGTCGTCCCCGAGGACGTGTTCGACGCCGAAACCGACGCGCCGATCGCCAAACCGCGTCCCGCCGCGCAGGCCGGACCGTTACCGGAGGACATCGACCGCCTCGCCGCCATGTTGGCCGCCGCCGAACGCCCACTGATCTGGGTGGGCACCGCGTTGCGTCCCGCCGAGGTCGCCGACGTCACCAAACTCGCCGAGCAGTGGGTGCTGCCGGTCATGCCGACGCATCGCCGGCCGCATTTGTTCGACGCGTTCCATCCCAACTACGGCGGTTACATGGCCTCCCGGGTTCACGCTGACACCCTCGCCGAAATGAAGAAGTCCGATCTGCTGGTCGCGTTGGGTGAGCGCATCACCGGGTCGATCTCGCAAGGGTTCACCTTCCCCGCCGCGCCGGACCCGCAACTGCCGCTGGTGCATGTCTGGCCGGACGCGAATGAGGTCGGCCGCGTGTGGCGTCCCGATCTCGGCATGGCCTGCGAACCGGCCGCGGTGGTGCGCGCTCTGTTGGCGCGCGGCGCGCCCGCCGGAGCCTCAAAACGCAAAGCCTGGGTCGATCAATTGCACGCGGTGCACAAGCGGGTGACGAAGGCGGAATGGCAGCCCATGCCGGACGGCGTCAATTTCTCCGCCGTGATCGCGGAGATCAACAAGCATTTGACCGATGACGCGACGGTGACCTCGGACGCCGGCAACTTCGCGACGTTCGTGCATCGGTATTTGCTGATGAAGCCCGGCCAGATGTTCCTGGCCTCGGTGGTGGGCGCGATGGGCGCGGGCATGCCGATGGGCGTCGCCGCGTGTCTGCGCCGGCCTGGGACACAGGTGATCGCGTTCGCCGGCGATGGCGGCGCGTTGATGACCGGCAATGAACTGGCGACCGCTCGGCAATACGGCGTGAACCCCGTGTTCATCGTTTCGGACAACAATTGTTACGGTACCATCACGCAGCATCACGACATGCGCTATCCCGGCCGGCCATATCAGGCGGCCACCCAACTGACCAACCCGGACTTCGCCATCTGGGCGACCGCGTTCGGTGCGAAAGGCATGACAATCCGCGAGGAGTCCGAAATCGCCGGTGTCATCACCGAAGCGCTGAACACCAAGGACCGGCCCGTGGTCGTGCATGTCCACACCTCACTGGAGCAGATCAGCGCGTGGCGGCGAAGGAGCGCATGACCGCACCAGTCACCATCGCCGCGGCAGCGTCTCGTACCGATGCACCCATGCCCTGGGCGTTGCTGGCGACGGGAGCGCTGGCGATGTTCGCCGCCGCCTCCAGCGGCACCACGCGTGCGCCGTTCCTGCTCGACATGGCGCGGGACCTGTCCACCAGCATGCCGCTGGTCGCCGATCTGGTCGCCGCGACCTCCATTTCCTGGGCCATTACCGGGATGGTCGCCGGCGCGGGATCGGACCGCTGGGGCCGCCGGCCGTTCCTGATCCTGGGCCCTCTGACGTTGACCTTCGCACTGATCGGCATCGCCACCGCGCCCACGTTCTTGCTGGTCGCCCTGTGGTCGGTCGCGGCGGGCGGCTGTAGCGGCATGTTCACCGGCGTGCTGTTCGCCGAAGCCTCCTCCCGCGTCGCCGAGGGCCAGCAAGGCCGCGCCCTGGGCTGGGTCATGAGCGGCCAGTCCCTGACGTTGCTGGTGGGCGTGCCGCTCGCCGCGTTCGTCGGCTCCATGATCGGCTGGCGCGGCGTCAATCTGTGCGTCGGGGCGCTGGCCGCGGTGTCCGCCATCGGCCTCCTGGTGACCACGCACGGCCGCCCCACGTCAGCGCGAGCCGCCGGGACGAGACCGCCCTCCACCCGCGCGGCACTGTCGTGGCCGGTGATGCGCGTGTTGGCGATGGGCATCGCCGAGCGCGTATGTTACGGCCTGACGATCGTCTATTTCGCGACATTTTTGCAATCAACCTATCAGGTGAGCCTCGACGCCGTGGCTCTGCCGCTGGCGATCTTCGCCTCGGGCAACATCCTGGGCACGATACTCGGCGGACAACTGGCGGATAAACTGCCTGACCGGTTGATGATCTACGCGGTGGCGATGTTGACCTCCGGCGTGGCGGCGCTCGGATTGTTCGGGTTGCGCAGCAGCGTAACGATGTCGGTGGGGCTGGGGTTTCTTTACGTTTTCCTCAACGCGATCGCGCGGCCGGCGATGATGGCTTCGCTCGCGCAAGTGCCGGCGCACGTCAGAGGCACCGTGATGGGATGGAACGTCACCTGCTCCAGCGTCGGTTGGATGGGCGCCGCGGGCCTCGGGGGGTGGATGCTGGGGATCCAGGGGTTCGCCGGGTTTGGGCCCATGACGATGGTGGTGGCCGTGATCGGCGCGGGCCTGGCGCTGTTCCGCCGGTGAACCGGTGCGGCAGCCCGCATGAGCTTCTTGGCGCCGCATCCGCCGCCCGGCGGTGGCACCATGCGATTATCGCGCGTTTCGATCAGTCTGGCGACCGTCACCCGGCTTACCCGGCAACGCGGGAGGGACCGGATGGACGGTGACCAGAGCATTAACGCGCGTCAGACAAAAAACGTGATGCACTCCATCAAAACCATCTTGCATCAGATAAGGACCGTCACCATCAAAGTTCCATCATTCGCATCCCGCCTGATCCTGATCGCGGGACTCACCGCGTTCGCGCTACCCGTGCTGGCGGCGGAGTATCCGCCGCCCATGGAAGCCGACTGGATCGCGAAAGACTTCCGGTTCCACACCGGCGAGGTCATGCCAACCTTGCACCTGCACTACACCACGATCGGTGATCCTTCGGGCCAACCGGTGCTCGTTTTGCACGGCACAGCCGGCTCGGGCGCCACCATGCTGACCGCGGATTTCGCCGGTGAGTTATTCGGCGATGGCCAGGCATTGGATGCGAAGAAATACTTCATCATCCTGCCCGACGCCCTGGGCACCGGAAAATCGGCCAAACCCTCCGACGGGTCGCACGCGAAGTTTCCGCACTACAACTACGACGACATGGTGCTGGCGCAGTACCGCCTGCTGACCGAGGCGTTGGGCATCCGACATCTGCGCCTGGTGATCGGCAACTCCATGGGCGGCATGGAAACCTGGGTCTGGGGCGAGAGCTTCCCGGCGTTCATGGATGCGCTGGCACCGATGGCGTCGCAACCGACCGAGATGTCCGCTCGCAACTGGATGACACGGCGCATCATGATGGAATCGATCAGGCAGGACCCGGCGTGGAACAATGGCGATTACACCACCCAGCCGCCGTCGTTGCGTCTCGCCGGTGTGTTCTTCGGCATCGCCACCAGCGGCGGAACGCTCGGCTATCAGTCGCTCGCGCCGACGCGGGAGAAAGCCGACAAGCTGGTGGACAGCCGATTGGCCGCGCGACCGCCTTCGGATGCCAACGACTTCCTTTGGCAGTTCGACGCTTCCCGCGATTATAATCCGTCGCCTGGACTGGAGCGCATTCAGGCGAGCGTGCTGGCAATCAATTCCGCTGACGACGAGCGCAATCCGCCCGAGACCGGCCAAACGGAACAGGCGTTGAAACGGGTCAACAACGCTCGCCTGCTGCTCATTCCGGCCAGCACGGAGACGCGCGGTCATGGCACCACCGGGATGGCGAAATTCTGGAAACAGCAACTGGGAGACTTCCTGAACACAGTGCCGCGCCGGGCGATGTGACCCCCGTGCTTAGAGTATGATTGCTTCAAGTTGAAGCGATCATGCTCTGGCGCACTTATGTCTGAGAGCGTGATTCACGCTTTCCGGCCAATCAGCCTCAAGCGATCACGCTAAGCCAGCTGACCCGGAACAGAACAGGCGAGACGGCTCCCGCGGCTGTGCGGTCAAATTTGGATGATCCGCCGATTGACATCCGCCCGATTGTGTCCGCATCAGCGGGTGCGAACGATAAGAACCGCGTGGGTTCCGGCCATTACGGCATGCCGAGCGTTGCATTCAGGCTTCTCGATCGCAACGCATTTCCATGCGGCAAGTGTCAGGATTCACGCGGTAAGAGACTAAATTCGGCCGGGATCAAACCACCCTCAAATGGGCGAAGATCGTGACTTTCACCATGTCGAGGACGAACGCGAACAACACCGCGGCGGCCAGCACTCCAACAACCACCTGCATTGGCAGCGCCGTCATCACGATACCCGACATCGCCAGCGACGCGATGATCGTGACATCCCCGACCGACGATGCCAGCAACCAGTTGCTTGGGCGCGAACGCCACAAATGCTCCCGCTCCCGCGCCACGTACAGCACCGCCTGACCGCTGAACACCAGCGTGACGGCGGCCAACGTCCGCAGCGCTTCGATATCAAGCTGCAAATAAAACTCGCCGAGCGCGAGGACCGAACAGCAAAATGCCAGATTGCAGATGGCCATGATCAGTCCGGCGATCGTCAGATTGTTGATCCGCCACACATTCGGCTGCAACGACGGCCGCACATTGTCGGTCGAGGCCGACATCGCCAGGAAGTCGCCCGTGAGCATCAGCAGCACCATCAGCGTCGGTGTCAGTATCGCATGCCCGGTCATGATCAACCCGGCCGTCAGGAACAGCATCTGATCGGTCTTGCGGGTCAGCGTGCGCAGGCAATAGGTCAGAATGCGCTGGAACGTCACCCGGCCCTCCCGCACCGCCGCCACGATGCCGCCAAGTCCAGGCTCAGTCAGGACGATACCGGCGGCCGATTTGGCGACATCGGTGGCGGTGGACACGGCGATGCCGATTTGCGCCTGCCGCAAAGCGGGTGCGTCGTTGGCACCATCGCCGCACATCCCCACGATGTGGCCGTGTGACTGCAATGTCTGCACGATGTGGAACTTGTCCTCCGGCATGATCCCGGCGAACACCGCGGCATCATCCGCGATGGCGGTGAAATCCACTCCGGGCGGCTGTACCGCGCCCTCAATCCCAACCGCGCGCGCCACGATCTCGGCGGTGGTCGGCGCATCGCCGGTCACCATCACCACGCGCACGCCCATCGTCCGTAACCGGCTGATCAGCTCTGGCGAGTCCGAGCGCGGCGGATCGCTGAGCGCGATCAGACCGGCCAGCCGCATCGCCGTCTCGGGACCGGCGGCGACCGCCAGAACGCGGTAGCCGTGCGCCGCCAGATCCTCCGCCGCCCGTGTGGCCTCGTTGTCCGGCGGCGTCAGACCGAAGACCACCGCGAAGGCGCCTTTCACGATGCGCCACGACGTGCCGTCCGCGCCCCGCGCCATGGCTTCCGACATTTTCCGCGACGGATCGAACGGCACGAACCGGATCAGCTTTGGCAGCGCGTCTCCCGGCGCACCGGCGGCGGCGTGAATGGCCGCGTCCACCGGGTCCTGCCCTCCGTCCGAGCTGGCCAGTGCCGCGAACCCCAACACCTGGGCTTTATCGAAGCCCGGCATCGGGCGAATTTCGGTTACCGCCAGTTCGTTACGGGTCAGCGTGCCGGTCTTGTCCACACACAGCACATCCATCGCCGCCGCTTCGTCGACGGCGGAAAGTCGTGTCGGCAGCACGCCTTGGCGAGCCAACGCGCGCGCGCCCAACGCCGCGGTCAGAGTGAACGCCGCCGGCAACGCCACCGGAATCGCCGCCAGAACCGCGGTCAGCAGCAAAGGCACGATCTCGGTCACCGACAGCCCGAGCGTGCCGGCATAGACCGCCTGAAACACGATCACCACGCCGTTGCACATCGCCAGATTGCGCACCACGCGCAGCACCGCCGCCTGTTGCGAGCTGGCGACATGCGCGGTCCGCACCAGTTCCGCCGTGCGGCCGAACTTCGTGTGGATGCCGGTCGCCAGCACCTCGGCGACCGCTTCGCCTCGCCGCACCAGCGTGCCGGCATAGGCCTCCCGCCCAGGACCACCTTCGGTAGGCAGCGATTCTCCGGTCAGGGTCGATTGGTCGAGCAGGACGTTCCCTTCGATCAGCCGCACGTCCGCCGCGACCATGCCGCCGAGCGATAATTTGATGACATCGCCAGGCACCAGTTCGGGCGCCGGCACCGTCCGCCACCCGCCATCGCGCCGCACGGACGCGCTGATGGCGAGCCGCGCGCGCAATGCGTCGAGCGTCGCCTGCGCGCGGCTTTCCTGAAGAAACCCCAGGATGCCGTTGAACACCAGCAGCCCAAAGATCACCGCCGCCTGGACAAAATCGCCGATCACGAGCTGGACTACCACCGCCAGCTCCAGCATCCACGGCACCGGCGCCCAGAACCGCGTCAACGCCATGCGCCAGGGGTTCGCCGCGGCATCCGGCATGGCGTTCGGTCCGAACTTCACAAGCCGGAGTCGCGCGTCCTCGCTCGTCAGTCCAGAAAGCGGGGCAATTCGGCTATCGGTGTCGGTCGCGGGCGGCTGCGCCATCGCTGCCTTGTTGACACCAATCCGAGCGCGACGAAAGCGATGCCGCCCGAACTCCGTGCGTCATGACGTGCGGGGGGCGAAGTACGCGGCGGTCCGGCTCGGGTCCTCCGGGAGGACATAGAGCGGAAACGGGCCGCTCTCGGGAAGTTTCCGCAGCAGATACTGGATCGCGGCCCGCGTGACGTTGATACAACCGAAACTGATGTGCTTATCCTCGATAGTGGGCGACTTTAATCTGGCGTCCCGGCGCTCGGACGGCGTTCCCAGATAAACCTGATGAATCGCGATCCCCCAGTCTTTGCCGCGAATTTCGCTGACGTCCAACAAAGGGCCTCCGAGTTCCTTGTCGTAACCACGTTCCACGGTAAATCGGCCGGCTGGCGTCACCTTGGTCTTCCGTGCGTTTAAATTGTCAAACTTCTCGGTCAGTTCACCCGGCGGCAGCCGATCCGCCAGGCTTGCGCCAGTCAGCGCCGGGCCCGCGAATACTGGCTGGCTCTTTTCAAACAGGATGATTTTACCCCGTGCTTTGTCGACCATGAGAAAGTCTCGATCGCCTCTCGCGGCGGCCATCTGGCTGGCTTCGCTCTCCTGGTCCGACAGCACTGGCGGCGGCTGTGGCCCAGTCGCACCGGATGCATCGCCGGTCGAGGGAGGAACCCGGTACGCCAGCGATGTCGGCGCGCCGGCCGATGTGTCGATGGCCGGGGCGGGAACCCGGTACGACGGCATTTTGAGCGCGGACACTGGAGCGGCCTTGACGATCGCCCGGGCAACCTCCCGGTGAACGCCGACCCGGTGCGCGGCCTCCGCATGGATCACCGTCACCCGAGCGGGGTGGGCTTTGGTTTTGGTCACCGCGGCGGCCTGGGCGCCGGGACATCCCAGCGCCAGGACGACGATCGCGGCACCGAATAACGCCACGGCACGAACCATGAAATGAGCACCCCTTCGCCGGACCCACAACGAAGCAACCTCGGCAATGGTTCCGCGCGTTCGAGGGGCCGCGCTTCAGCAGGTAATGAAAAATGCATGAATTTCGATGTTCGCGAAGCGGTGTCGAGCCGAAAACCTCGACCCAGTGGCTCGCGGGACCTGGGCCGGTCTCGCGGCGCCGGGTCGTCATCACGAGCCCCGGCTCCGATGTCCTTCAGCTTTGGGGAGCGCCCGGTCTGGCGGTTCCGCCGCGCGGCGGAAACAGTTGTGCGATCAAACTCTCATCGGTTGGCAGAATATAAAGCGGCATTCCGCGGCTCGGCAAAAGGCGCCACAATTGCGCTATGGTGCTCGGGTCGACATCGACACATCCGGCGGTGATGTGCTTGTCCTGATCAAGGGTGGACCGCAGTCTTGCATCGCGATGCTCGGATCGCCTGCCTAACCAGACCTGATGAATCGCGATGACCCAGTCCTTGCCCTCAAGTTCGTTGATGTCAAATAAGTCGCCCAGAGCCTGGTCGCGATCGCGCGTAATGGTGAAACGTCCGGCGGGCGTCACCTTGTACTTAACACCGTCTTGCTCGGACCACGACTTGTTCCAGCCGTCCGGCGGAATGCGCGTAATGGTGAAACGTCCGGCGGGCGTCACTTTGTACTTAACACCGTCTTGCTCGGACCACGACTTGTTCCAGCCGTCCGGCGGGATTCGATCGGCCAGGCTTTCGCCGGTCAGTGCCGCGCGGTTGAACACCGGCCTGCCGTTCTCGAACAGAATGATTCTGCCATGGGCCTTGTCGACCATGAGAAACACCCGGTCGCCGTTGCCACTGGCGATCATGCCGACCCGGACCGCCGCCGGCGACAGCGCCGGATTGGCGTCCGGCAGCGGCTCCGCATAAGGCTGAGCGCTCGTGCCGGACAGCGGCCGGTTGCTCGCGGAACTGAACGCCGCGGCCCATGGTGTCAGCTCCGCCTGCCATCGATCGACAAACCGCCGTTCGAGGCCCGAGGGATACAACGGCTGATTGGCATCCGACGGCGCCGCACCCGCCATACGGCAACCGAGCATCAGGACACTCAGAAGCACCCAAACGCGAAGCGCGGGAAGCTTCCACCGATCCGTTGGGCCACAAGCCCAGAGCGGCACCGGTGGGCGAGCACAAGAGATCGGCATCGGCATCGATCAAACCCCCATGGATCGCGTTGTTTTTGTCGTGATCAGGCCTCGCTTGGTCACTTCGGGGCGGATCCCTGTCTCAATCCGGCCGAACGACGCATCAACTGGTAGGAGACGAATTCTTGCGCTCCGCGTCGCGCCGCCGGAAGAGTTTCGCGATCAAATTTCGATCCTCCGGCAGAATGTAAATCGGCGTCTCGTCCTCGTCGGGGAGACGATCCAACAATTGCCGCATCGTGGACCCGTCCACGTCGATGCAGCCATAGGTTATGTGCTTGTCCTGATCCCTGGGCGATCGCAGCCGCGCGTCGCGATGCTCGGACGGGGCCCCCAGCCAGACCTTGTGGATCGCGATATCCCAGTCAACGCCTTGAACTTCATTGACGTCCAGGATTTCTCCATAAGCGTTGTCGTACCCCGTGGACACGGTATATCGTCCGGCGGGAGTCACTTTGTACTTCAAACCCTTTTGCTCGGCGAACGTTTTGCTGAACGCGTCCGGTGCCAGGAAATCCGCCAGGTTCTCTCCGGTCAGCGCCGCGCCGCTAAAGGTCGGCGAGCCATGTTCAAACACAATGATCTTGCCATGGGCCTTGTCGAGCATGAGAAAGTCTCGATCGCCATTCCGAAAGGCGATCTGGCTGACATGCAAGGCCTCGGGCGAAAGCGCGGGTCCGCCTCGCGGAGAATGCGCACCGGCGGTCCGGACCGCGGAATCCGCCGCCATCGACGGCGACATCCCATCAGGCGAGTCGGCGCACGCCGACAGGCAGACAAGAATTAACACGTTGAACATCGTCAGTACGCGCGTCACGACTCCACCCCATGCGACAGACGGGAAACCGGACGACCTAAAGGGAACGCCGCCGACTCCCACAATCATAAAACCGCCGAGACCTCATCAACCCCGGCCTTGATGACGCGGTCCCGGGAGTGACCGTATACGGATTGGCGTTTACCTACGCCAGCCACTATTTGTTGATATCCGGCCAATACCGCGTGGCCTTCTTCGATGCATCCGCCGGCCTGGGTTCGGAGTTGACCTGGATCATGGTGGACCGTCCGGAACGCATACATCCTGGCCGCCATGATCCAATACCGCCGTGTCTGGTTGCTTTGCGCTGTGATTTTCGTCCTCGCCGCCGGCGGTTACGGTCAATGGCGGTGGCCGCATGCCATACCCAACCTGTTGTTCGGCCCGCCGGCCAGCCCAATCGCCATCGTGGTTTCCGGAAACATCGAGGCGCATGAGAGCGTCCTGAGTTTCACTCAGGTGCAGGCACCCATCGTTGAACTCGCATTCGATGAAGGCGCCCAGGTGGCGAAGGATACGGTGCTGGCCCGCGTCGACGATAGCCTCTACCGCCGCCAGACCGAGATCGATCGCGCCAATCTCGGCGTCGCGACTGCTCAGGTAGCGGTGAACGAAAGCACGCTCGCGGCCGCGCGGAGCAGCGTCGACAGCGATGGCTTCGACCTCATCGAGAAGCAGCGCGATTATGCGCGGGCGGAGGAGTTGGTGAAAACCAACGCGATCTCGATCCAAGGCCGCGATCTGGCGTTCACGGCGGCGCGGCAATCGGCGGCCGTTCTCGCGCACGATCAGGCGATGGCGGAGGTCGCGACCACCAACGTGGCCCTCGCCAAGGCCAACCAGGCGTCGGTGGCGGCGAAGCTCGCCCTGGACGAGGTGACGCTTGGCTACGCCACGTTGCGCGCGCCATTCACCGGCGTGATCGCGGTGCGCCAGACGGAACTGGGCCAGTTGGCCGGGCCGGGGGTCGCGATCTTCATGCTGGACGACCTCGACCATGTGTGGTTGCGCGCTTATGTGAACGAGCCGGATATCGGCAAGATCCGCCTCAACGAGGCAGCCGATGTAACGACCGACACCTACCCGGGCAGAATTTACCGCGGCCGCATCAGCTTCATTTCACCACAGGCCGAATTTACGCCAAAAACCGTTGAGACGCACGCCGAGCGCGTGACCCTGGTTTATCGGATCCGTATCGACATCGATAACCCGACGCATGAGCTTCTGCCGGGCATGCCGGCGGACGCCAGCATCGCGTCCATGCCTTCAGGCCGATGACGGAAGCCACAACGGAGGTCGCGGTGGTGGCGCGTGACCTCACCCGGAGCTTCGGTCCGGTGGTGGCGGTACGAGGGATCAATTTCGCCGTCACTCGCGGCGAGATATTTGGCTTTGTCGGTCCCGACGGTGCCGGCAAAAGCACGATCATGCGAATGCTGGCAGGCGTGATGCGGCCTGATTCCGGCACGATCACTCTGGCGGGCATCGACGTCGTGGCGAACCCCGAGCGCGTCCGCACGTACCTCAGCTACATGCCGCAGCGCTTCGGACTTTACGAGGACCTGACGGTCGACGAGAACATCTTCTTTTACGCAACGTTGTTCGCGGTGCCTCGCAAGCTCCGTCGCGAGCGCGGTCAGGAACTGCTGGAGGCCGCCGGCATGCTGCCGTTCCGCCGCCGGCTCGCGGGCAAATTGTCAGGCGGCATGAAGCAGAAACTGGGGCTGGTCTGCGCGTTGATCCATACGCCGCGGGTGCTGCTGCTCGACGAGCCCACCACCGGAGTCGATCCGGTGTCGCGCCGCGACTTCTGGAGCATTCTTTATGGATTGCGTGAGCATGGCGTCACCATTCTGCTCTCCACCGCCTACATGGACGAAGCGGAGCGTTGCTCGCGTCTGGCGTTGGTCAGCGCCGGCGAGATCCGTCACTGCGATACGCCCGCGCGACTGAAACAGGCGATGCCGGGCGCGCTGCTGGCGGTCGCGACGGCGAACGCGCGCGGCGCCTATGCGGCGTTGGAGGGCGTGCCGGGAATAATCGGCCTGCTGCTGATGGGTGACCGCGTCCATGCCCGGGTGGACGACGCCGCCCGCCGTCTGCCGGAGTTGCGAGGTGTGCTCGCCGGCCGCGGGATCGGCGACGCCGACGTGACCCGCATCGAGCCTGGGATCGAGGATGTGTTCGTCGCCCTGCTTGGGTCTGGGATCGCGACATGACCGATGCCGTGATCGCCGAACGACTGACCAAGACGTTCGGGGCGTTCACCGCCGTGGATCGGCTTGACCTGACCATCGCCAAGGGTGAGATCGTCGGGTTCATCGGCCCGAACGGCGCCGGCAAATCAACCACCATCCGCATGCTGTGCGGCCTGCTGCGTCCGAGCATGGGCCGCGCCGTGGTCGCCGGCTTCGACGTCGGCCGCGAGCCGGAAGCCGTGCGGGCCCATATCGGCTACATGTCGCAGAAATTCTCCCTCTACGGCGACCTGACGGTCCGCGAAAACCTGCGCTTTTTCGGCGGTCTTTATCTGGTACCTCGAGACCAGATCGAGGACCGGACGCGCGACGCCGTTGAGATGGCGGGCCTGCGCGGGCGTGAAGATGCTCTGGTGCGGACGCTCGCCGGCGGCTGGAAGCAGCGGCTCGCTCTGGGCTGTGCCATCCTGCATCGCCCGCCGGTGCTGTTCCTCGACGAACCCACGTCCGGGGTGGAGCCGGAGGCGCGGCGGCGCTTCTGGGAACTGATCCATCGCCTGGCGTCCGAGGGCGTAACGATACTGGTTTCCACCCATTACATGGACGAAGCGGAATACTGTAATCGGATCGCGCTGATCAATGCCGGCCGGCTGGTCGCCTCCGGCAGCCCAGGTGAATTGCGACGCCGTGAACTGGGCGGTGTGCTGTTCGAAATTGAGTGTTCCGCCGTCGGCACCGCCCTGCTGGCGTTAAAGCGGGCGCCCGGAATGATTGATGTCGCGATCTTCGGCGACAAGTTGCATGTGCTGCTGGACAACGCGAGTTCCGCCACCGGTCTGCGACCGTTCCTCGCGCGGCAAGGGATCGACGCCAGTCCGCCGCGCGCCATCACCGCGAGCCTGGAGGATGTGTTCGTACAACTTGTCACCAGGCCGCATGACATAACGGTACCGACATGAACCTGGGCCGGTTGTACGCGATCGCTTTCAAGGAAACGTTGCAGGTCTGGCGCGACCCGCGCAGCCTCGCCATCGCTTTGCTCATGCCGTTGCTGCAGATGGTGGTGCTTGGCTACGGTGTCAGCCTCGATGTCCGCCGCGTGGGACTTTGCGTCTACGATCAGGAAAGAAGCCAGATCAGCCGCGAACTCGTGGAGCGGTTCACCGCGTCCGATTGGTTCAGGATCAACGCGAAGCCGCCGGATGACCGCGCGGTGCGCGAGGCGATGGACCGCGGTGATTGTGCCGCGGTCATGACAATCCCGGTCAACTTTTCCCGGGTTCTCGCCGAGACCGGTAAAGCCTCGTTGCAAACGGTGTTCGACGCGACGGATGTGAATACGACGAACATCGCCACCGGTTACGCTCAGGGCGTGGTCGGCATGATAACCGCGGATTTTGAATCGCGTTGGGCCGCGTCGCACGGGGTACAGCCGCCAACGGTGGGCATGATCGACCTCAGACCGAGGGTCTGGTTCAACGAGGGGCTGGACAGCCGCAACTTCATTATCCCCGGGGTCGTCGCGATCATCCTCGGCCTTGTCGGGGCGCAGTTGACGTCGCTCACGGTCTCCCGGGAGTGGGAGCGCGGCACGATGGAGCAACTTATCTCGACCCCGGTGACCGCGCTCGAGCTGATGATCGGCAAGTTGGCGCCTTATTTCATGATCGGATTGTTCGATGCGGCGTTCTGTCTTTGCGCCGCCGCGTTCTGGTTTCAGGTCCCGTTCCGCGGCGGGGTGGGGACGCTGATCCTGACGACGGCGTTGTTCACGCTGGTCGTACTGGGTATCGGCTATCTCGTTTCGGTGCGCGTCCGCAGCCAACTCGGCGCCAGTCAGATCGCGCTGCTGCTGACCATGCTGCCGACGACCCTGCTGTCGGGCTTCACGTTTCCGATCGATCAGATGCCGGCGGCGATCCGCGCGGTGACCCTGTTCGTCTATGCGCGCTATTACGTCACCATCGTGCGGGCGGTGTTCCTGAAAGGCAGCACGATCGGCGATCTTCGCCTGCCGGTCATGAGTCTGGTGCTGTTCGCCGCGATCATCATCTGGATCGCCGCGCGCTCGTTCCACAAGCGGCTGGATTAACCAATGTTCCAGCGCCTCCATGCCATGCTGACGAAGGAGTTCCTGCAACTCCGCCGCGATCCCTGGTCGTTGTTTCTGCTGGTCGTACCGCTGATCATCCAGGTGCTGGTGTTCGGCTACGCCGCGACCTTCACGGTCAATCATGTGGCGACGGCGGTGCTCGACCTCGATCGTAGCCAGGCGAGCCGCGGCCTGGTGTCGCATTTCGTCGCGAACGGCCGGTTCGACGTGGTCGACTTCGCGCAAGACGACAATCAGGTGACCCGGGATATCGATGCCGGCCGGGTGGTCGTGGCGATCGTGATCCATGCCGGCTTCGCGCGCGATCTGAGCAGCGGCCGCACCGCGCCGCTGGAGGTCGCGGTGGACGGCACCAACTCCAACACCGCGCTGATCGCGCTTGGCTATGTCAGCCAGATCGTCGCGGGATTTCAGGCCGAGGAAATGGCCAATGCCTGGCCGGTCGGGTCCCCCGGCATCGCCGTCGCGCTGCGAGAACGCCCGTGGTTCAACGAGGGGCTGAATGATCGCTGGTTTTTCATCCCCGGCGTGATCGGCACGCTGACCCTTATTCAGGTGGTCAGTCTGACCGCCTTCGCCGTGGTGCGCGAGCGTGAGGTGGGAACACTCGAACAGATCATGGTCAGTCCGATCCGTCCAATCGAGTTCATTCTCGGCAAGACGGTGCCATTTTTTCTGATCGGCCTTGGCGACGTGTTCCTGGTCACGATCTTCGGCGTATTGTGGTTCGACATTCCGTTCGTCGGCAATCCGCTGGTCATGCTGTTCGGGGCGTCGCTGTTCCTGCTGGCGGCGCTTGGTTTTGGGCTGATGCTGTCGACGTTTTCGCGCACCCAACAACAAGCGTTCGCATTGAACTTCTTTCTGCTCAATCCGATCTTCATTCTGTCGGGTTTCGCTTACCCGATCGCCGCCATGCCGCTCATATTGCGGTGGTTCACCCTGTTCAATCCGTTACGCTACTTTCTGATCGTCATTCGTGCCGTGTTCCTCAAGGGAGTCGGGCTCGACGTGCTGTGGCCGCCACTGTCGGCGATGACGTTGCTGGGGATCGGAATGCTGACATTGAGTATGCTGCGGTTCCGCAAATCGATGGATTAACGCCGTCCACGCTTGCAATGACCGGCCACAAGCGCGATGAACCAACGCGGGAAATGGGAGGCGCAACGTGAGCGTACCGGAACAAACTCTGCGCGACCTGGTGATCGGCAACCGCATCCTCGCGCACCAGAACGTCGTCGATGGCTACGGCCACATCAGCGTCCGCCATCCGTCGAACCCCGAGCACTTTCTGTTGTCGCGCTCCCGCGCTCCCGAGTTGGTCGTGGAGGCCGACATCATGGAATTCACGCTCGACGGCAAGGTGGTGGGCGACGACCGCCGGCCGCCTTATCTTGAGCGGTTCATCCACGGCGCGCTCTATGAGGCCCGGCCCGACGTCAATTCCGTGGTGCACAGTCACGCCGAGGAGACGCTGGCGTTCGGCATCGCCAATGTGCCGATGAAGCCCGTGATCCATCTCGCGCGATCGATGGGGAGGCACGTGCCGGTCTGGGACATCAGCGAAAAGTTTGGTGACAACACCGATCTGCTGGTCACCAATGCCGACCACGGACGCGACCTCGCGCAACGCATGGGCCAGGCGTCCGTCGCGCTGATGCGGGGACACGGGTTCGCGGCGGTGGGCGCCTCGATCGTGGATGCGGTGCGCTTGTCGGTTTATCTGCCGGTCAACGCACGCGTGCTGACGACGGCGATGGGGTTCGGGGCGATGGGGTTCGGCTCGTTCAAGGCACTCCCGCCCGGCGAGATCGAGGGGCGCAGTGGCTTCGATCCGGGGTCATCGTCCTACTGGCGCGCCTGGGAGTATTGGGCGCGCCGCGCCGGCGTCGGTGAACGCCTTGGCGAGATGCCGTAAGGTCAGGCCGTTAAATCCAACGGACGTTGGGCGCGTTGCGTGGCACCGGTGGTGGTGCGGCCTTCGCGTGCCCAACGATGATTGGCGCGACCGGCACGCAGGCGGCTGGAAGGTCAAGCAGTTGCTTGCCGTCCGGGGTGTTGAGGAAGTTCTGCGCGAAACCGATCCAGCATGTGCCAAACCCGGCGGCGTAGGCGGCGAGCATCAGGTTCTCGGCCGCCAGGGCGCAATCCTCGACGATCCAGGCACCTTGTTCGGTCGCCGAAATCAGGATCAGCGCCGGCGCGTGGTAGAATATCTGGAAATTCGGGTCGCTGAGCCGCGCGCGGAAATGATCGGCATGCGGGCTTTCCGTCATGGTCGCAAGCATATGCGACTTCGCGCCGCGCGAGACGCGATCGAGCACATCCTGATCGCGGACAATCGTGAATGCCCATGGTTGCTGATTGACCGCGCTCGGCGCGTGAACCGCGGCATCGAGCAAACGATGAATCGTTGGTTCATCAATCGTCTGAGCCGTGTATTCGCGGACCGATCGGCGGCCGCTGATTGCCTCGTTGAGATCCATCACGATGGCGCCTCCGGGAAGGCATGACCGATAGCCGCCGCCAGCCCAGAGCGCCTTGATCCAGGTCAAGCGAGATGACCGGGTCACTGCGAAGCGCACAGAATCTGACTCATGCCCTACCTGCCCTGGCCGACAGAAACGTTGGACGGTCAGAATTCACTTCCGTTGCTGTTTGTACCCTACGCGGTCGTTCTCACCTGCTCCAGCTTCGCGCGATGCACCGTGAGATCGAGCCCATCGATCGTCAGCATCCGCCTCAGAGTGACGCCATCCACCGCTGGGCCGCGCTCCACCAGCGTCTCCAGAATGCGCCGGTCGATCGCCGGATCAAGACAGTCCAGTAACGTCTTCCGCCAACCCGCGTGGCACGCCGCGAGGCCGGCGATCAGCCCGTAAGCCCCCCAATGCGACACGCCCGCGGTGATGAGAAACTCCGCCGGCGTCACGCAGGCGATCGTCGCGCCAAGCGGAACCTCGCGCGCGATCAGACCGGCCGGCAGGGCACCCATGCCAACCTCATTGCCGCCATCGCCGATCGCGATGGTGCGCCATGGACCGGCGGTGAAGACGCGATCCAAGGGTGCCGCATGGGCGCTGATATCCTCGCCCCGCATGTTGCGCGGACGGCCATCGGCACTTTGTCCACAGCGCTCGATGGCGATCATCCAGTCGATGCCATGTGCGCGCCAGGCCTCGATCACCGGTTCCAGTGGCGCGTCGGGCGCCACGGCATCGACCGGCACGGCGGTCAGTCCGCTGCCCAACAAGGCCGCCTCACAGGCGGTGCGGCACGCCGCGTCCGTCAGCAGCCGGCAGCCCACGCCGATCCGAGACAACGCCAATGCCATTAACGCCGCGCCCGCTGGGCCGTCCGTCTCCGCCGCCGGAGGCGTGCCACGCGGCACGAAGAAGCCGGTCAATATGCCAACGCCATGCGGCCTCACGGCGGACAGCGCCGATACCGCGGCCCATAATCCGCCCAGAGACGCGGCGAACATGGCGGTCGCGCCGCGGCCGACCTCCTGGTGGAGCAACGCCTCGATTCGGTCGATCCGATCACGCACCGAATGTCACAGCACGGCGAGTTTGCTGTTCCGCAAATCGGTGATCAGCATGCTTCCCGGCGCATGCGTGATACAGAACTCCGGCTTCACATGGGCGATCACCGCCTGCGGCGTGACGCCGCACGCCCAGAACACCGGCAATTCGTCAGCCCCCACCGGCACCGCGTCACCGTAGTCGGGTTTGCCGATATCCGTGATGCCGATCAGTTCCGGCAGTCCCAGATGCACCGGCGCGCCATGCACCGAGGGAAACCGCGAGGTAATCTGCACCGCCCGGATCGCGTCCGCCGGCTTCATCGGCCGCATCGACACCACCATCGGCCCAGAGAAAACCCCCGCCGGAGCGCAGGGAATGTTGGTGCGATACATCGGCACATTGCAATTGAGCGTGATGTGGCGGACCTTGATGCCGTCGGCCAGCAACGCTTCCTCGAACGAGAATGAACAGCCCAGAGCGAACCCCACCAGATCGCCGCGCCAGGCGTGGATGATGTCGTGCGGTTCCTCGATCAGTTCGCCATGGCGCCAGACCCGATAGCGCGGCAGGTCCGTGCGAATGTCCAGATCTTCGCCGAGGCCGGGGAAATGCGGCGAGCCTTCCTCCGACACCGCCAGTACCGGGCATGGCCGCGGGTTCGCCTGCGCGAACCGCAGAAAATCATGCGCGAGATTTCTCGGCAGGACGACCAGATTGGCCTGTACGTTGCCCGGCGCGAGCCCCGAGGTCTGGCCGGTGAACGCCCCCGTGCGAATGCGCCGCCGTTCCGCGGGACCGGCGTTGCCAGGCCCATCGACCATCGCGTTCATGCGTCATCCTCCAAGGTTGGATGGCTCACGCTATCAGATTTTCAGTGGCGATCGAGTGGCCCCATTCCCGCCGCCGCCAGAAAGCGGGCGGAGGCGGGGTCGGGGGCACCGCGCCTGACCCTCCTGGACCATCCAGAAAGGGGCACGACCGACAGACGGCATCGTCGCGGTTTATTCCGCCGCCGGCCGCATGATCGCCAGGTCGCAGCCTTCGTCCGCCTGCAGCACCTGCTCGGCGATCAGCCGGTCCCAGCCGCGGCCGGGTTTCGGCGGTGGCGCCCATGCGGCACGGCGTTTGGCGAGTGTCGCCTCATCGACCAAAAGATCGAGCGAACGTTGCTTCACCGACAAACGGATCCGGTCGCCGCTTTCGACCAGACCCAACGGGCCGCCCGCGGCCGCTTCTGGAGTAATATGCAGGACGATGGTGCCGAATGCCGTTCCCGACATGCGGCAATCGCTCATGCGCACCATGTCCTTGATCCCGGCGCGGGCGAGTTTGGACGGGATCGGCAAATACCCCGCTTCCGGCATGCCGGCCGGCGTCAGGGAGCCGGCGTTCTTCAACACCAGGATGTCGTCCTTTGTGACGTCCAGCGCCGGGTCGTCGATGCGGTTGGCGAGGTCCTCCAGGCCATCGAACACCACGGCACGCGCTTCCGTTTCGAACAGCGACGGTGTGGCGGCGCTGCGTTTCAGGATCGCGCCGCGCGGCGCGAGGGAGCCGAACAGCGACACGATGCCGCCGACCGGAGAGACCGGTTCATTGAACGCACGGATGTAGCGGCGGTCGACGAACTCCGGCTTCGCCAGGCGGTCTTTCAACTGCATGCCGGTGACGTCGCGGCAGTCGAGGTGCAACAGTTCCCGCAGTTCCCACAGCAGCGCGTGCATGCCGCCGGCCGCATGGAAATCCTCCATGTAGCCCTCGCCGGTCGGCTGCAGATCGACCAGGACCGGGGTGGAATCGGACAGCACGTTCAACCGGTGCAGATCGATTTTGATCCCCAGCCGGCCCGCGATCGCGGTCAGGTGAATCAGCGCGTTGGTGGAGCCGCCGAGTGCCAGCAAGACGCGCAAGGCGTTTTCCACTGCTTCCGGCGTCATGATCTCGGAGGGACGGATGGGGTGCTCGATCAGGTGTACCGCGAGGGCTCCGGCTTCCTCGGCGGCGCGCAGACGGTCGGCGTGGACGGCCGGGATCGACCCGTGGCCCAACGGGACCATGCCCAGGGCCTCGGCGACGCAGGCCATGGTGGAGGCGGTGCCCATGACGCCGCAGGTGCCGGCGGTGGTGGCGAGCCGGCCCTCGATCTGGCCAATGCGTTCTTGCGTCACGGTGCCGGCGCGGTAGCCAGCCCAGTACCGGCGGCAATCGGTGCAGGCGGCGAGCCGCTCGCCCTGGAACGACGTGGCGAGCATCGGCCCGGTGACCAGTTGCACCGCGGGAATGTCCGCCGAGGCCGCCGCCATCAATTGCGCGGGCACGGTCTTATCGCAGCCGCCCACCAGAACGGCGGCATCCATCGGCTGCGCGGTCAGCATTGCCTCGGTATCGATCGCGGCGAGGTTGCGATAATGCATCGAAGTCGGGAACAGCGACGGCTCGCACAGCGACACGGTCGGGAAGGCGAGCGGCAGGCCGCCGGCGGCGAGGACGCCGCGCTTCACCGCCTCGATCAGGTCGGGGACGGTGCGGTGGCAGTTGTTGTAGTCCGAGCCGGTGTCGACGATCCCAACGACGGGCTTATCGAGCATCGCCTGGGAATAGCCCATGGATTTGGCGAACGACCGGCGCAGGTAGAGCGCGAAGTCGGGGTCGCCGTAGTTGGCGGTGTTGCGGGCGAGGCCGCGTTTGGGAGGTGTGTCGGTCATGACCGGTATGGGTAGCGCGATGGTCCCGTGTGGGCAAACCGAGATGCACGATGCCGATCGCACGTCTTGACATCTTGCTCGCTATAAGCGAGCATAGGAAATGGTGTTGCTCATCCCGCCGGCGGTCGAACGGCAGTTCGCCCAGATGCCAAAGGCAGACGCGAGACGCCTGAGGGACCGTTTGGAGGCAATCGCAGCCGCGCCCGACAACCAGCACCCGAATGTCCTGCCGCTGCTCGGGTCCGCGGGAAGCTTCCGGGTGCGCCAAGGCGATTGGCGCGCCGTGTTTTCGATTGAGGATGGCGATGTGATCGTTGATCGTGTCGCGCATCGAAGAGAGGTCTACCGATGAATGTGACGTTGCCGAAGCCAATTCGTGAGTCGAGACAAACGGTTACGCTGAACCGCTCAGACTGGGATACCCTCATTGAACGTCTTGAGGATGCCGAGGATGCGGCAGCGGTCGTAGCTCGAAAAGCCCAGGAAGCGACTGGTGGCGTTGATGCAACGCGCCGCGACTATCTGACCGGCGATGAACTGCGCCGCCTGTTGGATTGGGAAAGCCCGGTGAGGGTCTGGCGGGAGAAGCGAGGCTGGTCGCAACGCGCGCTTGCGAGTATGGCCGGCGTCAGCCCGAGTTATTTGGCGGAGATCGAGACCGGCCACAAACCAGGGAGTGCCGACGCGTTGCTGGCTCTCGCGCGCGCGTTGGATATCCCGATGGAATTGTTGGTCAGCACAAATCGGTTGCAGATGGCTTTCAGTCGCCTGAAGCAATTTATTGAAGCAGGTGGTTCCGACGAGGATGCGATCAAAGAGGGAGACAACGTCATCGCCGAGTTCAAAGACCGTGGTGCGGCCAGCCTCGATCTGGCGGAATTGAAGGATCGGTTACGACATCTGGCGGCCAAGTACGACGTTGACGGCTGGGCTCGCGAGTATGACGTGCTATCCAGGATCATCCGGCGCTTCCGTGACTGACCTTAACGGTGTAATCCAGATTGGATCCAGACGTTTCCGCGAACGCCGATTTTTCAAACCGTGCGGCTGATCGCGACAGACGGCATAACCATTGCCCGCGGATCGACAATGCGATCGAAGTCGCCCTCGGTGACAAAGCCAAGTTGCAGCGCGGCTTCCTTGAGCGTCAGATCGTGCGCCATGGCATGATGCGCGATTTGCGACGCCTTATCGTAACCAATGACCGGAACCAGCGCCGTCACCAGCATCAACGATCGCTCCACGTACTCGTTGATTTTTGTCAGATTGGGTTTCGCACCCTCGACCAGGAATTTGCGGAAATTCTCGCAGCCGTCGCTCATGATCGTGATGGAGTGAGCAATGTTATGGATCATCAACGGTTTGTAGACGTTCATTTCCAGGTACCCGCCGGCGCCACCAAATCCCACCGCGACGTCGTTGGCCATCACCTGCACGGCGATCATCGTCAGCGCCTCGCACTGGGTCGGATTGACCTTGCCCGGCATGATCGAGGAACCCGGTTCGTTTTCGGGAAGTTCGAGTTCGGCGAAGCCGGCGCGCGGACCGCACGCCAGCAGGCGAATGTCGTTGGCGATCTTGTAGAGCGACACCGCCAGAGTGCGCAGTGTGCCGGACAATTGAACCAGCGCGTCGTGCGCGCCCTGCACGGTGAATTTGTTTGGTGCGGTGACGAACGGCAGGCCGGTGAGTATCGCGATCGCCGCCGCCGCCTCCTCCGCGAAGCCGGGTGCCGCGTTGATGCCGGTTCCGACCGCCGTGCCGCCCAGAGCGAGGCGGTACACACCGGGGAGCGCGGCCTCGATCCGTTCCAGATTGTCCGTCAGCATCCCGGTGTAGCCTGACCATTCCTGACCCAATGTCAGCGGGGTGGCGTCCTGCAGGTGGGTTCGACCGATTTTGACGATGTCGCTCCAGGCGTGCGCCTTGGCGTCGATCGCGTCTCGCAACGCGGCCACCGCCGGGATCAGGCGCCGGTTCACGGCGACGGCGGCGGCGACACACATGGCGGATGGAAATGTGTCGTTCGACGACTGCGACATGTTGACGTGATCGTTCGGGTGAACCGGTGCTTTGCCGCCCAGTGGTGTGCTCGCGAGTTGGCAGCATCGATTGGAGATCACCTCGTTGACGTTCATGTTGAACTGGGTGCCGCTGCCGGTCATCCACACATGCAGCGGGAACATGTCCCGGTGCTGACCCGCGAGGATTTCGTCGCAGACCTGGACGATCAGTTGGTAACGCCGATCGTCGAGGCGACCGCCATCATGGTTCGCGATCGCGGCGGCCTGCTTCAGGATGGCATAGGCGGCGATCATGTCTCGCGGCATCAGATCGCTACCGATGCTGAAATACGCAAGCGATCGCTGGGTTTGGGCGCCCCACAGTTTATCCGCGGGTACCTCGACCTCACCCAAACTGTCGGACTCTTTCCGCATTTCGGTCATGTCGGTTCACCGGCCTGCTGCTTAATCGAAGTCTTTCGCCAGTGCTCGCCGTACCGCGTCCGGCATCACCGCCATGTGGCCGTAGTGAGCATGGATGAACCCCAGCACAACCTCGCCCTCGCCGCTTCGAAACGCCGCGATCTGCGCCGCGTTAAACAGGAAATGCACAAACTGCACCGAGGATGCCTTGCCCTCGGCGGTGGTGCGATCCTGGTCGGCCTCGGGCGCGCCTTTGATCGTCTCGCCGCCAAGCCGGAGAAACGCGGCTTGCTCAATCCCGCCCAACGTATCCAGCACGTTCTTCCGCCGGATCGGGTCATCGATCTCGACCATGAACGTCGCGGTCAGTTCGGACCCGTTCGGGACCAGCGGATTATACACCGCCAGTTCGTCCTTCGCCTGCGCCATGCCGCCTTTTTCGATGTAGATCATCTCCTGCACCTGGTGCCACATCGTATCCCGGCTTTCAAAATAGAAGGTCACGTACGGTCCGACCGCGACCCGCCGGTCGCGCTTGATCGCGGCGATCTTGCGTTTCCAATCGGAACGATTTTGTGCGTACTCCTCCGGCGGAAGAATATCGGCAATCGTCAGAGCGCCTGATCCAGCCATGGTTCTCTCCTTACCCTTGCGACCCGATCCCATATGATTGGGCCAGCAGCTGCACCGGATGCGACACCAGTTTCGGTTTTGGCCCATCCGAACTTTGTTTCTCGATCCCCTGCGCGATGTGGACCCCGGCCAGCGGGCATTCCGACATCACGAACCCGGCGCCGTTCTGTGCCGCCTGACGCGCCACCGGCCGGCCGACTTTCATCGCGACATCGAACCATTCCCGCTTGAAGCCCCAGGATCCGCCGTGACCCGAGCAACGCTCGATCACTTTGACGTTCGCCTCGGGGATCAGCCGCAGCATTTCCGCTGCTTTCTGGCCCATGTTCTGCGCCCGCGCGTGGCAGGCCATGTGTACCGAGAGCGTGCCGGCAATCGGTTGAAGCCCAGGAGTCAGGCCCTCTTTCTTCGCGATGTCGACGATGTATTCGCTGATATCGAACGTCGCGCGGGCCAATTTATCCACCGCCGGATCGTCGGGCAGGATCAGCTTCCACTCGAACTTCAGCATCAGCGCGCAGGATGGCACCAACGCGATGACGTCGTAGCCCTTGTCGATCCACGGCCCCATCTCGGCGGCCACGACGTGGGCATTGGCCGCGACATCGTCGATCCGCCCCTGCTCCAGCATTGGCATGCCACAGCAGCGCGGCTGCACCGTTTCGGTCTCGACGCCGTTACGCGCCAGCACCGCGATCAGGTCGGTGCCCACATGCGGATTGTTGTAATTGCCGAAACACGTTGCGTACAGCACGGCTTTGCGCCCGAACGCCGGCGCGTTCCGGTTCACCGCCGGTGCCGCCTTCGATTGCGCCACCAAGGTTTTCGACGCGTATTTCGGCAACTCCGCGTCCGGGTGGAAATCCGCGACCTTGCGCAGGATCGGTCCGACGATCTTGTTGTCCCGCGCGGTAGCCCAGTTGGCCAAGGGAGCGACCAAGGTGGCGAGCTTACCGTTGCGATCGGTCTCGGCGAGTTGCTTATCAACGAACGAAACCTTGCCTTGCTTCGCTTCCATCGCGCGATGCCGCAGCATCAGATGCGGAAAATCCACGTTGAATGGGTGCGGCGGCACGTACGGGCACTTCGTCATGTAGCACATGTCGCACAACGTGCACGCGCCGATGACCGGCCCGAAATCCTTGCTGTCCACACCATCCAGTTCCTGAGTTGGTGAGGCATCGATCAGGTCGAACAGGCGGGGAAACGAATCGCACAGGTTGAAGCAACGCCGGCAGCCATGGCAAATGTCGAACACCCGGCGGAGTTCTTTCTCGATCTCCGCCGGATCGTAAAAGGACTCCTCCCGCCACGCGATCTTGTGGCGGGTCGGCGCCTCAAGGCTGCCTTCGCTCATCGAATGCTCTTTCTTGAAGAAGAAACGAATCCCTCTGTCTCGAAAGACAAAGGCACCTGTACCGCGTCAGAGAAACGCGGCACAGGCACGTTTGGTCGCGGGCACCTGATGAACGCGGCGAAACCGGCCGCCGCGTATCAGGTTCCCAAGGCGATCAGCCCAGTTCGTTGAGAGCCTTGGAAAAACGGCCGGCGTGGGAACGCTCGGCCTTCGCCAGGGTCTCGAACCAGTCGGCGATTTCCTCGAAGCCTTCCTCGCGAGCCGTACGGGCCATGCCAGGATACATATCAGTATATTCATGCGTCTCACCGGCGACCGCCGCCGCGAGGTTCTTTCCGGTCGGTCCGATCGGCAGACCGGTGGCCGGATCGCCCGACTCTTCCAGATACTCGAGATGTCCGTGCGCGTGCCCGGTCTCACCTTCCGCGGTGGAGCGGAACACGGCCGCCACGTCGTTGTAACCTTCGACGTCGGCCTTCTGCGCGAAATACAAATAACGCCTGTTGGCCTGCGATTCGCCGGCGAACGCGGCCTTCAGATTGTCTTCAGTTTTGGTTCCCTTGAGCGCCGCCATGTCTCTTCCTTTCAAGGTTCGTGGGGCTGGACCAGCAGGATCGCAGGCCCGGGCTGTCAGCCCGTGCCTTGTGTCTCGCTGGCCAACGAACGCAACCTAGTCCAACTGCCGGGTAAATAGAAGTTGGCGGGATGATGAATTCTTTCGATGAGATGCATCGATCGCAGCGGTCAAATCACCGGGACACGGCCGGTCCAGGGTTGGGCATGCTCGAACAGCGCCGCCGCCCGCAGCAGCCGTTCGTCCTCGCCGGGCCGCGCGATCAACTGGATCGCCAGCGGCATGCCGGCGGCGTCGAAGCCGCACGGCAGGCTGATCGCCGGATTGCCGGTCAGGTTGAACGGCATGGTGTAGGGATACCAGGCGGCGCGGATGTTCTCGACGCTCTGGTTGTCGATCTCGATCGGGCCGAAGAAGTCCTGATCGATCCGCAGTGCGGGCCGCGACAGGGTCGGCATGGCGACGATGTCGGCGATGTCGAACCACGCCTGCACCTGGCGATACAGCCGGGTGCGGGCGAAAATCGCCTCGTACAGCTCGGCGGCGCTATAGGACGCGACGCGGTCCATCTGGCGGACGAAGGTTGGGCACATGATGGCGCGGTGCTGCTCCAGGTGATGACCGAATTGCGCCCGCCGATAGGAACCATTGTTGACGAACCACACCGATTCCGGATTTTCGAACGGCGTGGTCAGTTCCGACACCGTCGCGCCCAGGCTGGTCAGGACAGCAATGGAGGCTTCGCAGGCGGATAATACCGAGGCCGCGACGGCGGTATTGCCCAGACGCGGACGCCACGCGACACGTGTTCCGGCCAGGTCTCCGACCGGTGCGGCGGCGCCGATGAAATCCCACGCCGGCCGGCCGGTGGACAGTGGATCGCGCGGGTCCGCTCCGGCCATGACGCTCAGCATCAGGGCGGTATCCGCGACCGTGCGGGTCATTGGGGTAATGTAAGAAATATTGCCGAAGCCATCCTGTGCGTATTCTTGCGGCACCACGCCCAGACCTTGCTTGAAGCCGACGACGCCGTTGCACGCGGCGGGAATGCGGGTCGAACCGCCACCATCCGTCGCCACCGCCAGCGGCACCAAACCCGCCGCCACGGCCACCGCGGAGCCGCCGGAACTGCCACCCGAGGTGCGGTCGCCTCGCCAGGCGTTGCGAGTGCGACCGAACAGCGGCGCCTCGGTCAGGCATTGCTGACCGAACTCTGGGGTCGTGGTCTTGCCGACGATGATCGCGCCGGCCTGCTTCAGTCGCGCCACCACGACCGCGTCGGCGTCGGGGACATGGTCTTTGAAGATCAACGAACCCCAGGTCGTGCGGATGCCCGCGGTCGGCACCAGGTCCTTCACCGCGACCGGCACGCCGTGCAGCGGACCGACGGCGTCACCGCGCATCAGTGCGGCTTCGGCCTTGCGCGCCTGTGCCATCGCGGTGTCCGCGGCGATGGTGATGAACGCGTTCAATATCGGCTGCGCGTGGCTGATCCGGTCGAGCGTGGCGCGCATTACCTCCACCGGGGAGAGACGCCGCGCGTGGATAGCGGCCGCCAGGTCGGTGGCGGACAGAAATGCGAGCGGGTCGTCGGTCATGGCGGTGCCTCCTCGTAACCGGACGTTGCCGATCATGGCGTGAAACAAAGCGGCCTGGCAGCCCGGTCCCGCGTGGTCGTGCTCGGTTTCCCCTGGCGGACCCACCGGTCTAAACAGGTTCCAGCCAACCCGACGACACTGGGAGAAGACGATGCGGACAGGCTCGGACTACCGGACATCCCTGCGCGACGGCCGCCGGGTGTGGGTGATGAACGGCGGCCTGGTCGAGGACGTCGTTACCCATCCGGCGACCAGCGCGATGGTCGAGGAGTACGTCACCTGGTACGACCGCCACTTCGATCCCGCCTGGCGCGAGACCCTGGTCACCGACACGGGCACGCCGGTCTGGGCTATCCTGCCGCGCTCCGCCGCCGACCTGCGGCAGTTGGGACGCTGTTACTCCGCCACCACGTTCATCAACGCCGGCAACGTCACCCACACGCCGGCGTACGGCCATTTGATCGCGTTGGGTATCGAAACGACCATGCGCGCTTACGGAAAGTTTCCGGCGCAGATCGAGAACGCCACCGAGTACCGCAAATCGATCGCCGAAACCGGGCGCTTTCTGACGTTTTCCTCCGGCCAGGCGACCATCGGCTACCGCATGCGCGCCGACCCCAATGAGCGGAACGCTCTGCGTGTCGTCAAGGAAACGCCGGAGGGCCTGTTCCTGAGCGGCAAGGTCGGCATGTTCACCAGCCCGGCCTACGCCGAGGACGTCTATATCGGCGCCAACTCCGCCTGCGAATACAACGGCCACCGCGTCACCTGCGTGGTGCCGATCAACGCGCCCGGCGTGACGGTGCTATGCCGGAAAGTTTCCGTGCGTGACGCCAATCCGTTCGTCTCCGCGTTGTCGGCGCGCAATGACGAACTGGACGGTCAGATGTGGCTCGACAACGTGTTCATTCCGAACAACCGGTTGTTCTTCACTGACGCCAATGTCGATCCGATCGCGCGCTGGCTGTTCTGGCACCAGTTGTATTGCTGGCTTTCAAAAGGCGATTTCGCACTGGGCCTTGGCCTCGCGCTGACCGACGCGATGGGGCTGGTGCAACAAACCCCCACGGTCGAGATGCTGGTCGATATGATCACCGACGTGCAGACGGTGCGCACCTGCATCACCGCCGCCGAACTGGACCCGAGCTTCACGCCGGAAGGCTATTGCTATCCCAACCACGTCCATACTTCGGTTGGCAGCATCGCCATGCTGAACGCGCGCCAGCGGCTGACGGAAACGTTACGCATCCTGCCGGGGTCGTCGATGATCGTGGCGCCGTCCGACACCGATCTCGCTTCCGCCGAAGTAGGGCCGGGATTGGAACAATCGTTCGGCGGCGGCGGATATTCGGCACTGCAACGGTCGGCGTTGTTGCAGATGGCGTGGGATCACGTCGGTTCCTCGCTCGACGGACGCGAGTCGGTGTACGAGCTGCACGCCAACGGCGGCATCCCGGTCTGGCGCGCGCGATTGCGGCGGAGCTTTACGCGGTACAACGAACTGGCCAACGCGGTGCTGAAAGAAATCAACATCGCGATGCCGGCGGTGGACCTTGGTGCGATCCCGGCGGCACCGGTGGCGCCGCGGCGTGTGGTTGCGGTCGCGGGCGCGCGTTGATGGGAACGCGCCACCGTGCCGGAAGTCGTTAAGGCGCCACAATCGCGTTCGACGGGGGCGCATGTGACAGAGCGAGTGCTGGCTCTGCGGTGCCGTGGGCTGACCGAAGACTGAAGCTGTTGGAGTGGCCGGCGACCTGGTGCTGCATCTGAAACAGGAATCTGAAACAGGACGGTTGACTACTATACATGAATCACGTATAGACGATAGCGCTGGCGCCGCTGGCTGTTTTCCCTCGCGATTGGTCGCTGGCACGCCGCCCGCTGCTCCTCTCGCCACCAGAAAGGACAGCAGTCGTGTGGCGTACGCTAGAATTCGATTTCGGCGGCACTGATACGGTTTTGGTGACGCTGACCAATGGGGTCGCGGTCGTTCAGGTACTGACGGACGTGGAATTCATTGGCCGGACCGCGGTGCTGCGTCGGCTACACATCCTCAGGTAGCGGCCGCAACACGCTCGGCCCGAGGGTTCTGCGAGAATTGATCAATTGGGCAAAGGTTCAACTCGATGTCGAGAAGCTCCGAATTGAAGGCGCGACTCGCACGTCTGGGGCCGGTCCGGGACGT
>CALFNB010000449.1 GCA_937902425.1 uncultured Acetobacteraceae bacterium | reverse complement strand
GGATCACGGGACGACCGGAAGAGGACAGGAACATGGCGCGGGCGCTCAAGGTTGCGATCCAGATGGACCCGATGGAGTCCATCAACATCGACGGCGATTCCAGCTTCGCTTTGATGCTGGAGGCGCAGGCGCGCGGCCACTCAATGTGGCATTACGAAGTGCGCCACATGTCCTTGCGCGAAGGCGTATCCAAACCCCATGGCGGCAGGCGTGCGGAGCGCCTGTTCGCCCGCGCGCGCCCGGTGACCGTGGAGCGCCGGCTCGGCGCCCACTTTAAGTTCGGAGACATGGCCGAGTTGGACCTTGGCTCCATGGATGTCGTGCTGATGCGGCAGGATCCGCCGTTCGACATGGCTTACATCACCGCGACGCACCTGCTGGAGCATATTCAACCTGGTACGCTCGTGGTCAACGATCCGGTCGCGGTCCGCAATGCACCGGAAAAACTGCTGGTGACGCATTTTCCCGATCTGATGCCGCCCACTTTGGTCACCTGGGACCTTGAGGCGATTCGAGCGTTTCGCGCGGAGTACAAGGACATCATCGTCAAGCCGCTGTTCGGCAATGGCGGCGCCGGCGTGTTTCGGATCAAACCGGATGATGAAAACCTCGCCTCGCTGCTGGAGATGCACTTCGCCCGCTCGCGGGAGCCGTTGATGCTGCAACGTTATGAAGCCGCGGTGCGGCGGGGCGACAAACGCATCATCCTGGTGGACGGGAAGCCGTTGGGCGCGGTGAACCGGGTGCCGGCCGAGGGTGAGGCTCGATCCAACATGCATGTCGGGGGACGGCCGGAGAAGTCTCCGCTGACCGCGCGGGACCAGGAAATTTGCGCGGCGATCGGGCCCACGCTGCGGGAGCAAGGCATGATCTTCGTCGGGATCGACGTGATCGGCGACTATCTCACCGAGATCAACGTGACATCGCCGACCGGCTTGCAGGAAATCGCGCGGTTCGACGGCGTGCATATCGAGACGGCGATCTGGGACAGTATTGAAGCGAAAGTCGCCGCTTCGGTTACCCCCCGCGCCTGATACCACGCGGTCTCCCCGTTCGGCGGCGATCGTTTCGTAAAAATCGCGGGGCGATGGTGGGAATCGATAAGAACATATGATAAACAAACCCTCGTCGCGGGCGGCGAATCGAGAAATGGCCTGTCCGAACGCGATTAACTCTTCTCTAATACACGCAATACGTGTATTAGAGGGCTGCGTTACACTCTATGCCGTCAACCCGGATCAGGAAGCCGCCGTTCATGGAAAAGTCAAAAGCTCTCGACGCCGCCGTCGCTCAGATTGAACGGGCTTTCGGCAAGGGCTCGATCATGCGGATGGGTGCCCGCCCCGATGGTCAGCAGGTCGACGTCGTGCCGACCGGCTCACTGGGGCTGGATCTCGCGCTTGGCATTGGTGGCCTGCCGAGGGGCCGGATCATTGAGATCTACGGACCGGAAAGCTCCGGCAAGACGACGCTGGCGCTGCATGTCATCGCCGAGGCACAGAAGCGTGGCGGTGTTTGTGCCTTCATCGACGCCGAGCACGCGATGGACCCCACTTACGCGCGCAAACTCGGGGTCGATCTGGACAACCTGCTGATCAGCCAGCCCGATGCCGGCGAACAGGCGCTGGAAATCGCCGACACTCTGATCCGCTCGGGAGCCATCGATGTGCTGGTGGTGGACAGTGTCGCGGCTTTGGTGCCGCGCGCCGAGTTGGAAGGGGAAATGGGCGACAGCCACATGGGACTGCACGCGCGGCTCATGAGTCAGGCACTGCGCAAGATCACCGGCAGCGTCTCCAAGAGCAGAACCATCCTGGTCTTCCTCAATCAGATCCGCATGAAGATCGGCGTGATGTTCGGTAACCCGGAGACCACGACCGGGGGCAATGCATTAAAATTCTACGCCTCGGTTCGGCTGGAGATCCGCCGTACCGGTCAGATCAAGGAACGGGATGAGGTTGTCGGCAATCAAACCCGCGTCAAGGTGGTGAAGAACAAGATGGCGCCGCCATTCCGGCAGGTTGAGTTTGACATCATGTATGGTGAAGGTATCAGCCGCACCGGGGAACTGGTCGATCTCGGCATCAAGGCCGGCGTGGTGGAGAAATCCGGCTCCTGGTTCAGCTATTCAAGCCAACGGGTCGGCCAGGGTCGAGAAAATGCCAAGCAATTCCTGCGGGATCACCCCGATGTCGCAGACGCCATCGAGGCCAAGGTGCGTGAGCAGTCGGGCATTGTCGCCAATGCGCTGATGGTCGCGCCGACCGAGGAAGACGAGGCGGAGGCGGCTGACTGAACACACCGGAATTTCCTCGCGGGGACTGGCGACACAGCAGGGGCTGGCGACACAAAGCTGTCGGCTGGCCGGCCGTGGCTCGCGAGGGCCGGCGTTCTCGCGCCACTCCATGGCACCAAATAAGGGATCTGTTCCCCGCCTGAATGCTCGACCCCGCGTCGAGCCTCACGACATCTGGGCCGGATCACACGCGGTTGCCGAGCAGCCCAAAAACCTGATCGAAATCAACGATTAATCAACACCTCCCCGGCATCATCCGCGCGCTGTCCGAACGCGGCCATGTGTTCGGACACCTCACCGTGACACGGGTCTCAGTATGCGTCTCAAGCTATTCCGCGCCGCTGGCATGGCCGACGCCATGGCCCAGGTGCGCGCGGACATGGGGGCGGATGCTCTGATCCTGAACACGCGGAAAGTTCCTGGTGGCATCGAGATCACCGCCGCGCTGGAACCGGATGCGGAGCCGGTCCTGGCGGAACCCGGCGAAATCGCGGCCATGCCGGAGGCCGGTCGCCTCGCGGCACTGGCGTGGCACGGGGTTCCTCGCGACCTTCATGCGGCGCTGGCGCACGGCGATCTGGAGACGGCGATTGCCGACACGCTGGCATTCGGAGCAATCCCGCTCGACCCGAACGAGCCGCCGGTGATGCTGACCGGCTCACCCGGCGCGGGGAAAACCCTGACGACCGTTCGCCTCGCGACACGTCTGGTCATGGCGGGAGCGGCACCATTGGTGATCACCACCGACGGCAAGCGGGCCGGTGCGACTGAGCAACTGGCCGCGTTCACCCGCCTGCTCGGCGTGCCGCTGCTGGTCGCAAGCCATCCGGTCAGCCTCGCTCGTGCATTGATGCAACGTTCGGAGGGGGCGCCCGTGCTGATCGATACCGCCGGCGCGGATCCACGCGAGTCCAGCCAGGCGGAGGAGCTGCGCGGCCTCGTCGCGACCGCCGGCGCGCATCTCGCTTTGGTGCTGCCCGCTGGGCTCGATCCCGCTGAAGCAGCCGAGCTTGCCGTCGCCTATGCTGAATGTGGTGCCACCTGTTTGATCGCCACCCGTCTGGATCTCGCTCACCGTCTGGGCGGCGTGATCGCGGCGGCCGCGGCGTCCCATTTGCCATTAACGGAGGCTGGGATCGGACCTGGAGCGGCGGACGGTCTGGTTTCGTTCACCCCCTCGCTCCTGGCCGAGAGGCTACGCCGCTCCAAAGGAACACTCCATGCCAGTTGACCGTCCGCGGTTCATCGCGATCGCTTCGGGTAAGGGAGGGGTGGGGAAGACCTGGTTGGCGATCACCCTGTCACATGCCCTCACGCGGGCGGGCCAGCGTGTCCTGTTGTTCGACGCCGACCTTGGTCTCGCCAATGTGGACGTGCAGCTCGGTCTCACTCCGCGACTCGATATCGGTTCGGTGATCTCGGGACGGACGAACGTGGCTGGCGCGATCACGCGGCACGACATCATTGGTCTGGATGTGCTGGCCGGCCGGTCCGGATCGGGCGTTCTGTCCGATTTGTCGGCGGAGAACCTGGCATTGCTGCTGACACGATTGCGCGCGGAAACGACCTTGTATGACATTGTTCTACTGGATCTCAGCGCCGGCGTCGACCGGACCGTGCGTCAAATCGCCGCCGCGGCCGACCTGCTGCTGGTCGTGGCGACCGATGAGCCGACCAGCCTGACCGACGCCTATGCCCTGCTGAAGTTGCACACGTCCGACCAACCGGACGGGGACGCGCGAATCGTCGTCAACCAGGCGCAGTCCGCTGCCGCCGGCCAGCAGACCTATGCGACATTGCGGCGGGCTTGCCTGGCGTTTCTGCATCGCGAGCCGCCGCTCGCCGGGGTGATCCGCCATGACCTGAAGGTTCGGGATGCGATCCGGCGCCAGACGTCACTGTTGCAGCGTCATCCGAACAGCATCGCGGCCCAGGGCGTGGAGGCGCTCGCGAGGACGTGTCTCGCGGGAGCGGATCGGGTGGACTGATCCTTCACCCAGGCGCGGACACCAGGACATCGCCCAGTTTGTCGATCAGATAGTCGGCGTCCGCGGAACCGATGGACTCCGTCACTGTCAGCACACGGGTGATCACCCGTGCGCGGAACCGCTCAAGATCGCGTTCGTCTCCATCGAAGCCGGTCTCGTCCACCACGTCGATGGCGGCGCAAATGGCCTCGAACAGGTTTTCCGGCATGCCAGCCTTCCGGTACAGTCCCGCCAGCCCGCGCCGACTGGATTCATGGATCAGGATCTGTGCGTTGCCGATCGGCACGTCGCCTTTGACCGCCATCGCCGCCTCAAAGAACGCGATGTCGCCGGTGCACAGTGCACGCAGCATCAGCGTTGGGGTCAGCCTGCCGCTGTGATGCATCTGGTTGACCATGCCGGTCAGTTCTTCCTCCGACGACCCCATGCTCAGGCGAATGATGGCATGCTCCCTGGAGCGCAGCACGATGTCCGAGGCAACACTCGGCGACAGGGCGTGCGCCTTCACCAGATGCCGCTGGAGTTCGTTCGACACGAGAGCGACAAGCCGTTCCGAGACCGTGATTGGCAAGGTTGGGCGCATGACCATCGCCCGCGTCACCCTGGCGCTGTCCGGGAACCGAGTAACCGCGTGATTGAGGCTATGCTCACCGATCGCGGCGGTTTGGTTCTCCATCAGCACCGCGACCGCCGGCTCCTCGGCGTGGGTGATCAGGGCATCAGATACGGCTTCGGTCAGGTTTGGCCGGCGCGCGATTGCCTCGTGCTTACGGGGCGACCCGCGACCAACCAGTTCCACCAGATCCTCGTCGGTCAGGACCAGTGAGTCGGCCAGCAGCGGCAACGCGACCATATCGATATCGTGACCCAACCTCTGGGCTACGTCGTGAGGCAAGTGCGGTGAGTGGCGTAGTCCGCGCGAGATGGAGGCGCGGACCTTTGCCTCCACATCGCGCGCGAGGATGCGCACGATATCCTGCGCCAGCGCGGCTTCGCCGGGCGTGAGGCTGGGACCCGTGAGGTTCGCGGCGACCTTGTCCGCCAGCGCCGCCCGCAGATCGGGTGACGGTTCGGCAAGCAGCCGTTCGACGTCCTGGAGTGTAAGAGGGGTAACCATGGGAGACCTCACGGCGAAATCCGAAACCGGCAGTCTGCCTGAATTCCCTGAACAATGGATTAACAACCGTTCCCGAATTGCCGGTTGCAACAGCGGCGGCCAGGGACCAAATCACCGCCATGATCGATCGTCGCGCCGCCCTGATCGCAGGGTTTTCCTTCGCCAGCTTCGGAGTCTTATCCCGAGGCGCGGCAGCCCAGATGTCCAACCAGGACCGTGCCGATCTCTCGAGGATCGAGGCGTATCTCAACGGTGTCCGCAGCCTGAAGGCACGCTTTCTGCAAACCGCGCCGAATGGCGAGGTCAGCGAGGGCATCGCGCTGATGCAGCGTCCCGGCAAGATGCGGTTTCAATATGACCCGCCGTCGCCGTTTCTGCTGATCGCCAATTACGGAATTTTGTTCTTCCAGGACGCCCAACTCGGTCAGACCACGAATATTCCGTTGAGCCGTACGCCGCTTGGCATTCTGCTGGGTGACCACACCTCCTTGTCCGGTGACGTGGCGGTGACCAAATTCGTCCGCCTGCCGGGCCAGCTTCAGGTCAGCCTCGTCCGCTCGGCGAGCCCCGGAGAGGGGACGCTGACGTTGATTTTCGCGGATAATCCGCTGACGTTGAGGCAGTGGATCGTGCTGGACCAGCAAGGCAAGCAGACGCGGGTCACATTCACCAACATGGAGGTGGGGGCGAACGTCGACGCGAAGCTGTTCGATTATCGCAACCAGTCCTCTGGGCCGGCCGGCGGCGGATAGCCGCTCAATCTGGCGTAACATAATCGGCGCGTGGTTGACTGAGGACGCCGCTGGGGCGGCCCGCATGGCCGTTATGTTGTGCTCCGCGACAAATTCGTCTTCATTTTGCCATGAAAATCGGGAATAATCCCGCCAATGGGATCCCGTCGGCCATGAAGCCTCTCGTTGGCATTAGCTGCTGCACCAAGCAATTCGGCGTCTTCGGTATGCCGAACCACGCCGCTTCCGATACCTACGTGAGGGCAACCGACCTTGTCGTGGGTGGCGTTCCGGTCCTGCTGCCGGCCAATGGCCCGACCGCCGATATCGAAACACTGCTGGATCGGTTGGATGGCATCATCCTGACCGGCAGCCGCTCCAACGTGCAGCCGACGCTTTACGATGGTCCGCCGCATGCCGAAGGCACGCACGAGGACCCAAATCGCGACGGCATCACATTGCCGCTGATCCGCGCGGCGGTGGCACGCGGCGTTCCGCTGCTCGCGATATGCCGAGGCTTCCAGGAACTCAACGTCGCTCTGGGCGGGTCGCTGCATCAGCGGCTGCAGGATCTGCCGGACCGGATCGATCATTCGACGCCGATGCAGCCCTCGTCAAAGGTGCGCCAGGGCAAGTCGCACAGTATCCGGATCACTCCGAACGGTTGGCTGCATAAGCTGGCGGGAACGACCGAGATCGCGGTGAACTCGCTGCACAACCAAGGGATCGACCGCCTTGCCCCGGGCCTGGTGGCCGAGGGCGTGGCGCCGGACGGCACGATCGAGGCAGTGCGGGTCGTCGCCACTCAAACCGGACCGGTGCACGGATTCGCGGTCGGCGTGCAATGGCATCCGGAATACGATTGGACCGTCGACTCGGTATCGCGCCGCATCTTCGTGCAATTCGGCGACATGGTGCGGGCCTATGTCCGCGAGGCGAGGCGGATCAGCCTGCCGGCCGCGGCGGACTGAACCGCCGCGGCTCGGCCGTGATCAACTCATGAATTTCGCCAGACGCACCGCCGTATGTCCCCTTCCAGGACGCAGACTGGGCATGACCAGCAGGCAATCGTCATACGGCGTCTTGATCTCCGTCATTCCGTCCACCGCGATCACGGTATTTCGGCTCGGAACCACGTCTCCCCCGTACCACGCCCGCACGAACGAAAACGAACTGGTTCGGGCGGTCACGACATCGGTCACGACGGCGAACCGTCCCGGCCCTGATGGGGGAGGCGGCGCCAGGTTCGACGTGGCGTCCACGAGGCCCAAATGCCACAGCAACCCGGAAACGCTCGCCATGGTCGTGTCCACGGTTTCGGGGCGCCAGTGCTGGCCGGCCTCCACCAGGACCGCGGCTGCCGCTGTTCCGGTGAACCGGACGTAATCGATCATCCGCGGTCCGTTCGCGTGGCCCGAATCGGAGACCACGATCGGCGGCCAGCCCAACGCATGGGCAAGCGCCCGCCCTCGTTCGGTCGACCCGCACAGGATCAGGGGGTCAGACGGCCAGAGCATCGAATGCAGATCCAGGATCACGTCCGCGCGGTCGATCAACGGTCGAATTTCTCGCGCGCGGTCGAGTTCGACGGAATGCCGTGGGCTGGCCAGGATTGGCTCTTCCCACAACCGGTTGATGTCCTCGTCGATGAAGCGGGACAAGGTAGGGGTCCGCGGATCGAACCGCTCGAACGCGGCGAGATTGACGAACCCGAAGCTGAGCCTGCCGCGCACCGGCATCAGACCGTCGCGCAGCAATCGGTCGAGTACGATCGCGCCGGCGAATTCGTTGCCGTGCATTAATGATAGCAGTACCACGTGCGGCCCAGGATGACCGGATTCGCGGGTGATGACGCCGGGAATGTGCTGGTCGCCCGCCAACCATGGGGTCAGGTCGGGCGGATTGATCAGGACGTCGAACCGAGGTGCGTCCGGCGGTGAGGCGGGATGCTTCATCCGGAACGCACCATCGTTCGGCACGGGGGCCGGCGCGTTGATGCCGTTCGTGCATCCCACGGCGCGCGATGCGCGGCAGGCGTCGTTCGGTGGGGTGGAAGTGCGGGCGCGGGCCTCATGCCGCGAGTTTATACGTGCGCGCGTCCCCGGCAACATGGGTCCGGTCCTGGGTCCCATCGGCGCCATCTTATACGTGCGCGCGTCCCCGGAAACATGGGTCCGGTCCTGGGTCCCATCGGCGCCATCTTGGCATCCGGTCTGAGCCGCATTACGCCAATGACACCAACAGCGGCGGGAGCGTCACCGATGACAGAACCTTGCGATCTCACGGCGGTCGAGGCGCGCCGTCTGATTGGTACCAAACGCCTGGCGCCGTCGGAATTGCTCGCGAGTTGCATCGATCGAATCGAAACCGTTGATCACGCTGTCAACGCGATTCCCGCCCGGGATTTCGATCGCGCGAGAGCGGCGGCGAAGCGGGCCGACGAAGCGGTGGCACGCGGCGAAGAACTGGCCGCACTGCATGGGTTGCCGATCGGCATTAAGGATCTCGAGGACACGGCCGGACTCGTCACCACGTATGGCAGCCCTATCAGTAAAGATTTCGTGCCAACCGAGGACGAACGCATTGTCGCGGCCGCGCGCCACGCGGGTGCGATCGTGATCGGCAAGACCAACACGCCTGAGTTCGGCGCCGGCGCCAACACGCGGAATGTCGTCTATGGCGCGACCGGTAATCCGTTCGATCCTGAAAAGTCTTGCGCGGGGTCGTCCGGAGGATCGGCGGTGGCGTTGGCGACCGGAATGGTGCCGATCTGCACAGGCTCCGACACGGGTGGCTCGCTGCGCAACCCGGCGGCGTTTTGCGGCATCGTCGGCTTCCGGCCGTCGCCTGGCCTCGTGCCATCGGATAGGCGGCCCCTGGGTTGGTCCAATCTTCCCGTTCTCGGTCCCATGGCGCGGACCGTCGCGGATACTTGTTTGCTGCTTGGCGCCATCGCGTCTGATGACGTGCGCGATCCGTTGGCGTATTCGGTGCACGGCGGATCGACGCGCGAGGCAGCTCAATTTTACCCGCCCCCGGCGATCGATCTGGCGCGGCTGCGCGTCGCGCTGACGCCGGATTTCGGCTTCGCCCCCACCGAGCGCCACGTCGCCGAGGTCTTCGCGGACAAGTGTGGCCTGTTCCGGCATGTATTCGCGCATACCGAGGATGCGTCCCCGGATTGTTCTGGAACCGACGAGTCGTTCGAGGTGCTTCGATCGCTGGCGTTTCTGTCCGCGCACGCCGACAAGGTGCGCGATCGACCAGGCGACGTCGGTCCCAACGTCCGGGCAAATGTCGCCGAGGGTCAGCGCTACACCGCTACCGACGTGGCGCGCGCCTTGACCCTTCAAACGCGGGTTTACCGGCGCTGGCAGGAGTTCTTTCAACATCACGACGTGATTCTGACGCCGTCGATCACCGTCAGCCCTCGCTCATGGCGCGAACTTTACCCGGCGGAGATCGATGGGAAACCGACTCGAACTTATTTCCATTGGTTGGCTCTCGCTTATGCGGTGACGTTGCCCGGCCATCCGGCGGTGTCGTTGCCGGTCGGGCTTGATCGGAACGGGATGCCATTCGGGCTGCAGATCGTTGGGCCGCGCGGCGGGGATGCTCTGGTACTGGGTGTGGCGCATGCGCTGGAAACGTTGCTCATGGGCGATGTGCGCACGGTACGGCCGGTACCCGACCTGGCGAAGCTGCGCATCGCCCGGCCCATTCGCGAAGCGGAGGGATTCTTTGGTTTCCACTGAACCCCACGGTAAGACGCCCGGCAAGACGCCCGGCAAACCAAAGCAAATGACCCGCGCGGTGGTGCGCGGCTTCATCGAGGCAATCGCGGCCGCGAATCCGGAGCCGAAAAGCGAACTCGATTACGCGACGCCGTTTACCTTGTTGGTCGCCGTCGTGCTGTCCGCGCAGGCCACCGACGTGTCGGTCAATCGCGTCACACGCACGTTGTTCGCCGAAGCTCCTACGCCGGAGGCCATGGTGCGGCTTGGCGTGGACGGCGTCGCGCGACACATTCGCTCGATTGGATTGTGGCAGGCGAAGGCGCGCAATGTCGTGGAGCTGTCGCGCCAGTTACTGGCCAATCACGGCGGCGAGGTACCGCGGGACCGCGAAGCACTGGAGGCGCTGCCCGGCGTCGGACGCAAAACCGCGAACGTGGTGCTGAACGTCGCGTTTGAACAAGATACCATGGCGGTCGACACGCACATATTCCGACTTGGCAACCGGACCGGTATCGCTCCGGGCTCCACGCCTCGCGCGGTCGAGGATGGGCTGGTCAAGCGCATCCCACCCGAATTGCTCCGTCACGCGCATCACTGGCTGATCTTGCACGGACGTTATGTGTGCAAGGCACGCAAGCCGGAATGCTGGCGCTGCGTCGCGGCCGCCTGGTGTTTGTATCGCGACAAGACTCCGGCACCGGCGGATTAGAGCGGTTTCCGATCGGTTTGCATCCCCCTGTTCGTCATGGCCCGGACCAGCCGGTCCATGACGATAAATGCCTCGATCCGATCAGAACGCGCTCTGATGTTCCGGCCAGTCGAATTCCGGCAGCCGAACCAGCGGCACCTGGCGCACCGACAAGGTACGAAACTGCAACGTCAACGGAACTTCGACCTGCGCCGGCTCACCATCGGAGGGCGTGGTGGCGAGTAATGACAGAACTGCCTTCGCCGCCTTCGTCGCCGAGCGGGTCAACACGTTGTTGGCCGCCAGTGCATCCAGTGCCGCTTCGTAACCAACGATTTTGCCGGTTCCCGCGCCCATTGGCTGCAGCTCCTCGTCCAGGGCCAGCGTGGCGGTCGCGTCCAGCCGCGCCTGACCCCAAGCGATGGCAAGCCGGTGCAACTCCAATGATCCACCCTCGTCGCGCCAGGACATCGCCTGGGTGGTAAGGCCTTGCCCCCCCATGAAGCCGCCTGACGGCATCGGGCCGTTCAACACGCCCTCCAGCGCGAACTCACTGATCTCGGTGCCAGGTCCCCGGTTCCCAGGTCCCCGGTTCATGGTGTCAGGCAGGACCACGGGCCGCGCCGAAACCGAAAACGTCGCGACCGGCTGATCCCTGCCCGCTGTGGCCTTCAAATCGGCATGTCCACTCAGATGTCCCACGCTGACCTTTCCCGGCCCGGGGAATTCGGCGGCCAGAGTGACGGCGTCGAGGTCCACCGCCCGGAGCGACCCGTTTGGTCGCAGGGTCAGCCGAAGACGCATATGGCTGGCCGAGACCGGCATCGGCTGACCATCACCAAGCCGGAGTGTATTAACGCCGACCGGGGTAACCTCCAGCGCATCCGGCCGGGCCAAACCGGTACTGAGCAGTATCGCGTCGCTGCCCCAGGCCATGCTGTCGAGACGCAGGGACCCAAAGCTCAAGGCACCGTGCCCAAAGATGCTGGCGGTCCTCACTGTCAGGTGTTCCACCCGCAGTGTCGCCGCGTTCGGCCAGCCCCCCTCGGTAACCGCGCCATGCCGAATGTCCCAACCCGTCACCTCGGCTCGGCGCGTCCATGTTTCGAAGGCGTCACGGAGTTGGCTGACAGCCAGACGCCAATAGAAAAAATCTCCCGCGAGCAACAATGCCGGCAATACGGCCAGGGCAATCCATCGTTTGTGCCGCATCTCGCCTCACGCCGCCCGGACAAATGTCCACGTAGCAGCAATGGGGCTGGCAGCCCAATCGCACCGGCGGTTTTCAGGTCCCGAAACATGGCGGACAGTTCCCGTTGCCCGGCAAACCACGCCCCGGGACGCCATATGGGCGGCAGGCCATCCCCAGCCGGAACGGGCCCGTGACCCGCGCGATTGTGGACGGTTTTTCAAAGAATTGTCCCCGCCGGAATTTCAGGGATGGAAATGAATTTCATTATCTCCCACAGAGTTATCCACAAGTTTGCTGGCATCGAATGCGGCCCGCAAAGCGTCCAGGAGGGCTTCGCGCCCGGTTTTCACGATCAGTGGCGGCTGGATTACGATCCTGATGGTACCCGGCCGTTTACGAAAGGCTCTGCGTCCCCAAAACCTTCCCGAATCGGTCATCACCGGCACCACGGGAAGTCCGGTCCGGGAGGCCAGAGCCGCCACGCCAGGCTGTAACGGCGGATGCTGATCGGGATCGACGCGAGTTCCCTCCGGGAATATGACGATATGCCGGCCCTCGGCCTTCGCCTTGTCGCCGCCACGCAGCAGCGTCCGTATCGCGGCGCCTCCAGCCTCGCGGTCGACAACGATCATTCCCGCTGCACGGATACATCGTCCAAACAGCGGAATTTGGGCCAGTTCCCGCTTCACGACGAAACATGCCGCCGGCAACAAGGCGATCCAGACCAGGACGTCGAATGTGGACTCATGGCGGGAGGCGATCAACACCGGCGCGGGCGGCAGATTCTCCCAACCGGAGACCTGGAGCCGAATACCGCAGATGATACGCGCGGCACTGATCTGAGTTCTGGCCCAGAATCTCGCGAAACCGATGATCCGCCCAGGAGCCACGAGGCTCAGGAGCGCGGCGGGCACGGTGAGAACGAAGGTGCTGACGAAGAAGAACAGGTTGAACAACACGGACCGAGGAATCGTCATCTGCTGGATACCGTTCCCCAGGTGGCCAGCACGAACGGCGAGGCGGTGAGCCCGGCCAGCGCCGCCAGATATTTATGATACTCGCCAATCAACCGCCGCGCTCCGCCAGCCTGGGTCAACTCCTCGATGCCAGGACGTCCGACCGGGTACGGGTGAGTTGTGACTGTTGGCATGGCGCGCCGCAATTCGACAAACGCGCGCGGGACGTGGAACCAACTGGTTACCACCAGCAAGGACCCGACCTGGTTATCACGCGCCCAGGAAGCGGTCTCGATCGCGTTGCCGCGCGTGGAGTGCGCGGAGTGACCCAGAGTTACCTGCTGTTCCAGCGGCGCCGGATCGATCCCGGCGAAATGGGCGAGGTCCGCGAGATCGGTTTTCTCTCCCGCTCCAGACACGAGAAGCCGGTCCGCCGCGCCACTGGCGAGGAGCCGCAACGCGACCTCCACCCGATCCGGGCCGCCGGTCAGGACGACGATGGCGTACTGGCGAGGAGCCGCAACGCGACCTCCACCCGATCCGGCCCGCCGGTCAGGACGACGATGGCGTCAACGTGCGGCGGCGGCGGAACCTCGCGTGAGGCGGAATAAAGGAACCAGACAAAGCCCCCAACCCAGGCGGCCGCCGCTGCCGCCGCGCCGGCGACCAGCAGCCGGAGCAAATGCCAGCTTTTTATTTTTCTGGCCGCGGGCTCGGTCAAGGCAAGCGACGAAGCCATTGGCGCATCGTGATCTGCGTTGTGAGGTAGCCGATGACCGCGGCCGCCGCTGGTAAGATCATCGGCAGCAGCCAAAGCGGCAGCGGCAAAAACGCGAAGGTGGCCGGCACCGTCGGGGCCGGCACCCCCCGCCCGGCGAGCGGAGCCGCCAGAGTCGCCAGGGTGAATACCACCGGGAGCGCGAACAGTCCGCCAAACACACCACCGACAGACGCCAACGCGGCGGCGCGCGTGGCGAAGCGCCGCGCGATATAATCGTCCGTCGCGCCAAGCTGATAGACGATCAGAATCGCCTCCCGCCGCGCCGCGAGCCCCGAACGCGTCGCCACCGCGATCACCGCCGCCGTCACCAGTGTCACGATCAGCAGCACCAGCCCGGAGCACAGCTGCAGACTACGCGCCAGCGTGCCGAGCCGTCCCGCCCATGCGGCGTGATCTTCCACGATCGTTCCCGGGGCACTCTGGGCCAACTGATCCGCCAGCCCGGCCAAATTCTTCGACTCACCTGTCAGATGCACGGCGATCACCGAGGGAACCGGCACCGCCAGATCCTTCATGTCGGCGCCAAGCCAAGGGCGCAGCAAGGCGTTGAGCTGCTCGTCCGTCAGGGTTTTCGCGGACTCGACGCCAGGTGCCGCCACCAGCAGTGCCTTCACCGCGGTCAGACGGGTACCCGACCCCGACATGGCCGGTTCCCCCGCCATGGGCACTTGCACCGTGAGAGTCGCACCGGCGCCACCCTCCCAATGCCCGCTCAGCATCGCCGCGCCCATCCATCCGGCGACAGCGAGCGCGGCCAGAAAGGCCATGGCGCCAACCAGAAACGGCACCATGCGGTCGGCCAGGGCCCGCCGCAAACCAAGCTCATCGAACCGTGCCGGCCGGAGCGAGGGGATCCGCATTCTCACCCGACTTCCACCAAGGATCCCTGGGACAGCAGCAGGGCGGGCCCCGGATGGCGATCCACCTGTGCCTCGTTGTGCGTCGCTATGATCACCGTCGAGCCGAGCCGGTGCAACTCGCGCAGCAGGTGAATCACGCGCTCCGAGTGGGTGGTGTCGAGGCCGGCGGTCGGCTCATCGGCCAGCAGCAGCCGGGGACGGCTGATCACGGCCCGGGCGATCGCGACTCGTTGCCGCTCGCCGCCGGACAGGTCTTCCGGCAGCGATATCAGCTTCCCGGTCAATCCCATCCAGCGCAGCATCTCCATGACATCGGCGCGCACCTGGCCTTCCGGCCGCCCGCCAAGCCGCAGCGGCAGGGCGACATTGTCAAATGCCGACAGGTGCGGCAGCAGCCGGAAATCCTGGAAGATGACGCCGATCTGCCGGCGCAACCGCGGCATGACGTTGCGCCGTATTGAACTGGTGGGGGCGCCGAGGACGATGACCTCCCCGCGGGTCGGACGCAGCGACATGTTCATCAGGCGCAGCAGAGTCGTCTTGCCGGAACCGGAGGCGCCCAACAGCCAGCGAAACGAGCCCTCGGCGAGGTCGAAATTGACATCGCGCAGCACATCCAGCGCGACGCCGCGCGCACCGCCGCCGCGATAACTCAAACTGACGGATTCGAATCGAACCATCCGGGCGAACTCCCATCAGGAACCATTCATGCCACGGACCGGTCGTCTCGGGGAGGTGGAGTGAAGGATCGTCCGGACATGAGTTCGTCGAGCAGCGCGTCAATCGCCGGCTCGGCTTCCCACACGAGTCGGACGTTCACCACGCGCGGGTTCATCCCCGTGGGCAGGCGCACCGCGTCCTTCGGTGTCGTGACCAAAATCGCGTCGAGTGCGTTTGCCTTCGCCTCCAGTTGGGCGAGTTCATCGGGCGTGAAGGCTTGATGATCAGCGAACGCCTCGCGGCCCACGAGCACAACGCCCGCCTGTTCCAGCGCGGTGAAGAACCTGGCCGGAAAGCCGATGCCGGCGAAGGCCAGGACGCGCCGGCCTGTCAGCGATGCGACCTCATCGCCTTGCACCAGGCCAGCGCGCAGCACGGGCAAGTTCGAGTCAGCGATGCGATTTCGTCGCCTTGCGCCAGGCCGGCACGCAGCACGGGCAATTCCGGAGGCAGTCGCGCCAGTGCACCGCTGGTGTCCGGCCCGATCAGTACCGCCGCCCGGCAGCGCGATGCGGCTGATGCAACCGGCTCCCGCAGCGGTCCCGCTGGCAGCACGCGGCCATTGCCGAACCCGGTTGAGCCATCCACCACCAGCAAGGACATGGTTTTTTCCAACGATGGATTTTGCAGCCCGTCATCCATCAGCAGGAGCTCGGCGCCGGCCGCGATGGCGACTCGGGCGCTCGCGGCGCGATCGGCGCCGGTCCAGGTGGGAGCGGCCTCCGCCAGCAGCAGGGCTTCGTCACCGGTGACCGCCGCCGTGTCGCCTCGTAAGACGCGGCGTGGGCCTTGAGCGGAGCCGCGATAGCCTCGGAGCAAGACATGCACCGCGACGCCGCGCGCGGTCAGCCGGTGCGCCAGATCCAGGGCGAGTGTCGTCTTGCCCGCGCCCCCAACCGAGGCGTTGCCACAACAGATCACCGGCACAGGTGCCCGCCAGCCAGCGTGTGCCATGCGGTGAGCGGTGATCGCGGTGCCGATACACGATAACGGTGACAGCATTCGCGCCGGCAAGCCGTTCCGCGTCCAAAAGGCGGGGGCTTTCATGGTGATGGCGGACGCTCAGGGGAATTCGAAGGCATTTATATATATGTTTGACCTACGCGGGAATCTCTCGAAATATCAGTAGCGGCGTCACCCCATAGGAACCGGACGGCCTTCCAAGCAGCGTTCTCGCAACTGGGCCTAGCCCCCGGATGATTTGATATGTCGCGTTCACGCTCGCTGGCGACTCTTGGGCGTCCACCCCTGAATCTGGCCTCGCGTCCAAGATGCCGACAGCGCTCCATGTTCCAGCGATGCTTGCTCCATGGCTGAGCATTAAGTCTGCCGATGGCGTTACAAGAAACTCGTTGCGCAGAGTGCCCCACGTCATTGTGCCAGATTGCTCCGTTATTGTTGCAAATGTTCCGTGAGGAAGAACCCTCACGACATCCAGCATCGTCTTTAGAGTGTCTAGTTCAGGGTTGCTTTGATATTTTGCCGCGCTGCGTTGTTTGCTGGTCATCCCTGCCGTAGACGGTGCCATCCCTTGAGCGATAAGTTTTTGGATGGATGGAACGTCCCAGAGTAATCGTAAAATCGACATGTCTGAAATAGACAATGATCCTGAGACAACAACAAATTGACCAATGTGCGCATTAGATAAATTGCGCCCCAACAAGCCTCGCTCCGTTAAAAAATCAAGAAATGACAAAGCGTTCGTCCACAACGGGTCGTAGGTTCGCTCTGCTGTATCCCGCTCGTCTTTTGTCGTTGTGCGATCAAGGGTAGCTTGCCCTTGTGCAACCATAGGGATTCCGCCGCCTGCGGAGGCCGCCGTCTTGATTGCTGTAGCGCGTCCTGCCGCCTCGCCCGCTTTTACGTTTTGAAGGACGCCGTACGTCTCAAATTGCGCTAAGAATGATCCGATCCGCCGAACATCGTGGTACAAAAAATCATAGACTGAATTTCTTTCTTGGTCCTCGGGTTGCGGCTCGGAGTCTGGTGCGCCGCTCGTCGACGCTTTGTCCGATTTCGTCAGAGAGTTCTTTGTTTCGTTCGAAGGCATCTGCCAACTCTTTCGGATCAGTTTGAAGAAAGCGACCTACCGCCTCATCGAACGGTATGTCCAGTTTGAGTGGAGGGTTGTGCTTGCGTTTCTCTGTCATGCGATTAACGCCTTATAGGTAAGGCGACCATCAGAATTCGCGATCAGATCATCGGCCCGCGATCCTTCGGCCATACTGCGCCGATTATACCGCCAGCTATTCTCCGCCACGTACCGAGAAAGATGCTTGCGGCTGACGAAATGATGAACGCCATATATCTGGCGTTTCAGTTGTGACCAATACCCCTCGATTGTCTGAGTGTGGACGTTGCCTGCGACATACTCGCCAGCACTGTGCCGCACGAATGCGTGTGGGTATTCTCCAGCCAATCCGGTATAAGCACGAAATTCGTCAGTGGCCAAAAGATTAACTTTCTTCGACACGTTCTCGCGAACAAAGCCCTGTAGCGTTTTGGCGTCGGTATTCCTGGTCACCCGCGCCACAACATCCCCCCCGCGAGAGACTGCGCCAACCACTACCTCTTTGCCTACCGTTCCACGCCCAGGAATGCGCTTGTTCGCGTGCTTATTCTTACTTTTGCCGCCAATGAAGGTTTCGTCAACCTCAACTGTGCCAACCAAAGGGGCGTTGAAACTTCCGGTCTCCGCCGCTTCGCGCAACCGATGCAGCACAAACCATGCGGATTTTTGGGTAATACCGAGGTCGCGCGAGAGGGTGGTGCTCGCGATGCCCTTCTTGTGAGACGTGATCATCCAAATTGCCATCAACCAGGTCCGGATCGGAAGTTTCGTGCCTTCGAAGATCGTGCCAACCTTAATTGAGAACCGTTTGCCGCAAGAAGCGCACTTGTGGGTCCGACGATCCTTGAAGGTGTAAATCTTGCTGCCTTGGCAATATGGGCAGAAAGCGCCACTTTTCCAGCGGATTGCCGTGAAATGCGCGACGGCTGCATCTTCGTCCGGGATCGCGGTGGTCAGTTCAAGTAGGGTGTTGAAGACTGGCATGGCACTTCTCTCGGCTGATGAAAGACTTGTAGCCCGAAATGACGCGTAGGTCAAGCACGTATATAAATACCAATTCGAAGCATCCTGGAAACGCTCGTAACCCGGGTACTGGGCTGGCCCGAACACCAGACCAACGACGCCGGCGGCTGCCGGTGTGTCAATCGAACGGCCGGGGCAAATTGCGCGAAAGTGAGGATCAACCTGGGAGGAACAGAGGCACAAAGGGACCGAGATCCACCGCGGCTGGCTTGCGTACATGCCCGCACGCCAACTGACGCTCGTCCGACCACGTAAGGCACGGAACAACGCCGGTCCCGTCTCTCGGTTCGTCTGTACCTCTGTTCCTCTGAATTGAAATTTCGCGGTTCTGACGGCAGCCTCGAAGGTGACGAAAATCGATTCGATCGACACCGCTGGAACCTGGTTGTTTTCGAAACGAAATATCATCCCGCACCCGTTCATCCGTTCACTCACGACGCATCAACTCCAGCAGCGCTCGTGCAGTGTCATGCGGCAACGTTGCCGGCGCCGTGACCGCTGCCTTCGCGCGTTCGCCCATCCGCCGCCTCGCTTCCGGATCAGCCAGCATCGCGCCGGCGAACCGGGTGAGTGCCGGCACGTCGTGGGTCACCTCCAGAGCGTCAGCGGCACGCAGCAAAGCGACGTGCTCGGTAAAGTTGTCGGTATGCGGTCCGGTGGCGATCGCTGGCCCGAGGCGGGCCGGTTCCAGCGGGTTCTGCCCACCCCCGGGTGGGATCAGGCTGCGACCGATGAACGCGACCTGACTGAGCCGATACCACAGCCCCAACTCCCCCAGCGTGTCAGCGATCCACAACCCTCCATCAGGCGGCGGTCGCCCACATTGACGGCTGGGGGCATGCAGCGCCTCGGCGAGTTCGGCGCCGCGTTCGGGATGGCGCGGGGCGATGATGGTCAACAGCCCAGGATGGTCTGACCGCAGCGCGTTATGGACGATCTGGATGAGCTGTTCCTCGCCAGGGTGAGTACTCGCGGCGAGGAATACCGGCCGGCCGGCCAGACGCTCGGTCATCTCTCGCAGCACCGCGGGATCGGCGGGCAACGCGGGTGCGGCGAGTTTCAGATCGCCCATCACTTCGACCCGCTCGGCGCCGAGCGCACGCAAACGTGTGGCGTCCTCTTCACCGCGGGCGTGGATGCGAGCGAACCCTCGCAACACGGCATGGGCGGCCCAGGGAAAACGAGACCAGGCGGCGTGGGAGCGTGAGGACATGCGGGCGTTGATCAGCATCGCCGGGATCGCACGGGCGCGGCAGGCGCGCAGGGTGTTGGGCCACAGCTCGCTTTCCACGAAGCAGGCCGCGTCGGGGCGCCAGTGATCGAGAAACCGCCTCACCCAGGCGGGCACATCCAACGGAGCGAACCGGTGCGTGACGCGGGCGGTCAGTCCCATCGCGGACAGGCGCTGCTCGAGCAGACTGGCCGACGTGACCGTGCCGGTGGTCACCAGCATCGTGGTATCCTCAGCCAGCTCAGCCAATGCGGCGAGCACCGGCAGCAGCGATACGGTTTCTCCGACGCTCGCGGCGTGCAGCCATACCAATTGGCCGTCCGGTCTGGGTACTGGGTCGATGCCGCGTCGTTCCGCCAGGCGAGCGGCGATCTCCTTCCCGCGTGAGGCGCGGTACCGCAGCATGACCCGTAACGCGGGTGAGGCGAGGGTCGTGGCACCGGCCCACAAGGGTGCGAGAACCGAGTCCGCCATCAACCGCTCGCGCAGAGCTGATCCGCCCGGTCCGCCGCCTGGTTCATCGCCGCGGTGATCGCCGGCAACGCCTCCCGCCAGCCGTCGCGCGGGACCGCGATAGCCGGCCCGCATACCACCACTCCCCGGCCGAACGGCAGCGGGAGCGCCATATGGTCCCAGGTATTCAGAACGATGCGTCGCGAGGTTCGCGCGGCGCAGGGCAGAATCGGCACGCCCGCCAACGCCGCCAACTGCGCCACTCCTTTCGCCGCCTGACGCCGCGGCCCGCGCGGCCCGTCCGGGGTAATGCCGATCATGGCGCCGCGCAGCAGCAGGTGCAGCAACTGACGCAACCCGGTGGCCCCGCCACGCGACGACGATCCGAGCACCGGCTCGATCCCGAACTGGCGGACCACCGCGCCGATGACCTGTCCGTCGCGGTGCTTGCTGACCAGGGTATGGATCGGCGCCGGGCGATAAGCGGGTGAACGCCGGGCCAACATCGCCAGCGCCGGCATCAACGGCAAATGCTCATGCCAAAAGCTGAACACGGCGGGCGA
>CALFNB010000448.1 GCA_937902425.1 uncultured Acetobacteraceae bacterium | reverse complement strand
CGTCCTGGTATTCATCGGGAATGACAATGTGCATGGCTTAGTACGGCACCGTGCCCTTCACCACGGTTCGATGCAGCACGCGCCGCTCTTTGTCCATGTCCTCGTGCGGCAACGCGCGGTGTATCGTGCACCGGTTATCCCACAGCACCAAATCTCCCGGCCGCCAACGGTGCGAATAAACAAACGCTGGTTGCGTCGCGAAAGCCTCGAGCCAGCGCAGCAGCGCACGGCCTTCCTCCTCCGGCCAGCCGAGCACATGGGACGCGTGATTGCCCAGATAAAGTACTTTCGCACCCGTATCGGGATGCGTGCGCGCGATCGGATGATCGACCGGCGGCCGCTCGCGTTTCTGTTCCTCGGTGGCGAGCAGGCCGCGGGCTTGAATCCGGCTGCGTTCCCAACTGTGGACGGCACGCAGGCCGCTGATTCGTTGCTTCGTCGCCTCGTCCAGCGCCGCGTAAGCCATCGCGGTGTTGGCGAATTGTGTTTCACCGCCGCGCGACGGAATTTCCACGCCGTGCAGCATGGTCAGCAGAGATGGCACGTCGTGATACGACTTATCGCTGTGCCAATAATAGTTGCCGCGTTCGCGCGTCGGTGCGGACGGCTTTCCGTCAGAGCCAATATTGGACACCGTATGGACCGGCGTGTACTTCACCGCGTCGACCAGTCGATTGACATGCAGCCCTTCGATCTCACCGAACGTCAGAGTGAACTCGTATTGCCGCTCCTTCGACAGGTGCTGATCGCGGAACACGATGACGGGATGCGCGCGGAAGGTGCGCATCAACCAGTCCTTCCGCTCTCGTGACAAGTTCTCGGATAAGTCGACACCGGAAATCTCGATGCCACCGATCTCCGGCAACGACCGCGTCTCGTCCGGCCGAGGTCCCGTTCGAGGGATAGGTTCGATGGTCGCGCTCATGATCTCCACCCTTTTCCTGCTGGGATGGACTGTTTCAAAGCCATCCCAGCCTGTCAAACCTTTCCAGCCACGAGCGATCCGCTACCATGCGAGGACATGAGCGATTCGAACACCATCATCGTCCCGGACGCGTCCGGATGGCGCCGGACACTGTGGGCCATGGTTGGCATTCAGTTTCTGATGACCGGATCATTCAGTTTCCTCAGCCCGATCGTCCCGCTGATGTTACCTGGCTTAGGCGTGACGACGGTCCAGGGCGTGGATATCTGGAGCGGCGCGATCACCGGTGCGACCTCCTTCGTCGCGGCGTTCGCGTCACCGGTGTGGGGCCGGATCGCGGATCGGCACGGTCGAAAATTGTCACTGTTGCGTTCCAGTTGCGCGATCGCCGTGTTCACCGCGGTCATGGGGCTGTCCACCAACGTCTGGCAGTTCTTCGCCGCGCGCGCCCTGATGGGGATGTTCGCCGGATTTTCCACCTCCGCCATCGCCCTCGTCGCCAGCCAGGCCCCCGAACGCCGACTGGGCTATGCGCTTGGCTGGCTGAGTTCCGGCCAAATGGTCGGCTCGTTGGTCGGACCCGTGCTTGGCGGCATCCTCGCTGACGCCACCGGCAGTTATCGCATCCCGTTCTACATCACCTCGGCTGTCACGTTCGCCGGTCTTGGTCTGGTGTGGTTCGTGGTACAGGAAAATTTCACGCCGCCAAAAGACGGACCGAAGTCGCGATCGTTGCTGTCGGGGTTAAGTCTGTTGCTGGGATCGGCGAGCCTGATGGCGCTGTTCTTCGTGCTGTTCATGGCACAATTCAGTGTGCGCACCGTGCAGCCGATGGTGACATTGTTCGTGCAAGAATTGATCGGCTCACCGCCACAAATCGCGACATTGGCTGGCATCGCGTTCTCCATCACCGGCCTGGCGAATTTGATCTCCGCGCCGTTTCTCGGCAATCGCAGCGACGTGATCGGCTATCGCCGTGTCCTGCTGATTTGCCTGCTCGGCGCGACGTTGACCAGCATACCGCAGGTCTTCGTCAATAGTTACTGGCTGTTCGTCGCGGAGCGGTTCGCCGTTGGCTTGTTCATCGGCGGCATCCTGCCCACCGCGAACGCCTTGATTGGCCGCGGCGTATCGCGAGAAAGCCGCGGGACAGTGTACGGCATGACCGCGTCAGCGACCTTCATGGGCAACTCGCTTGGCCCTCTCTCCGGCGGCTTCATCGCCGCTGGGCTTGGCATTCGCTTTGTGTTCGCGGTGACCGCCGCTCTGCTGCTGGCCAATTTGATCTGGGTTTATTTCAAGGTGCCGGAATTTAAGGATGGTCCGGCCAATTCATGAATGGCCGGCGTTGCACGACCGCTGGATCGCCATTCAGGACCTCACAGCTGGTGTGATCGCCGTCACGGGCGAACCGCAACGAGAAATGCTCCACCCCAAGCGGGATGTTGAGCATCGTGATGTCCGGCAGCCACGGTGGCAGCGCGGGATCGATCCAGAGCCGGTGATTTGGTGCGTCCTGCTCGATCCCAAGCATGGCCTGCAGCAGCGCGAACGTCGAACTGGCAGCCCATGCCTGGGGAACGTTGGCACCGAGGTATTGAACGGGAAAGGGCGATTCGGAGCGGCCGATGCGGCGTAAAGCTCGGGTAGTTGGCTGGATTCGAAATGGCTCGCCGCCTCGCTGATGCCGCGGGCGATAGTGGCGGCGTCAGCGGCGAAACCGTAGCGTTTGAAACCGAGCGCGATAAGACTGTTGTCGTGCGGCCATACGGATCCGTTCTGATAGGAGTATGGATTATAGGCACCATGCCGGCTGGAAAGCGTGCGGATGCCCCAGCCGGTATTCATTTCCGGCGCCATCAAACGAGCCACGACGCGCGCCGCGCGATCCGGTGGGACAATGCCGGACCATAACAAATGCCCAGTATTGGAGGCGATGGTCGGCACCAGCCGCTTGTCGCCATCCAGGAGGTAGGCGTAAAAGCCGAGATCTTCGATCCAGAAGACTTCGTTGAACTTCCTGAACAGGGCGGCGGCTTTTTCCCGCAATCCGGCGGCGCGGCCGGGCTGGTTCAGGGCGTCGAACACTTCGGCCATGCGCCGCCATGCGTCATAGACGTAGCCTTGCAGTTCGCACACCGCCTTGGGCCCTTGTACCAGCGTTCCGTCGGGCCAGGTCATGGAGTCGCCGGAATCCTTCCAGTCCATGTTTTCGTAGCCGTCTTCGGTACGCTTCTGGTATTCCTGGAACATGTCGCCGTCGCGGTCGCCTTCCTCATCGATCCAGCGCAGCGCGGCTTCAGCGTTTGGCAGATAAGTTTCCAGCAGAGCGCGATCTCCGGTGGCCTTCCAGGCCGCGTGCAGCGTGATCAGATAAAGCGGGGTCGCATCCGCCGTTCCGTAAAAGGGTGTGTGCCGAATCAGGTGGAAATGCGCCAATTCTCCGTAACGCAGTTCATGCATGATTTTGCCAGGCTCAGCCTCGCGCCAAGGATCCCGTGTCGTCGCCTGCCAATGACCCAGTACATCCAGTGCGCCTCTGGCGAATTCCGGCGAGATCATAATGTTTTGCAATGAAGAAATCAGACTGTCACGGCCGAACGGTGCCACGAACCACGGGAGACCGGCGGCTGCCACGAAGACCTCGCCGTGCGCGCCTTCCACCGGTAGACGCAACGCGCCCATGTCGTCGACCGATTGGCGATACATCCGGTAGAATTCTTCGTTGCTGGTGCGGATGTTCACGACGGCATCACGCTGGTTCTCCGCGAGGACCTGGCCGCTGGCGTGCCCGTCCGGCGCCGGAAACGTCTTGTCGCCGGCGGTGAATGTGTAAAGCAGACAGGCGTGCCAACTTTCACTCACCTGGATTGAGTTTGACTTCGAAGCTCAGGCGTCCATTCGCGTAGACCACGTTCAGTTCCGGCGGTTGCACGGTAATGGTCACGGCTCGCACGAAGTCTTCGTTACGGTACGCGGTGGTGAGAGTTTGGCCGTCCGACCAACTGGAACTGATATGACCTCGCCGAATATTTCGTTTCGCCTTCACGTCGAATACGTCGGCGAAATCGGACCGAACCAGCACTTCCAGATTGAACCGGATGGCGGTGCGGCCATGATTGGTGATGTCGAGGTCTTCATGCAACCCGCCATCGACGCGGCGTGACAGGACAAAGGACAGCGTGCGGCGCGGGATGGTGCCGTCCTCGGTCAGGAATTCCCGGTTGGTCAGGTAGATCCGCGCCGTATCGTGACGCACGGCACCGCCGTTCAGCAGATCCCAGCTCTCGCCATTGGCCTGCACCGACCAGGCGCTGATCAGCCGTGTATCCAGCAGATAGAGTCCCCGATCCGAGGGCCACGGCATTTCGCCATTAGGCTCCGTCACCAGCACCGTCACGGTGTGATGAATGGCGATCTGCGCCGGCCCGACCCGCACTTTGAACGTCATGCGCGTTCCGTTCTCCCTGGTTGCGGTGTCGACGGTGGCCCGGTACGTTGGATCGGCGCAAGTGAGGATTCGCCGTGACGCCGGAAGCATGGACCTTGGAACAAATACACGACCACATCGCGACCAGCTTGCCGTTGGCGTCCCTGTTCAACATCACGGTGCTGGAAGCGAGCGAGGTGCGAGGCCGCGTGCGGCTTGGGCATGGGGAACATGTGACCCGTTCCGGCGGCGGTATCGCGGGACCGGTGCAGTTCGCTCTGGCGGATGTCGCGATTTACGCACTGATCCTGGCGGCGCGGCGAGACCCGGCGGCGGTAACGGTGGATCTGACGATCAATTTCCTTCGGCCGGCGATGACCCTGCCTCTGCTCGCGACGGCCTCACCGCTTCGGGCGGGACGGCGGCTGTTCACCGCGGAGGTGCGGATCACCGAGGAAACAACAACACGGCTGGTAGCGCACGCAACCGGGACCTACGCGCTATCAGCCTGAACCGGGAGAACGTATCATGCCCAACAACAACACCATGCTTTATGCGAGCGTGGGTGCCGACCTGATCCACTTCGATATCGACGTCGCCGCCGCGACGTTGACACGGCGAGAGACCGTCAGCGTGCCGGCGAACGTGCAATATGTCTGGCCGCATGCATCCCGCCGGTTTCTCTATGCCGCCAGCAGTGACAGTGCCTCCGGAATGGGCGCGGCCGGCGCCAACCATCATGTGAGTTCCTTTCGGATCGATGCCGCATCGGGTGCGCTCGGTGCGCATGGTGCGCCGATTCCGTTGCCGCACCGGCCGATCCATATGTCGACCGATATTCCGTCGGAGCATGTGCTGGTGGCGTTCAACAATCCGCCCAGTGCCAGAGTTTATCGGATCAACGCCGACGCGACCCTCGGGGCGGAGGTCGCGCAACCGCCGGACACCGATCCCGGCATTTTCCCGCATCAGGTGCTGGCGATGCCGGACAACCGGCATGTCATTCTCGTTGCCCGCGGCCATGACGCCGCCAGCGGCAAGCCGGAGGATCCGGGTGCCCTGAAAGTGTTCCGCTATGATAACGGCGTGCTGCGCGACGAGGTTTCGATCGCTCCCAACGGCGGGTTTGGATTTGGGCCGCGCCATTGGGCCGCGCCATTTGGATTTTCACCCCACGAAACCGTGGATTTACGTGTCGCTGCAGCGGCAGAATGCACTCGCGATGTTCACCCACGACGCGGGCCGGCTGGCGGCCACGCCGGCGTTTCAGGAAAACGCGTTGCTGGAGCCGGATAACATCCGCGGTCATCAGTTGGTCGGCACGGTGCATGTGCATCCAAACGGGCGGTTCGTTTATGTCGCGAACCGGGCCAGCAGCACCGTGGAGCAAGACGGCAAGAAGGTCTTCGCCGGCGGAGAAAACACGATTACGGCGTTTGCCATCGATCAGGCCAGCGGCAAGCCGACACCAATCCAGCACGTGGACACACACGGTATCCATTGCCGCACATTTCACATCGATCCGACCGGCCGGCTGATGGTGTGCGCGCATATCATGGGGCTGCCGTTGGCGAATGGCACCGAAATCCCACCGCGGTTGACGCTGTTCCGTATCGGTGACGACGGCACGCTTACGTTCGTGCGATCCTACGATATCGAAACAAATGGCCGGTTCATGTGGTGGATGGGCATGGTCACGCTTTGAGATGACGCACTACGATACGAACCCGTCACGGCCTGGCCGATCCATCGCTCCCGACCTGGCGTTAAACCGGGCCATGACCCAGTACCCGACGGCGAGCCGGCGATGGCCCGGCTCACTCAGCGGCCATCGCGACGGCTACCGGATGCGTCAGTGCCGCGAGCAATTCCTGTCGCCGGACCTCAGCCTTGGCCCGCGCGTGATCCTTCACCGGTCCGAACCCCCGGATCATCTCAGGCAGCGACGCCAGACTGACGGCCGTTCCCATTGTCTCCGGCCGCAACGTGATCAGCACACCGCGTAAATCCGCGATGTACTGCTCGATCAGCGCGCGTTCCGCCTTCCGCTCGGCCTGATAGCCGAACAGATCGAGCGCGGTGCCTCGGACCGTCTTGCCGTGGCGCAGCGCCCGGAACAGCGGCAACGCCAACCACCCCGGAAGCGCGACCTTGTTCCGCCGGCCGGTCCGCGGATCGATGCGAGTGATCAACGGTGGCGACATATGGAACACGGCACCGGGAGCATACGACGCCGAAGCATGCAACCGGGCCACCTCATATTCGTCCTTGTAAGCCATCAGGCGGAACAGTCCCTCGGCGGCCGCGCGGGTCAGCGCACCGGTGCGGCCAACAACCGCGACCTCGCGTGCCCGCACCTCGTCGATCACCGCACGGTAACGCGCGGCATAAGCAGCGGATTGATAGTCCACCAGAGCCGCGGCCCGCGCCTCGGTCAATTCCGGAAGCTCCATCGGGACCGCGTCGGAGTGCCCCAGAATCTCGGCGGCCAGTTCAGGCCGCTCCGCCAAAATCCGGCCCCACAGGAACGCTCGTTGGTTAAGCCCGACCGCGGCGCCGTTCAATTCGATCGCGCGCAGGATCGCCGCTTCACCGACCGGAACCAGGCCTCGCTGCCAGGCAAGGCCCAGAAGCAACGTGTTCATCGCCTGCGTGTTGCCGAACAGGCGTTCGGCCAGCAGCACGCCGTGCAGCCAGATCGATCGTGTCGCGTCGGTCACTTTCTCGATGGTGCGACGATGCAGCAGCGCATCGATCGACAGCAGCGCGTCGCGTTTGAATTCGGCCGTCGCCGCCAGGTCAAGGTTGCCGATCACGACGGCATCCCGCGCGTTCCGCTCCAGCACGCCCAAAGAGCACCCGACAGCCAAATCGGCGGCCAGCATCAGGTTCGCGGTTCCAAGCGGAATGCGCACGACATCCAGCGCGTCCGGATCGGTCGCGATTTGCACATGCGCGACGACCGCGCCGTTCTTTTGCGCCAGGCCCGTGAAATCGAGCGTCTTGACGTGGCGGCCTTCCAGATGCGCTGCCATCGCCAAGATGGCGCCCGCCGTGACGATACCGCCGCCACCAATCCCCGCGAACAGGCCGCGCCAAACATCCGGTTCGGCGATCGTCGGTTCCGGCAACGCGGCGGCCAGTTCACTCTCACGAGCCTGCCAGGTCGTATCGGCGGCGGGTGCGACCGGCGGTCCGGGCAGCGTAACGAAGCTGGGGCAAAACCCTTTCAGACAGGACAAATCAACGTTGCACGCGCTTTGATTGATCCGGCGCTTACGGCCAAGCGGTGTCTCCACCGGTTCGATCGCGATACAACCGGATTGCGTTGAGCAATCGCCGCAATTCTCGCACACGGCCTCATTGATCATCACATGCTTTGTCGCCTCCGCCATCGTACCGCGCTTGCGGCGGCGGCGTTTCTCGGTGGCGCACACCTGGTCGTAGATCAGCACCGACGGCCCCTCGTAATCGCGCAACGAGCGCTGCACCGCGTCCAGGTCGGCGCGAATATGCGTGGTCACATGCGCCATCCCATTGGGAGGCAACGCCGACTTTGGCGGCAGCCGCTCGGCCTCATCGGCGACGATGGCGATGCGTTTGATGCCCTCGGCGGCGATCTGCGCGGCGAGCATCGGCACGGTCGGCGAGCCCTCGACGGGCTGGCCGCCGGTCATCGCCACCGCATCGTTGAACAGCAGTTTATACGTCATCCGCGTGCCGGAAGCAGCGGCCTGGCGGATCGCCATGATGCCGGAATGTTGATACGTTCCGTCACCGATATTGGCGAACATATGTTTGACGTCGGTGAAGGTGGACAAGCCGACGAATGGCGCGCCCTCGCCGCCCATATGGGTGAAGGTTCGCGTCTGGTCGCCGTCGTCCAGCGCCATGAAATGGCAGCCGATGCCGGCACTCGCGAAACTGCCCTCCGGCAGTTTGGTGGAGGTCGCGTGCGGGCACCCGGCACAGAACGCGGGAACGCGTTTCAGCAACGCCGCGGGCCGTTCAATAACCGGCGGCGCCGGCGGATCGGGCAAATTCAGCCCGGCCGAGCCCAGAAAGCGGGCCATGCCGGAAGCGACGATCTCGGGGGACAATTCCATCAACGGGGACAGCAGCGGCTCGCCGCGCGGGGTGGTCTTGCCGCTGATCTCCGGGCGTTCGTCGGCCGGCAAATGATACAGCGCGTCGCGGATCTGCGACTCGACGAAGCCGCGTTTTTCTTCAATGACGAGAACGAAACGTTTGCCGCGGGCGAACTGGCGCAGGCCCTCGGTCTCCAGCGGCCAGGTCATGCCGATCTTGTAAATCGCCAGTTGCGGGTGGCGGTCCAGCCCCATGCGCTTCAGCGCGTGTAGCGTGTCCTCGTGCGCTTTGCCGACAGTAATCAGCCCGATCGGCGCGGCGTCCGTTCCGCTGATCAACCGGTCCAGCCGGTTGGCGCGGGCCCATGCGAGGGCGGCGGGAATGCGTTCCTCGATCATGCGGCGTTCGAGTTCGGCGCGCTCGGCCGGGAAACGCAGCGTGTGGTCGAGGTTCAACCCGTGCGGCGGCAGCGCGAAATCCGGCGCCACGAACCGCGACGCGGAGTGCACGATGGCGGTCGCGGCCTGCTCCATGGTTTCCGCCGTGGTCTTCATCGCCACCCACAGCCCCGAGTAGCGCGACAAAGCCCAACCGGCGAGGCCCAGATCGAGCACGTCCTGCACCGAGGCCGGGTTCAATACCGGCATGAAGACGTTCTGGAACACGTATTCGGTCTGATGCGGATAGGTCGACGAGTGCGCGCCGTGGTCATCACCCGACACCGCCAGCACACCGCCGTGCGGATGCGTGCCCGCCATGTTGGCGCAATGGAACGCGTCGCCGGAGCGATCGACACCCGGCCCCTTGCCGTACCACATACCGAACACGCCATCGAATTTCTTGCCCGGGAACGCGTCCAGTTCCTGGGTGCCCAGGATCATGGTGGTGGCGAGATCCTCATTGACGCCCGGCTCGAAGCGGATGTCATGCGCGGCCATCAGCTTTTTCTGGGCCCAAAGCTCGCGGTCCAGACCGCCAAGCGGGGAGCCGCGGTAGCCCGAGACGAAGCCGGCCGTATGCAATCCGGCGGCGTGGTCCAGACGCTGTTGCTCCAGCAGCAGGCGCAGCAAGGCCTGGATACCGGTCAACAAGACCGGCCGGTCGCGGTCGGCAAAGCGCGATGCCAGTGTGACGGCGCTTTGGTCGACGGCCATGTCCATGGCGCTACTCCCTATGGTTATCATAATGGTGGCGCTTTTCCCCCGGCTTTTCCACCACCCAATCTGCCGCGGGCAGGGAAATGGCGAAGTTCGCAAGCCTTACACCGCGCAATAATATTACGCGCAATTTTCGAACCGAGGCGACCTCATTCGCGCATGATCCTGATCAATGCGGCCGACCGCTTGCCTTGGCATGTGGTGTGACCGGGGCGTTTCCCCCGTTGGGCGTTTCCGCCATTGTAAGGGACCCAGATTGCCAAGACCGGAGACACCGTGATGCCCGTCCCTTCGCCGGAAACCGTCGATGCCGTTCTGCGCCACGCCGACGCGCGGCTGGACCAGTCGCGGGAGGCCTTGTTTGAACTGCTGAGCATCCCCTCGATCAGCGCCCAGGAGGCGCATCGGGAAGATTGCGCGCGGGCCGCGGCGTGGGTGCATGATCGGCTGGTCGCTCTGGGGTTCCGGACCGAAATCCGGCCCACGGCTGGTCACTCGGTGGTGCTCGGGCATTTCGACGGGCCGGCGGGCTACAAAGGGCCGCACGTCCTGGTTTACGGCCACTACGACGTACAGCCGCCCGATCCGCTGGACCTTTGGACCAGTCCGCCGTTTGAACCGCAGCTGGTGGACGGCCCGCGCGGCAAGCGCTTCGTCGCCCGCGGCGCGGTGGACGACAAGGGCCAAACGACGATGTTCCTGGAGGCGCTGCGGGCCTGGCACGAAGTTGGTGGCGGCATCCCGGCGAAGCTCACGGTGCTGATCGAGGGCGAGGAAGAGGTCGGCTCGCGCAACCTGGAGCCGTTCCTGAAAGCCAACAAAGCTGAGCTGACGTCGGACATCGCGCTGATCAGCGACACCAACATGTGGGATATCGACACACCGGCACTGACCACCAGCCTGCGCGGGATGACCTACGTGCAACTCACGGTGAAAGCGGCGAAGCGCGATCTGCACTCGGGACTTTACGGCGGCTCCGCGCTCAACCCGATCAACGTGATCACGCGTGTACTGGGCGATCTGCAGGACGAGAACGGCCGCATTCAGCTTCCCGGATTTTACGACAAAGTGAAATCGATCACCAACGCGCGGCGCGCGCAGTGGGACTCGCTGGGGTTCAGTGAGGCCGCGTTCCTCGGCGATATCGGTCTGTCCATCCCGGTGGGCGAGCGTGGGTATTCGGCGCTGGAACGCCTATGGGCGCGGCCCACGGCGGACATCAACGGTATCTGGGGCGGCTACACCGGGCAAGGGGCCAAGACCGTCATCGCGGCCGAGGCTTCGGCGAAGATCACCTTCCGCCTCGTGCCCGGCCAGGACCCGGACGAAGTGGTGGAACAGTTCAAACAATTCGTCGCGGACCGTCTCCCGGCCGGCGCCACGGCGGAATTCGAGGGCGGTCACGGCTCGCCTGGGGTCGACGTCAACGCCGACTCGCCCTGGGTGCGCGCCGCGCAGGCGGCCCTGGCCGAGGAATACGGCAAGCCGGCGATGCTGATCGGCTGCGGCGGATCCATTCCGGTGGTGGTGTCGCTGAAGAACGTTCTGGGGATCGATACGCTGCTGATGGGGTTCGGCCTGGACGACGATCAGATCCACAGCCCGAACGAGAAATTCGAGCAGCGTTGCTTCCACCATGGCATCCGGTCTCACGTGCGCCTGCTGGCGAAATTCGCGGCGGGCTGACGGTGAGCGGCTGAAGGAGGGTATGATGATTGTTTCCGATGTAATGACCCGTAAGGTCCTGTCGGTCGCCCCGGATGAAACCGTGGAGCAAGCGGCGAATCTGATGCTGCGGCATGGTATTTCGGGACTGTTCGTGGTCGATTCCAAAGGCACGCTGGTCGGCGTCGTGACCGAGGGCGATCTGCTGCGGCGTGACGAGCTTGGTACCGAAAGGCATCGGCCCTGGTGGTTGCGCGTGCTGGTGTCTCCCGGCCGTCAGGCGCTGGATTTCACCCGCGCGCACGGCAGGAAGGTCAGCGACGTCATGACGCCAGAGGTGATTGGCGTATCCTCCAACACGCCATTGGAAGACGTGGTCGAAACGATGGAAAAGCAACGCATCAAGCGTGTGGCGGTGACCGAGAGCGGCCATATGGTCGGTGTCGTCGCCCGTTCCGATCTGCTGCGCGCGTTGCTGAGCCATGAGCGGGAGAAAAAGCCGCCACAGGCGCAGGAAGACGACCGCACCATCCGCACGGACATCCTCGCCGCTTTGGAAGCCGCGTCGTGGGCGCCGATGACGACCCTGAACGTCACCGTGGCGAGCGGGGTGGCCGATGTCTGGGGCACGATCACCAACCCGGACGAGCGGCGCGCGATCTGCGTGATCGCCGAAAACGTTCCGGGAGTGAAAGAGGTGCATGATCACCTCGTGTATGTCGAGCCCTATACCGGCACCGTGATCGACTCGCCTGACGATCATCCGTGATTCTCGTCGCGCGGAACCTGCCCATTGCGCCTCATTGTCGTTCTCGGGCTCGACTCTACCGGGGTTAGATTCGGGATACGTACAAGAAGGAAAAATCCGCGTTGGAGATGATGTGCGCGGCGAAGCGGCCACGTGGGTGGCGACATGGTCGTCACGCACGTAGCGCCGGGAGATGCAGCGTGATCGTTCGCCGTCAAACGGCCGCGCGCACTACGGTGTCAGGACTGAAAGCTCGGTGAACGCATCGAAGTCGCCGGTGTTAAACGTATAAATTCCCTGGATATCGTTCGCTTGCATCGTCGCGACGATCTGCAGATCGAACACATCGCCGCCGGTTACAGGTCGACGGCGCAACAAACTCATCCACCCTTCCACGGCATGTGCCGGAACCGGCAGCACGTGAAGAAACGCGAGCAGCTCTGAGATCGCGTCCACTGCCTCAGCAGAAGACCGCGGCTTCGATACGCGCCGGGCATTGGTCACAACGGATCAGAACTCGCAGAGTATCTGAGACGTCACGTAAAGGGTGGCGACGCCGTCGCGCGCCGCTTCAAGCAAAGCGCGTGCCTCCGCGTGCTGTGGTGCGTCGGCGCCTGACGCGTAGACCAGAACGTTTGTATCAGCGATTCCTGGCTCAACGGACATCGTCGTAGATATCACGACGATGCAGAGCGCCCACGCTTCCCAGGTGCCAGACTGGCAGCTGAGGCTGACATTGCGCCGGATTTGTCAGCGCCGCACGCTCATTGATGAACTGCTTTAGCAGCGCATCCACGGAAATGCCCCGCCGCCGGGCCTCGTCGGCCAGCCGGGTTTCGGTGTCGCGTGAGATTTCGATGGTCATGGTACTGCTCTGGCTCAGGTATTGGTACGGTCGATAGTACCCTGTTCCGGGCTTTATAGCTACCAGTTTGGCCGGTTTGGCGCCCGACGACCGGAAACCGGCCTTGCCCTCAGCGATGACAGCGAGTGTGTTGTGTGGGTCGCGGGTAGATCGGGCCAGGCGGTCGGCCCTCATCACCATGAGCACACCGCCGGCGTCGAGCTGGTCGAGCACACGGCGCAACCGCGCCCGGCCGGTCCTGGCTGCGCTCGCGGTACCGCGGAACACCTTGCCGGCGCCGGCGGCCATCAACGCGGCAACCAGAGCGCCCACTCACTGACCGTCCGTCGATACCCTTGCACAGCCGTAAATCATGCGGCCAATACGCAGCGGATTTCCGAAGCGAAAAAATCCTGTCTTTTCAGCGATCTAATATTGTTGCGAATTTCTTCATTTTTGCATACGACGACATGGGACACGGCGGGCAGGCGTCCAAGCCGTTCGAAGCAAGCCGCCCAGCCGCCGCCACCGGATTAGGCCGAGGCTGAGCACGCTCGTCGCCACTAGCACCGAACTGCTAGGTTCAGGAACGACACGGATTGAAACGTTGTCGAGACCAATATCGAAATGGTCCACGCCGGTGCCAAGGGGTGCACTCGTGAACCGGAGAGTTGCCTGCGTAGCCAATGACCCAGTCACGAACTCGTACTCCCTGGAAACCCAAGTACCCCAGCCACCGAGACTCGAGGGTGGAGCCGTGAATAGCTGGCTCGGCGAGGAAGAGCCTGAGGTCATGGACACGGTGAGCGAGTCGCCAATGGACGCCTCGGAGGCAATAAGGAAAGTGACGGCGTATGGCGTGTTGCTATCGAGACCAGTAATCGTCTGCTCGATATAGCCAAATGCGTCACGGCCCCCCAGAAAAAGCCACCAGACACCATCGAAGCCGGGTCCGGCGTGCATTGCATTGGGGTCGCTGTTGTTATTAGCAAAGGGCCCCCTATAGGGCGGAACGGTGCCGACCGAGGTCCAGCCAGTAAGACCTGATTCAAAACTGCCATTGACGAGCACTGGGTTTGCAGCTGCAACACCTCCAACGCTCATTGATGCCAGCAGAATGACAATGAACCTGCCGAGTCGCCGGTTACCCATCGATTTTAGCCTCCTCGAATTTCACCTGCTTTTTCCTGCATTCTGCGTAAACCGCCTTGCCGCCTGCAGAGTTGCGGTGGCACCAAGTGAACAACATCCAACCCGTGAAGCGCGACGCCTGAGTCTTGCTTACATGCGCCGGGTAGCGTCGAGTATAGACTCAAACACCCTTTTTCACCAAGCGGCAATCTATCCCGCGACGGACGCGGCCTGTGCGGCTGAGTGGAACAGAAAACCGGCATAAGGCGGTTTGTTACGGAACTCTGGGCTGAGGCCCTACCGCTGCGCCCCTGGAGGATGCAGGTCCAGACGCCGCGCGAACTGTGGATACCCTCGATGATGATGGGCGCCGGGCATGAACATGTCAGAACCTACACCGCTGCATAAATCCGGTGAAAAACGGAATTTTCTTCGGACGTTGAAGATCAAAACGGTAAGTTTTCTCTGTCTCACTTTTCTTGAATTACGCAGCAGGCGCGGGCGTTTCGGCGTTTACCGGCAGTCAAGCTCGTTATGAGCCTGTGCAGGTCATGCAATTCGACGTGAGCGTCGATCTTGTAGCCGACCACCTTCCCAAAGTGCCTTTCGCCACAAAAGGGTGTCAGGCGAGTCCGGGGAGCAATACGCAAATGGTCCTCGTCCACGAACTCGCGCGGGACGCCTGAATCGCCATCTTGTCTTGGCGCGGTCCCGTGCGACACCGACGTGTCGGCGCCAGTTTGAAAAGTCACGATTTCTCCCCGATGGAAATGTCACTACGCGCAAAGTAGACATGACACCCCAGGCCGGCGGACCCACCTCGCTGGAACCGGCATCACAATCCCCCGGTGGGTGTGGCGGGACATCAAGAATATGACGAGTTCGGTCTTCGACCTCGCGATCATCGGCGGTGGCATCAACGGTGCCGGTATCGCGCGCGACGCCGCTGGCCGTGGCCTGGAGGTGCTGCTGGTCGAACAAGCCGATCTGGCGAGCGGAACCTCCTCCGCCTCCACCAAACTGATCCATGGCGGCCTGCGGTATCTGGAGTTTCGAGAATTCCGCCTGGTGCGGGAAGCGCTGACGGAACGCGAAGTGCTGCTGCGAGCAGCGCCTCACATCATCTGGCCGCTGCGTTTCGTGCTGCCGTACCGCCCAGGCGGCCGTCCCTGGTGGATGCTGCGGGCCGGGTTGTTCATTTACGATCACCTCGGCGGACGGCGCGTGCTGCCGCCCACCCGAGTGCTGGATTTGCGGAACGATCCGGCCGGCGAACCGCTCCAGACCGACCTCCGCCGAGCCTTCGAATACTCCGACTGTTGGGCTGACGACGCGCGCCTCGTGGTGCTGACCGCGCGAGACGCCGCCGACCGTGGCGCCTCGATCCGGCTGCGCACGCGATGCGAGGCCGCGCGGCCGGAGGGCGACTCCTGGACACTGACCCTGTCGGGCGGCGCCGAGGAACGCGCCCGGGTCCTGGTGAATGCCGCGGGCCCATCGGTGTCGCGCGTGCTGTCCGACGTGGTTGGACAGCACGCGCCGACCAGGGTGCGCATGGTCAAAGGCAGTCACATCGTCGTAAAGCGGTTGTTCCGGCATGATCGCTGCTATTTTCTGCAGAACCCGGACGGCAGGATTTGTTTCGCCATTCCCTGGCAGAATGATTTCACTCTGATCGGCACCACGGATCAGGATTTCTCGGGCGACCCGGCACATGTCGAGATCTCGCCTGAGGAAATCACCTATCTGTGCCAGGCGGTCAGCGGCTGGTTTCGCCAACCGGTCACGCCGGCGGACGTCGTGTGGACCTACGCGGGGGTGAGACCGTTACGTGACGACGGTGCCACCGCGGCTCAGGAGGCCACGCGCGATTACGTCCTGGAACTGACCGGCACGCCGCCGGTGCTGAGCGTCTTCGGCGGCAAGATCACGACGTTCCGCCGCCTGGCCGAGTCGGCGATGAACCGTCTGGCCCCGTTGTTTCCGGGCCTTAAGCCGGCATGGACCGCGGCGGCACATTTGCCCGGTGGCGATTTCCCCTGGGACGGGTTCGCGGCGGTGCGGGACGATCTGATCGCGCGTTATCCGTTTCTGCCGGAGCCGACAGCGACCAGGCTGACACGCGCCTACGGCACGCGCGCCTCGGCTCTGTTGGGCGATGCGCGATCCTGGTCCGACCTCGGAACCGTGTTCGGCGCTGATCTGACCGCGCGGGAGGTGGACTGGATGGTGCGAACCGAGTGGGCGCGCACGGCCCAGGATGTGCTGTGGCGACGGAGTAAACTGGGGATGCGGTTCGCGCCGGACGAAGTTACGGCCCTGCAACGCTATTTGGGCCAAAAAGCGTCTTCCTGAGGAAGAACTTGCTGTAACCCGGCGGGTAATCCGCCAGCGTGCCGAAGACCTCGTACCCCTGACGAAGATAGAACGCCTTCGCGGCGGGATTGAACGTGTCGAGGGTCGCCCTCGCCGCGCCGTTCTCGACCGCCATGTGCTCCGCCGCGCGTAACATCCGCGAGAAGACCTCGTACCCCTGGCGCAGATAGAACGCTTTTGCGGCGGGATTGAACGTGTCGAGGGTCGCCCTCGCCGCGCCGTTTTCGACCGCCATGTGCTCCGCCGCGCGTAACATCCGCGAGCCCTGACCGCGGCCGCGCAACGACGCCGCGACCCAGAGCCATTGAACATGGAGATAGTTCGCCCAGACGTAACCGAGGCAACCGCCGACCCATTCCCCGCGCTCCTGGCGGAGAAAATACCCCACGGGCTGATAATCCAGCGCCCCGGTCATCGCCATGGTGAACGTGGCGACATTGTCCTCGACGAAGCGGCGCAGGTCGTCGGAGGGAAACGGCTCGAACAGGAGTTCCGGTTCATTCAGCATGGTCACGATTCTTTCCGATCCTGGGTCCAGGCGTAAAGGCCCCTTGGCACGACAATGCAAGCACCCAGAACTGTCCAGGGGCCTGGCACGTCGCCGAACACCAGCATGGCGAGCGCCGTCAGCAACGCCCCGAGACGCGCGGTGGATAAGCGGGTCAATCGGGATAGATCATCTTACGGGTCACCCCGCCATCAATGATGAATTCCGATCCGGTGATGAACCGGCTGTCCTGGCCAACCAGAAACGCCGCCAGAGCCGCGACGTCCTCGGGTTCTCCGACCCTGCCGGCGGGATGGAACGCATGCTCCTCCTCGGTCGGCTCCGGGCCTTTCGTCAAAATCCATCCTGGGCTGATGCAGTTCACCCGCACATCCGGCCCCAGGCTGATCGCCAGCGCATGCGTCAATGCCACAAGGCCGCCCTTGGAGGCGGCATAAGCCTCGGTATTCGGTTCCGACATATGCGCACGCGTGGAGGCGATGGCGACCACGGCGCCGTTCGCTGTTCGTAACAACGATTCGGCGGCGCGGACCAGCAAGAAGGTGCTGGTCAAATTGGTGGCCAGCACCGACGACCATTCCGCCAGCGATAAATCCGCGATCGGCTTGCGGATGTTGAACCCGGCGTTGCAGATCAGCGCGTCGAGCCGGCCCTCGGTGGCGCGGATGCCGTCGATCAAAGCGCTGACCGCGGCCTCGTCCGACACGTCGCAGATGACCGAGCGCCCGACGGCGGCGGCGTCGCGATCGGCGACGACAACGTCCCAGCGGTCGCACGTCGCAGATGACCGAGCGCCCGACGGCGGCGGCGTCGCGATCGGCGACGACCACGTCCCAGCGGTCGTTGCGCAATCGTTGGGCGGTCGCGGCGCCGATCCCGCTCGCGCCGCCCGTGACCAGGGCGACCGGCATCAGTGCTCCATCGCGTGCCGGTGCGCGGCGAGCAAATCGGGAATCCGCTTCGGATCGCTACGCCCCCAGCCGCACTCAGTGGCGATTCCGAACGACGGCAAAACCTCGGATGCGGCCGCGATGCGCGCCTGATCGCCGGACGGGTCATCGTGGTGGATCAGGCCAAGATACAACGTGGTATCCTCGGGCAAATACAGCTCCCGCAACGGTGCGAAATAGGCCGCGTCGGTCCGGTCCTGGGGCACCGGCAGATGCAGAAAGTCCAGCCGCCGCCGGAGCCGTTCGATCAGGCCATTGGCGATTTCGACCAGGATCGCGGTGTCTTTCGGCATGACCAGATGGGCGTCGCGCGGGGAGCCGTAGCAGAGGTGATATCCACACTCGACATCACCCGGCACCGCGTCGCCCAGGCGGGCGAGTTCGTCCAGGATGTCGGCTTTGTAGGTGGCGAGGCGGTGCGGGAAGTATTGTTCAAATATCAGGACTTCCTGGCAAACGTCCCACTGGATCGAAAGATCCTGGTGCGGGATCGTATCGACGATCCGCTTTAACGCGGCCAGCAACGAACGCTCATAAACTGGCAAGTACTCGGCCAAAGCGGACGGGCTGATATACATATAACCCGAGGCCATCGGTGTCGGCAGACAGACCTGGAACCGGAGACCGGCGGGCAACTCGCCCGCGTCGCGCAGGCGCCGGAACACCGCGTACGAGTCGATCGCCGCCTTCGCGTAACCGGTGTCGAACGAGATCGATGCCGGATCGATGGCGGACCGGAACCGGATCCATTCGGTGGTGCGCAGGACCGCGCCATCCCATTGGCGCAGTTCGAACGGCGGGGTAACGGGGTCGATCTCCATCGCCGGATGGTTCAGCAACATCTCCCGCTGCCACCAGATCCAGCGGTGGCGGGTGCCGGTTTCGCCGTCCGGAATGCGCGCGAGCCAGGGCCCCAGCTCACGCGCCACCGAACGGAACACCGTCTCGGCGTCCGCCATCGGCACGCTGCCGACCAGGTGGATGCCGGTTGGCCTTGTCATGCGCCCGCCGCGCTCAGAGCCTGATCGAGGTCGGCGATGATGTCGTCGATATGCTCGATGCCGACCGACAGCCGCACGTAGCCGGGCGTCACGCCGGTCGCCGCCTGTTCCGCTTCGCTAAGCTGCGAGTGCGTGGTGCTGGCTGGATGAATCGCCAGGCTGCGGGCGTCGCCGATGTTGGCGACATGATAAATCAGCTTCAGCGAGTCGATGAACTTGCGGCCGGCATCGACGCCGCCCGCGAGTTCGAACCCGCACAGACCACCCATGCCCTTGGTCAGGTATCGCGCGGTCCGTTGCGCTCCCACACCGGTGTGGCGCGACGGGTGGATCACCCGCGTCACGCCCTTGCGCTCGGCGAGGTAATTCGCGACGGCCAACGCGTTCTCGCTGTGGGCGCGCATGCGGAGCGCCAGTGTTTCGACCCCTTGCAGGAACAGGAACGCATTGAACGGCGCCATCGCCGCGCCGAGATCGCGCAGCAGCGTGACTCGCATTTTCAGGATGTAGGCGATCGGGCCCAGAGGTTTTACGGCTTGCGACCAGACCGCACCGTGATAGCTGGGGTCAGGCGTGTTCAGCATTGGTTGGCGTGTCGGGTGCGCCTCCCAGTCGAAATTGCCGCCGTCGATCACCACGCCGCCAATCGACGTGCCATGGCCGCCGATATATTTCGTGGTCGAATACATCACGACCGCGGCGCCGTGATCGAACGGGCGCACGAGCAACGGCGCCGCCGTGTTGTCCATGATCAGCGGGATGCCGAACTTGCGGCCGATCGCGGCGACCTCGGCGATCGGGAACGGGATCAGCTTCGGGTTTGGCAACGTTTCGGCGTAGTAGGCGCGGGTGCGGTCGTCGGTGGCGCGGGCGAACGCGTAGTAGGCGCGGGTGCGGTCGTCGGTGGCGCGGGCGAACGCCTCCGGGTCGGTTGGGTCGACGAAGCGGGCCTCGATCCCCGTGTCCTTCAGGGTATTGGCGAACAGGTTCCAGGTGCCGCCATACAGATCGGTGGAGGTGACGATGTTGTCGCCGGCGCGCGCTACATTCATCACGGAATACGCCGACGCGGCCTGCCCGGACGCGAGACCCAGAGCGGCGACACCGCCTTCGAGGGCGGCGAGCCGTTGCTCCAGCGCGTCCTGCGTCGGATTCATGATGCGGGTGTAGATGTTGCCCAGTTCCTTGAGGCCAAACAGGTTGGCGGCGTGCTCGGAACTGTCGAACTGGAAGGACGTGGTCTGGTAGATCGGCACGGCCACGGCGTTGGTCGCGCTGTCGCGGCGCCAGCCGGCGTGAAGGGCGAGCGTTTCCGGATGTTTGGACGTCATGGCCAGGCTCCTGGGTTTGTTTCGCTGCGTGGAGCTATCACGGGTGGGCTGTGGAGGTAAATGTTGGCGTGGGGATCAGAAAATTTGGCGGCCGCGAAGGCCCAGGACGCACGAAGTCATGCATCCGGATGAGCGTAGGTGGAATCTTGATCTCTCGCGACAGTACGCGCTGGCTGTCGCGGCGGCGATTGTTGCCCGCGTCCGATCAGTTCAGCCCAACTCA
>CALFNB010000447.1 GCA_937902425.1 uncultured Acetobacteraceae bacterium | reverse complement strand
AATCGTTACTGGCGTTCTGGCACAATCATCCCAGCCTGTCGTTTCTGTTCAGCGGCCAGTTCATCGGGCCCACCAGCCAGCATCCGCGGATCGACGAGGCGCGGCAGGACAGCCTCGCGGAACTGGAGATCGCGTTCTCGCAAATCCGCCCGGGCGAGACGGTGCCGCCATGGATGACCGATCGTTTGTTCCGCAACATTCTGACCGACATGACCGGCAACGCGCATCGCACGGAATTCTGCATCGACAAGCTGTAACTCCGGACTCCGCGTCCGGCCGGCGCGGACTGATTGAGTTCCGCGCGCTGGAGATGCCTCCCGGCACGCGCATGGCGGCGGCGCAGATGCTGCTGATGCGTTCCGCGGTGGCGGCGTTCTGGGAGCATCCGTATGAGCGGCAACTGATCCGCTGGGGCACCCGCGTGCACGATGATTTCATGCTGCCACATTACGTCGAGCGGGATTTCGCCAACGCGCTTGACGAACTGCGAGCCCGCGGCCATGCGCTCGATCCGGCGTGGTTCGCGCCGCATCTGGCGTTCCGTTTCCCGCATATCGGATCCGTTCCGGTGCACGACACCGAGGTCGAATTGCGCGCCGCCCTGGAACCATGGCATGTACTGGGCGAGGAAACCGGTGCCGCCGGGACCGTTCGTTACGTCGACAGCTCGGTCGAACGGGTGCAGGCGCGGGTGACCGGTTGGGTGGATGAACGGTTCGCTCTCGCCTGCAATGGCAGGGCGGTACCGCTCAATCCCACGGATCGCGAGGGCGAGTTCGTTGGTGGCGTCCGCTTCAAGGCATGGAACCCGCCCAGTGCGCTGCATCCGACGGTGGGCGTGCATGTGCCATTGATTTTCGACGTGTTCGACCGCTGGACCGGGCGTTCTCTGGGCGGAATGACCTATCACGTCGCGCATCCCGGGGGCCGTCATTACGATCACCGGCCGGTGAACGCCAATGAAGCTGAGGCCCGGCGGCGCGCGCGGTTCTTCGCGTTCGGTCATACGCCGGGCGAGATGCCCGAGCCGGTTGAGATTCGGTCGCGCGAACATCCGCGCACGTTGGATTTGCGCCGGGTGTGATTGATCAATCAACCATGATGCCGCCCAATCCGCACGGCACCTGACGGATTGCGCCACTTTCCTTCAGGACGTGCCATAAGCTTCCCTCCCCTCCCCAGAGGCTGAAAGAGGGCTGATGCGGCGGGTCCTGTTTGACGAAAACGTACTGGAGGGTATTCGCGGTCATTTTACTGGCAACACTGTTGAAACCGCCCCGGAACCGGGCCTCGCCGAATTGGCCAATGGCGACCTGATCGAGGCCGCTGACAAAGCCGGCTTCGATGTATTCGTGACGGATCACATCCGGTTCACGCCGCGATGGCGCCGGCGTTGAAGACCTGGCCAGGCGGCCGGCAAGCAACATTATCGAACCGATTGGCGTCGAACCGATTGGCGCCGAGCAAACCAACGCGCGGAAAAGCTTCATCGCGTCCGTCAGAAAACCTGGGAGACGATTAAATTGCGTTCCATGATTTGCGTGCGCGGGAACTTCTTGACAGACAAGCCGGGTCATGCCGGTTGGAGCGCGGAATGGCCGGGAGCGGCGCGACGCTGATGAGCGCGCGACAACCCATGGACAAACCACATGCCAAACGGGCACGCTCCGCGTCAGACGCATGAACGATTCTTCGCCCCTTGATGAGATGGTCGACGGCACCAGCCATGTGCGCCCGCACTGGCGCGGTGTGTTCGGCACGATCTTCAGCCTTGGCCACGACACTCTCATCGAACGCTCGCGATTGCTGGAACGCGCCTTCGTCGAGGAGGGCATCACCGCGATGCTGCCCGGCGAACAACCGGTCAACTGGCGTTGCGACCCGATCCCGCTGATTCTCTCGGCCAAGGAGTTCGCCGGCCTCGAAATCGGCCTGGCGCAACGCGCGCGTCTGATCGACGCGATCCTGGCCGACGTCTACGGTCCGGGAACGTTGGTGGAGACGGGGGCAATCCCCCCGGACCTGGTGTACGGCAATCCGGCATTCCTGCGCCCCTGCCGGATTGCCGGATCGGACAACGCGAAGCCCAGACACCTTCACATATACGCGGCGGACCTGATGCGCGGACCGGATGGCGTCTGGCGTGTCGTCGCGGACCGGGCCGATCAGGCGCGCGGCCTGGCCTACGCGCTGGAGAACCGCCGCAACCTCGCCCGGATCGTGCCGGAGATCTTCCAGAATCAACAAATCGAACCGCTGCGCCCGTTCATGGAAACCATCGGCGAGGCGTTGCGCGCCCTGGCCCCCGGCGGCGAGGGCGGCACCGCGCTGCTGTCCGGCGGGCATGCCGATCCGATGTGGTTCGAGCACGTCCTGCTCGCGCGTGAGTTGTCGATCGGGCTGGTCGAGCCGGGCGACCTGACCATCCGCGGCGGCCTCGTGTTTCTGAAGACGCTGCGCGGCCTGGAACGGATCAGCGTCTTGTTTCGCCGCCAGATCGGTTCACGGATGGACCCGCTGGAGCTGCACGGCAACGGGCCGCCCGGACTGCTGGACGCGATGCGCTCCGGTTCGGTCCGCATCGTCAACCATCCCGGGTCCGCTCTGGCGGAATCACCTGGGCTGGCGGCGTTCCTTCCCGGCCTCGCCCGGCAGATGCTCGGCGAGGAACTGATCACGCCCAGCCAGGCGACCCTTTGGCTGGGCGATGGGGCCAATCTGCGGACGGTATTGCGTGACCTGGAAGGATGGGTCATCCGCAATGCCACCGATGGCGGTTCGGTGCCCGTGGTGCCGGAGCACCTGTCAGCCGAACAGCGCGCCGAGCTGGCCGCCCAGGTCGCCGCGAGGCCGGCGCATTACGCGGCACTGATGGCACCCACGCCGTCGATGGCACCTTGCGCCACACCAACGGGCCTGGAGCCGCGGCCGGTCGTGCTGCGGATGTTCCTGGCGCACGACGGCACCACCTGGCGGGCGATGCCTGGCGGGATCGCGCGCGCCCTGTCGGACGAGGATGCCATCGCGGGAAGGCTGCCGCGCGACGCGGTGTCCAAGGACGTCTGGGTGCTGCCCGACGAGTTCGCCGCCACCCGTTTCGTGCCGGCGATGGACACGCGGCCCCTGGAGATCCGCCGCACCGCCGGCGATCTGCCCAGTCGCGTCGCGGACAATTTTTACTGGATGGGCCGCTATCTGGAGCGGATGGAGGAAGCCGCCCGTCTGCGCCGTGCCCTGATCCCACGGGTGGCACGGCCATCGGCGAGACCGCATGAGCGCGCGGATATCGAATTGCTCAGCGCCTGCCTGCACAAAGCCGGCATGCTGCGGCCCGAGGATACGTTCGAGCACGGTACCGTCTCCCGCAACGCCGCCGTACTGGGGGCGTTTCGCGCGGAGGGGCCGATGCGGCGGCTGCTCGGCCGCGTGGCGAGCCTGGCGGCGCAACTGCGCGATCGCCTGACCGGCGAGGTCCACGCCATCCTCACCCGCTCGCTCCACGCACTGGGGGAGGCGATGAACAAATTGCCGGCCGACAGCGACCCGCGCGCGGTGGAGCGGGCCTCGGCACTGACCACCGACATCCTGCAGTTTTCCGCCGCCATCGCGGGGTTGGCCGCGGAGAACATGGTGCGCGGCGGCGGGCGGCTGTTCTTTGACTTCGGCCGACGGGTGGAGCGCGCGCATGCCATCCTCGAACAATTGGCACAACTGCTGGAACAACCGCCGGGCGTGGTGCAACAAGGCCATGTCGAGGCGGGGTTGCAACTCGCGTTGGAGCTGCGGGATTCAGTGATCACTTATCGCGGCCGGTATCTGGCGGTCTTGCAGGCGGCGCCGGCACTGGATCTGATCCTGGCGGACGAGGGCAATCCGCGCGGGCTGGCGTTTCAGTTGCTCGCGATGCGGGATCTGCTGCGCCAGATTACCGAGGAGGGCGATTCGTTGCTGGTGTCCGTCGACCGCGCCTCGCGGGACGCGCGTGAGATTGTCGCTGATGTGCTGGCCGCGCCGAACCAGATGCAGGCGGCCGCTCGGCTCCCGGAAACGCTGTCCGCGCTGGAGATGTCGATCGAAGCGGTGGCGGATCGCGTGTCGCGGCGCTACTTCACGCTGCTGCCGATCGCGCGCAGCCTCTCGATGGACGCGGAACCGGCGAGCCGGTCGGGTGCCGCATGAGGTATCGCGTCAGTCACGTCAGCAATTATGCTTACGGCAGCCCGGTCGACCTCGCCGCCCATCTGCTGCATCTGCGGCCCAGACCGTTGCCCTGGCAGCAAGTGATCTCCGATCGGATCGTGGCGGAGCCGGAGGGGGCCAGGCGGCGAGACGCGGAAGATCATTTCGGCAATATCGCGACCTGGCTGTTCCTGGACCGGCCGCACGCTGATTTCATTGTCACGGCGGAATCGGTGGTCGAGGTTTGCTACCCTCGACCGCCGGAGAAGACTCCCGCGTGGGAAACGATCGTTGCGGCGGCGCATGGCGCCGAAGCCGGGTCGGCGGCGGAATATCGTTTCGATAGTCCGATGGCGCCGGCGGTCCCGGAGACCAGGGAGTACGCCGCGAAGTCGTTTGCGAAAGGCCGGCCGATGCTGGAAGGGCTGTGCGACCTCAATCTTCGGATCTACAAGGAGTTTCGTTTCCGTTCCGGTGTAACGACCATTTCGACACCGGTCACCCAGGTGATGAAGCGGCGTGAAGGCGTTTGCCAGGACTTTACTCACCTGATGATCAGCGCGCTGCGTGGGCTTGGCCTGCCGGCGCGGTACAACTCGGGCTATATCCGCACGAAGCCGCCGCCGGGCCAGAAGCGCCGGCAGGGAGCGGATCAGTCGCATGCCTGGGTTGGCGCGTGGCTCGGGCCGGAGCATGGTTGGGTGGATCTGGATCCCACCAACGGAATCGTGGTTCACGAGGAGCATGTGCTGCTCGGCTGGGGCCGCGATTACGGCGATGTGAGCCCGGTGCGGGGAGTTATACTGGGCGGTGGCGCGCACCACCTTAAGGTCGAGGTGGATCTGGAGCCGGGTGAGGCGGAATGATGCCGCGATTGCCGCGCGGAATTCATGGTACAGAGGCCGGACATCTCCCGATTATTGCCGCCGCCGCGTGATAATCCATTCCGTGATGTCCCAGGCGTTGTGGGTACCGACCACCATCAGCGTCCCCATGGCCACGGCCAGAACCGCCGGCCCGACAGCCGGGTTGGGCAGCGGCTCGGTCACCAGCGCGGCGATGACGCCGGCGAACAGCGCGAAATAATACCAGGCGTGTTGTTCCAATCCGGGCGGTGGCGGCAGCAACGCGATGGCCACGGCCAGCACGATCGGGACCGCCGCGCGCCACCAGCCATGGGGCGGTACGACGACCCCGCTCGCCTGGGGCCTGGATACCGCGGCGCTGCTCATGCTCATGGCGCACTCCCTGCCAGGATTGGCGCTGACTGGGCCCCGCGGGCGGCGAATTCATTGACCTGGGTCAAGTGCCATGGACGCTCCGCTTATGTCGCTCACGCACGATGCTCCGCATCAAGTAGTGGGTCAGTTTGAGTGTAGTGGGTCAGTTTGAGTGTCGCCTACCGACCCGAAGCCACGGTAGTCGGGGCGTCCGAGCCGAACGGCCGCAGTCAACTCTTCACTGACGTTCGCCGCGCTGGTTCAAAGTCCGATCTTGGCCGAAGAACGAACCCGCTGCGCGGG
>CALFNB010000446.1 GCA_937902425.1 uncultured Acetobacteraceae bacterium | reverse complement strand
ATTCGCGCGATCTGGTACCTGACCCACGCGCATTCGCGCGATCTGGTACCTGACCTACGTGCATTCGCGCGATGCTCAGTCGACGCGCGCCCACGCCCTTGGCGGACCGGTTCCTACCCCGACATGATGGAGCGGCACTCCTCACTTGTCACCCCGGTTCGTGCTGGAAATACAACGTCGCCAACGGCGGTAGCAGGAGTGACGCCGAGGCCGGCAGCCCGTGCGACGGATGCGCGGACGCCTCGACACCGCCGAGATTACCGAGACCCGAGCCGCCATAGGCCGAAGCATCGGTATTCATTACCTCCCTCCAGCGGCCAGGAAACGGTAGCCCAACGCGGTAATCGAAACGCGGCACCGGCGTGAAATTGCAGACGATCGCTACCGGAAGGTCCCCCGCACTACCCCAGCGCAGCCAGGCGAGCACCGACTGTCTCGCATCATCGACGACGATCCATTGGAACCCCTCGGCCTCGCAGTCGCGCGCGTGCAGGGCCGGTGTCACGCGATACAGAAGATTCAGGTCGCGCACGCATTGGCGCAGCCCGGCGTGCGACGGCTCGGTCAAAAGATGCCAGTCGAGTTCACCGGCGAAGTTCCATTCCCTGAGCTGGCCGAATTCCTGGCCCATGAACAGCAGCTTCTTGCCGGGATGCGCCCACATGAACGCGTAATAAGCCCGCCCCGTTGCCGCCCGCCGCCACGCGTCGCCAGGGATGCGACCAAGGATCGAGCGCTTCCCATGCACGACTTCGTCATGCGACAGCGGCAGGATGAAATTCTCCGAGAAACCGTACAGCAGACCGAATGTCAGCTTGTCGTGATGCCAACGGCGGTGCACCGGCTCCCGCCCGATATAGTCGAGCGTGTCGTGCATCCAGCCCATGTTCCACTTGAAGCCAAAGCCCAGGCCACCCGCGTCGACCGGTCGCGACACACCGGGCCAGGCGGTGGATTCCTCGGCGATCGTGACCGTGCCGGGGTACAGCCGATAGGTAAGCGCATTGACCTGGCGCAGGAACCGGACGGCATCCCGATTGTCACGCCCGCCATCCTCATTCGGCACCCATTCGCCAGGCCGCCGCGAGTAATCGAGATACAGCATCGAGGCCACCGCATCGACCCGCAGCCCATCGACATGAAACCGGTCCAGCCAGTACAGCGCGCTGGCCGCCAACAGGTTCACCACTTCGCGCCGCCCGTAATCGTAGATCGCGGTGTTCCAGTCGGGATGAAAGCCCTTTCTGGGGTCAGCGTGCTCGTACAACGATGCGCCATCGAAACGCGCCAGGCCGTGCACATCGGTTGGGAAGTGCGCCGGCACCCAGTCGAGGATGACGCCCAGTCCGGCCGCATGCGCCTGGTCGACAAGGCGCGCGAACCCGGCGGGATCGCCGAACCGGCTTGTTGGCGCGAACAGGCCGATCGGCTGATAGCCCCAGGAGTCATCGAGTGGATGCTCGTTGACCGGCATCAGTTCGATGTGGGTGAAGCCCATTTCGACGACATAAGGAACCAGCGTCTCGGCGATCCGATCGTAGGACAGAAAAGTGCCACCTTCGCCTCGGCGCCAGGAGCCAAGATGCACTTCGTAAATCGCCATCGGGCGCCGTCGCGGGTCGCCATCGCCGCGTTCTCGCATATAAGCCGCGTCGGTCCATGGCAGCCTGTCGGTCCGCGCGACGACCGAGGCGGTGGACGGACGCAATTCGGCGGCGAACCCGAACGGGTCTGCCTTGAGCGGCTGCACCGTGCCATCGGCGGCGGCGATCTCGAACTTGTAGACAGCGCCTTCGCCGATGCCGGGTGCGAAAATCTCCCACAATCCGGAGTCGATCCGCTTGCGCATCGGATGCCGGCGGCCGTCCCAGGCATTGAAGTCACCGACCACGGAGACCCGTCGCGCATGCGGTGCCCAAACGGCGAAGTGCACGCCGTCGACACCATCCACTGTCATTGGGTGGGCACCGAGACGTTCGTAGAGCGTCTGATGCGTCCCCTCGATCAACAGATGATCGTCCAGAGCGCCCAGTACCGGTCCAAAGCTGAAGGGGTCGTCGAATGCCCAATTTCCGCTGGCATTCGCGGCATGCAACCGATAGCGAAATCCACCGGCGCCACCGGGTAGCAGGACCTCGAAAAAGCCATCCGGATGGCGACAGGTCATCGCGATGGTCGTGCCACGGTCCAACCCACGTACCTGAACCGAGGCGGCTCCCGGCACGAGCGCGCGGATGACCAGTCCCGCGCCGGTCTGGTGCGGACCGAGTACCGCGAACGGATCGCCATGGCGAGCCCCAACGATGGCGGCGATGTCTGCTTCGCTTGCCTGCCACGGCGGTGCGCCCATGATGCCTCTGCCTCCGTGCCACCTCTCGTCCACTCTAGGTGGACAGCTTTACGTTCCAGATATTATCGCAATATTCGCGAATCGCCCGGTCGGACGAGAACCAGCCGACCCCAGCCGTATTGTGGATACTTGAGCGCCACCAGGCCGCCTGATCCCGCCACTTCGCATCGACCCGCCGCTGCGCCGCGGCGTACGAGTCGAAGTCGGCGGAGACCAGGAAGTGGTCGTGGTATGTCAACACATCCACCAGATCACGGAAGCGGTCAGGCTCGGACGGTGAGAACAACCCGGAGCCAATCGCCTCAAGCGCGCGTTGCAACGGCCGGGAGCCCGCGATGGTTGCGCGCGCGTCGATTCCCATGGCGCGGCGCTGCTCCGCCTCCGCCGCGGTAAGCCCAAAAATGAAGATATTCTCAACACCGACGCGGTCACGGATCTCGATATTGGCACCGTCGAGAGTGCCGATGGTCAACGCACCATTCAGCGCCAGCTTCATGTTACCGGTTCCCGAAGCCTCCATCCCAGCCGTCGAGATCTGCTCGGAAACATCGGATGCCGGAATGATCACTTCGGCGCGGCTGACGTTATAGTTGGGGAAGAACACGACCTTCAGCATGCCGCGCAGGGTTGGATCGTTGTTGATCACCGCCGCCACGTCGTTGATGAGCTTGATGATCAACTTGGCCCGGTGGTAGCCGGCCGCCGCCTTACCGCCGAAAATCTTCACCCTTGGCACCCAGTCGCGGGTCGGTTCCGCGCGCATGTTCTCATAGAGCGCCACGGTCTCGAGGATATTCAACAACTGGCGCTTATATTCGTGGATGCGTTTGATCTGCACATCGAAGATCGCGTCGGGATCGATCCTGATCCGTAGTCTGTCCATGATGCGATTGGAGAGTGCCACCTTGTTGACCCGGCGGATCTCCATGAGACGCGTATGCATGGCACCGTCGTCGGCGAACGCGGCGAAACCCTCGAGCGCGGCGGCATCGTCGAGCACGCGTTCGCCAAGCGTATCGACCAGCACCGCGGTGAGGCCGGGGTTGGCCTCGAACAGCCAGCGACGGAACGTAATGCCATTTGTTTTGTTAACGATCCGATCCGGATACAGCGCGTGCATGTCATGAAACACGGTGGCCCGCATCAGGTTCGTGTGCAGTTCGGACACACCGTTGACGCGATGCGATCCGAGAAAAGCGAGCGCACCCATGCGGACCTGGCGCCCGTTGTGCTCGTTGATCAAAGAGACCGAAGACAGCAGCGCCGGATCGCCGTGCCCGGAGGCTCGCAGTTCGTCGAGGTGCAGCAAATTGGTGAGGAAAATGATTTGCATGTGGCGCGGCAGCAGCCGCTCCAGCAGATGCACCGGCCAGGCCTCCAACGCTTCCGGCATCAAGGTATGGTTGGTGTAGGAGAACGTCGCGGTGGTGATGGCCCAGGCTTCCTTCCACGGGATGTCGTGGACGTCGACGAGCATGCGCATCAGTTCCGCGATGGCGATGGCGGGATGCGTGTCGTTGAGCTGAATCGCGGCGTAGTCGGGAAGCGTGCGCAGGTCGCCGTGCTGATGGACATGGCGATACAACAGGTCGTGCAGCGATGCGGCCGAGAAGAAATACTCCTGCCGCAGACGCAACTCCTGGCCGGCCGGGCTGTCCTCGCTCGGATATAGCACCTGCGAGATCGCATTGGCCCGGGCCCGCGCCGCCAGCGCGCCGACGTGGTCGCCCTGATTGAAGGTGTCCAGCCGCAGCGGATCCGGAGCCCGCGCGGACCACAGCCGCAGCGTGTTCACGTGCCGTCCGCGCCAGCCGACCATGGGCGTGTCGTAAGCGATCGCCTCAACCGTCTCGGCCGGCTCCCAGATATGATGGTCCGTCCCGTCAGACCTGGTTTCACGCCGCACGGTGCCGCCGAAGCCGATCATGTGGCTCACCTCGGGCCGCTCGAACTCCCACGGGTTGCCCAGTGACAGCCAGCTTTCGGGATATTCACGCTGCCAGCCGTCACGGATCACCTGGCGAAACAGGCCGTGGTTGTAACGAATGCCATACCCGTAGGCGGCCACCGCCAGGGTCGCCATACTCTCCATGAAGCAGGCGGCCAGCCGTCCAAGACCACCATTGCCAAGCGCCGCATCGGGTTCGACCTCGCGGAGACGGTCGAGATCGACGCCAAGCTCGGCCAGCGCGGCGCGCATCGGCTCCAGCATTTGGAGGTTGTTCAGCGAGTCGATCAGCAGCCGGCCAATCAGGAATTCCAGCGACAGATAATAGACCCGCTTGCGGTTCTCGGTGTGGACGGCGCGGGTTGACGTCATCCAGCGATCGACGATGCGGTCGCGCACACTCAGCGCCGTGGCGACGAACCAGTCCCGCTCGGTGGCGACCACTGGGTCTTTGCCCACCGCGTAGGTCAGTTTGGCGATCACGGCGCGACGCAGCGCCGCCACGTCCTCATCCTGCGCGGGCAAAGCAAGACGGCTGGCCACGCGGCTGCTGGCGCTCGAACTGGACAGGCGGGCATCACTCATGCGTGGGATCCTCGTCTGGGCGAACGGCGCGTGCCTACCACTTCCGCCGGCCGGGCGTATACGGTCATGCGCGCTGGAGCGGTCAGGAGTGACGCCGGGCGCTTTCACCACCCGCTGTCATGGCTGGTTCAGGTGGCTGGGACGAGCCAGGCCGCGACGACGTTTGACAGGTGGGTCAAATGGTGACTGTCAGCGCGTTGTACTCGTAAAGCCAGTCATACCTTTGCGCGACCTTCTCCGGCTGAAATTCCCGGTCGACATAGGCCGCCGCGCCGGCCGCGTCGCCCAGGGCCGGATTATGGAACCGTTTGGTGTTGTCCGAGGAGCCACGAACAATGGCCGCGGTTCTTGCGAGGCGGGCTTGTTCGTAATGCCGCAGGGCCTCCGGCACGTCGTCGAACGCATCGAGGCACCGCGCGATGATGATCGCGTCTTCCAGCGCCATGTTGGCGCCCTGAGCCAGGAACGGCAGGGTCGGATGCGCCGCGTCGCCCATCACGCAAACCCGGCCTTCGGCGAAGTGGTCCAACGGTTCGCGGCCCAGCAACGCCCACTTGAATGGCGTATCGATGTTACGGATGATGGTTTTGACGTCCTCGTGCCAGGGCGCGAGGTCGCGCAGACATTCCTCGGTCGTGCCGGGCTCGGTCCAGGACTCGACACGCCAATCGTCGCGCTCGATCGCGGCGACGAAATTCAGAATCTCCCCGCGGCGTAACGGATAGGTGACGACATGGCCGCCCACGCCGAGCCAGTTGTTGCCGACCAGTTGCTGTTGATGGTCCGGCAGCCGCTCCATCGGCACGAGCCCGCGCCAGACCATGATGCCGGTGAATTCCGCGCGTCCATCTCCAAACATCTGCTGGCGAACCTTGGAATGCACGCCGTCGGCGCCAATCAAAACGTCCCCGGTCGCTGTCTCACCGTTCGCGAGGCGGATCGTCGCGCGGCCCGCGTCCTGTTCAAAGCCGACGCAGGCACTGCCGGGATGGATCGCCTCGGGATCGGCCTTGCGCACGGCGTCCAGTAAAACCGCGTGGAAATCCCCCCGGTGCACCATCCAGTACGGGGCGCCAAAGCGTTGCACCGCTGTTTCACCAAGGTCGAACGACCGCCAGCGCTGGCCGGTGCTCCAGAGCCGAAATTCGCGGCCGAGCGGCACGCAAACCACGCGTTCCATCGCCTCCCGCAGGCCAAGCGAGATCAGCAACCGCGAGCCATTGGAGCCGATTTGCACACCCGCGCCGACTTCCTTCAGTTCGGAGGCTTGCTCGTACAGGCGGACCCGATGGCCACGCTGGATCAAGGCGAGCGCGGTGGTCAGGCCGCCCAGACCAGCACCCGCGATGAGAACCTCAGGCATGGAGGCGTTCTTCCCGCCACAGGCCTAGGACGTCCTGCACCGGCCGATCGGAAAAGCTGAACAGGACGGCTTCCGACGCCGCGCGGTGGTGATGCGTGTGCCAGCTTGGAACAACGAAAATGTCGCGCGGCTTCCAACGGAACACGGTATCGCCGACGATCGTCTCACCGGTACCTTCGACGACGGAATAAATCGTGCCATCGGTGGACCGATACGGTGCGGTTTCGAACCCTCCCGGCAGCAACGCCATGAACGCGCCGATCGTTGGCATCGGGGAACCACCCGTGGCCGGATTGATGTAGCGGAGTTTGTGGCCGTGGTACGGATCCGGATCGCCATTACGCGACAGCGTTACCAGTGTGTCGCGCGACCGAACATACGGATAGCTGAAAACCGGGGACGACTTCGTCTCGGGTTTCCAGTCGACCGGAACCATGTTGGACCCGTAGCGAGCCGGACTGTCCCCCACCGGCCGCGAGATCGTTTGGCTGTCGGCATTCGACGGCTCGGCGAAGCTGACGTCGAGCATCTTGATCATCGGCACGTCCAGTCCATCGAGCCAAACCATCGCCTGATCCGATTCATTGCCGTGATCATGCCACGTCCATGGCGGGGTAATCACGAAGTCGCCCGGCTCCATGATCGTGCGCTCGCCCTCAACCGCGGTGTAAGCGCCATGGCCTTCGATGATGAAGCGCAACGCCGACGGGGTGTGACGGTGTGCCGGCGCGACCTCTCCGGGCAGGATCATCTGCAGGCCGGCGAACAGCGAGTTCGTGATGCGGGACTGCCCGGCGAGGCCCGGGTTCTCCAGAATCAGGACGCGCCGCTCGGCTTCCTTGGCGGTGATCAGACCGCCTGACTCCATCATGAACGGGCGAACCACGTCGTCATAGTTCCAGTGGTACGGGCTGGCGGGCGACGTGGGCGTGCGTGTGACCAAAGCGTGCAGCCGCTCCCACAATGGCGCGAGGTTTCGCGGGCCGAGCCGGTCGTAAAAGGCCTGCCGCTCGGGGGCGACGGTCTGGTCAGTCATGGCGGGTCCCCTCCTGGCATCGCCAGTGTCGTGGTTCGGTACAGCGTGGCCAGCGGCACCGAGAAACCAATGCTGTCGAGACTAAGCGCATCCTCGGATCCGATGCGCACCGGCACTTCCGGCCAGGTTCCGTCAGCGTTACGACGAAGCAGTTCCGCTTCCACGCGTGTGCTGTTCACGACCAGGACCTCCATGACGGTCGGGATTGTCAGGTAGGTCCACACATTTGCCCAGGTCTCGGTCTCGTTGCTGGGGGAGAGGATTTCGATGAGGATGAGTGGGTCGGGAAGCATCTGGCCGCCCGACGGCGGCGCGCGGGTTACGCCGATATCCGGAATACGGTAATTCCGATCCGACCGGCCCCTGGGCACGATCCCTGGCTCGGTGGCCACGCGGCACCGGCTTCCCGGCGCAGTCAGGTGGGGCCACAGGAGCGAGCCAAGTGCCCACTGGATCGTCCCATGATTGTCGGACGCCGGCGCCATGGCGACAGGTTCGCCATCAATTAATTGCCAGGTGTGCACACTGGGGTCGCCAGAGTCCCAGGTGAGGAACTCCGCGACCGTCATTCGGTGTGGCGGCGGTTTGCGCAGGGCGACCATGCCGCAGGCTCGCACAGGGCGGGTGTCGTTGTCACGCCCACTGACGGCGTGCTGGTGTCTCGCATGGAATATCGGCGATCGACCCTTGGCGGAACTTCAAGATCACAAGGCGGCGTCAGGGCGCTCCACCAGGTCGTCGAGCGGCACTTCGTCCGAGAGCCCGGCGCCCACCGTCCGCCGCGAAGGGCGTTCAGGTGCCGGGCGCGGCCCAGGACGCCGGAGACACGGCCCGTC
>CALFNB010000445.1 GCA_937902425.1 uncultured Acetobacteraceae bacterium | reverse complement strand
GCACGCCGACCACGTTGTTCAGTTTTAACGGCAGCAACGGATCCAATCCTCACGGCGGTTTGATCACCGACGCCTCCGGGGATCTCTTCGGCACGACAGCGACCGGCGGGGCGAACGGTGTTGGCACGGTGTTCGAGATCGCCAGGACCGCAGGCGCCTACGCGGCCACACCCACCACACTGGTCAGCTTTAACGGGAATTCCAGCAACGGCGGCAACGGGATCAGCCCGGAGGCCGGTCTGACCACAGACGCCGCCGGGGACCTCTTCGGCACGACCGAGGCCGGTGGGGCGTTTGGCGATGGCACCGTGTTCGAGATCGCCAGGACCTCGGGCGGTTACGCCAGCACACCCACGACACTGGTCAGCTTTAAAGGCAGCAACGGGTCCCTTCCCTATAGCGGTTTGATCGCCGATGCCTCCGGGGATCTCTTCGGCACGACGAAGGGCGGCGGGACGAGCATTGATGGCACGGTATTCGAAATCGTCAGGACCTCCAGCGGTTATGCCAGCACGCCGACAGTACTGGCCAACTTCAATTATGCCGACGGAGCAAACCCCGACGCTGGTTTGATCGCTGACGCCGCCGGAAATCTTTTCGGCACGACAAACAGCGGAGGGAACGGCGATGGCACGGTATTTGAGATCGCCAGGACCTCCAGCGGTTATGCCAGCACGCCGGCAACACTGGCCAGCTTCAACCTCACCAACGGGTCGGGCCCGGTTGCCAGTCTGATCGCCGACGCAGCCGGGGATCTTTTCGGCACGACGCAATCGGGCGGGGCGAACATGGATGGCACGGTGTTCGAACTAGCCGCCACCGGCTTTCAGGTGGCCAGCACCGGCTTGCTCGGAGGTCTCAATACCAATCAGCAGCTCGAACTGATCTATGTCGCCTATTTCAACCGCGCCGCCGACGGTGGTGGTTTCACCTTCTGGGAAGGCCAAAACGCACAAGCGCAGAACACCGGGCAGAGTGCCGCGCTGGCGCTGACCAACATCGCCAATTCGTACGCACCGCAGCCGGAAACCGAAGCGCTCTACCCGTCCCTGGACCCGTACGTGGGCACTCCCACCCCGCCTTCGATGAACACGACCGTTGGCCAGGCGGCCCTCACTACGTTCATAACCGCGGTCTTCAACAACCTGTTCAGTCGCGCGCCCGACTCCGCCGGGGAGGCCTACTGGGTCGGCCAGATTACCGGCGGCGCGGTTGGGCCAGGCGCGGCCGCGTTGGCGATCGCCAACGGTGCGACGGGTACCGACGCGATTGAAGTGCAGAACAAGATCGCCGTCGCGATGGACTTTACGACCAGGACGGCATCCGCCGGGTTGGGGCAAACCGGGCCGTTGCCCGCTGCGTTCCTGACGGCCGCGAGGAGTGCGCTGAATGGCGTGGACGGAACGGCGCTGAATGATGCGTCGGTGACCGCCGGCATGAACGCGACGACGACGTATATCGCTGGCGCGTCGACCGGCCATCAGACGGCGGCGGTTGGCGCGGCAACGAGCCGCGCCTCCTCGGCAACGGGGTCGGTTGATCCGAATGTCATAATCATTAATGAATCGAGTCAACTGGTTGATCCGGGTGCCGGCGATCATACGATAGCCTTCATCGCTGGCGCCCGCGGCGATACGCTCGTGCTGCACTTAAACAGCCTGGATCAGGTGTCGGGCTTCGATCCTACCACGGACGTCCTGGACGTGCGCTCTCTGTTTGCCGCGGCGAGTATCGATCCGACCGGCGGTGATGCGGCCTTGGGCGATTACCTGACGGTCTCCGATCAGGGCACCAACGCTCTGGTCAGTTTCGACCCTACCGGTCACGGCGGCGGCAGTACCGTTGTTGTGTTGCAAGGGCTGGGGAGCAGCGTTACCGGACTGGACTCACTGGTTGCGCAAGGCGCGATCCGGATCGCATGATGATCCCCAATTGATCGCGGGTTGACTGATATCGATGTGCCCGCGCCGTGCGAGGTCGGCCGTGCCGACCGAGACCTGGACCTCCTGGGGAGGAGCCACGCCCGGCGCCGTTCGCCGCCACGGCGGCGCGTGCCGCCTGGAGTTCTACGCCCGCCATGACCAGAGGCGCCGCCCCATGGGCTTCCCACAGCATCGCGGTCTCCGGAGCGAGCCTCGCTTCGAGGTCCTGGAACAGCCGGATCGTTTCGCCGTGCTGACGGAAGTTCGCCCGGTCGCCAGGTCGAGATAGCTTTCCACCGTTAACCCAAATTTACCACCTACCAAAATAAATCCCGCGTTATCAGTATCTCACGCCATGTCCATCGGCCGAGTGGCACTACAATCGCGTCGCGGCGGGATCAGACAATAAGTTTCTTGATCCCTCCTGGCGACGCGTTGATTTCCAGCGCGTCGTAAATCCGGCGCGGTTTCCTTGGTCTCGCGCCCCGAGGAGTGGCAATAAAGCCGGACTTCCGTGCTGTCGCCGTTCATTACGCGCTGCAACCGGATCGTTTCGTTCGACGCGGTCAGCGTGTTGATGGCCTGGTCCGGGTCGAACTGACGGCTTCGCTCGCGGCTGACCACGAGGTAACGATACTTTTGTTCTTTGAGCCAGACGATGTTGGCTTCGGTGGCGATCGCGGCGTCCATGATCACCAACGCGTCGGGCGGGGCGGCGAGTCCCTTGAGGATGCCCTGAAGCGTGCTGCTTTCGGCCACGTTGCCGGCGAACATCCGGGAGCGGCGCACGAAGCCGCCGGCGTCGAGCACCAGGCCCAGGGTGACCAATGGACAGTCGGATCGTTTCTCTTTGGAGTGGCCACGGGCGGCTTTCGCATTGCCGGCGGCGGTGCCCTCGAAATACGTGTTGGTGAGATCGTAGAGCGTCACCGTCACGGGCAACCCGAACAAATCCTGGACGCGCCTTGGCGGTCAATCCGTTGATCATGGCAAAAGTAGCGACCGGCGCACCCCATCGGCGGCGATTCTGGCCATGTCTCGGAGACTGTCATCGGTGGCACTGCTCACAGGATGTGGAATGATTACAAAGGTATATCCAGGAAATCCAAGCACACGTGCCATCAACTCCGCCGCACTGACGAAACGTTCGGTCATCACGGCCATGGCGGGCACTCCCAGACGTTCGGCTGTCACGGCGTCATGCAAACTGCACGACGAGCAACTGCCTCAGTCGCCGATCCCGCTGACGACGGCATCCCAGCCGGTTATTTCGGCGGCGATATGAGGGTCCGCCGGCGCGCTGTAATTCGACTTCACCCGGGTGATGACGTCGGCGACGCCAAACTCGGCGCGCAGCATCTGTTCGAGATGCGCGAAGAAGCCTTTGGTGCCCTCCTTGCCGTTGGAGATGAAGCCAACCGTTTTGCCGGTCAACGCCGTCAGCCGCCGCGCCGGTTGTCCGACCGGCGGGATCGTTTCGTTGGTGGGGTCGAGGACCTGCAGGTCCATGATGGATCTCCGTTGGTTTCGCGTGACATTCATGGTTCGCAATCGACACAAACGCCGATGGGTTCGGTGACGGCGCGGCTCTTGTGGCCAAGCCAAGGTGGGATGACGGCCCCGAAGCCGCCCGCCGGACCACCAGCCGCGACGACGAGAAGCTGATCGGGTTGCTCGAGCGCGGAACAGAGCGTGTCGCCGCGATCGCGCACCACGGCGCCCTTGCCGACATCGGCCCACTCGCGCCGATGGATGCGAGCACGTTCGTGAATGAACGCGGCGACGTCGGTTTTGCTCCAGCGGGCGGCGTGCAGGTGATCGCGCAACTGTGGCGGGATCACGATGGCATAGTTGCCGGGCCAGATCGAATAATGCCGCATGTTGGCGCGCATCTCGGCGGCGAAGGTTTCCAGGATTTCCTCCGGCTGGGTCGTCCATTCGTTCATGATCTGGCGCGGCGATCCGGCGGCGAGGACGGTGACCGCGGACACCTCCGGCGGCAGGCCGCGCTGGACGGACAGCGGCAGCCAGTTCGTGTTCTGCTCATCCTCGGCGATGCAGTAACTGAATTTGCCGGGATGGCCCAATGTCGAGCGGTCGATCCCTCCTGGCCGGACCTCAAGCATATTGATCAGGATCAGACGGATGGCGCGGCCGATGACGGCGGTGGCGCGATCGCTGTTGCCCAGTGTGTTGAACGAACTGGCGATGCCGAGTTCCTTGCGAATGGGGCCATTGATGATGACGAGCACGGCGCATCCGCCGGTCGACGCGGTGGCGCCGTGCAACAGGAATTCCGGCCGCAGCATCGCCGTGATGGCGGTGACGACGACCGGAAAGTGCATCGGCAGACAGCCCGCCATGACGGCGTTGATCGCGAGTTTTTCCGCCGTGATCGCGACCCCGCGCACCGGCTCGATGCCGATCAGTTGTCGCGGCGGAGTCATGGCCCAGTCGAGACAGGCGGCGACGGCGTCGGCCGTGGGGGGGACAATGGGCAGGCCGTCAGTCCAGCCGTTGGAGTGATACAACTCCTGCACAGCCCAGACATCTTTGACGTCATAGGTCTTCGAGGCGAGTTGCATTGGCGTCAGACCGTCGCGACCGGCGTGGCCGGCGATCCGACCGCGCCCGGCAGGCGCAATGGCGGGCCGGTGAACAGGAAACGGTTGCGGCCATTGGCGCGCAGCCAGTCAGCCAGTTCCGTCAGGTAGAACATTTCACCCAGGTAACATCCTAATTTGAACAGGCAATGCGCGTGCAGTGGCAGCGTGGCGCAGAAGTCGTCCATGCATGGGCGAGCCGGCGTCGCCTCGACACCGAAATTGTCGGAAATCAGCGCGACGGCGCCGCTGTCGGTCACCCACTGGCGCAGCTTCTCGTCGCGGCCATCCAGTGCGCATGCGGAACTGAACAGTTTCTCGCGGTCGGGCTGTTTCTTCATTTCCAGCAGCATCTCGGCGAACCCGGTGCGGAACAGCACGAAGTCGCCCGGCTCCACGACGACCTTATCCTGTTGCATCACTTCCATCAGATCAGCGTGGCTGACGATGCGGCCGGAGCGGCCAAAATGCGCCTCCAGGTCGATCATGACCCCCCTGCCCTGCATGCAGGTTTCCGCCATGTTCTGCACGCCGAGACGTCGCGCACCCTGGGCTTCATCGCAGGGCGTCATGTTGCCTTTCTCATCGTAATAAGCCGGTCCGATGATGTCCCGCCCAGCGCGGTAGCCGTTGTAGAACACGTCCTCGGCGCGGCCGTCGCCATCGGCGTCGAACATCTGCCCGACATGGGCGAGGCTGTCCCACTGTGTTGAGTATTGCAGCGTCAGGATCACCTGATCGTCGCATACCACGTCGGTCGCGGTGGGATCGTCGCAGCGCAGCGGGTAGTTCATGTTCGGCCTGTCGCCGCGCATCGTCGGCCGCAGCACCGGCGGCACCCGCCGCGGCGACAGGACGGCACCGCCCGGGTAATCCAGCGGCAGGGACAGACAGAACGTCTTGCCAACCTTCACCTCCGCGACACCCAACAACACCTGCTTTGGCGTCAGCAGATTGAGCCGGCCCTTCTCGTCATCGGGACCGAAATCACCCCAGGTCGAGCCCTCCGGCCGCCGCGTCCAGCGTGCGTTGTCCGCCATGGTTCCCTCCGTTTCCGCTGCCCCCAGCGTGCGACGTGACGCGCGGCGTGTCGAGGTGGCTGGGTTCGAGGAAGCGCCAGGGCGCTGCCCTGGAACCCGCCAGGAGGCGCATTGGTCCGCTCTTCGCGGCCCAATCCTGGACCTCCGTCAAAGGGCGAGGCCCTTTGAAATCTGTCCATTGGTATTGTGCGTGAGGAGGGCCGACCGAGACCTTCAAAGGTCGGTGCAGGCCCTCCTCAGACACAATACCAAAATAAATGGTTCCAAGGGCCACTGCCCTTGGTGGGGTCTCGGGGCAACGCCCCGGCACTTCCTCGGACCCAGACCGCCTGACTGGACAGCCACCCGCGGGGCGCGTAACGCTGCCTTAATTCATGCAAGGGGACCCTGGATGCTGTTCGACTTCGCGGATACCACCAACCAGAATGTATATAAGTTGCTCGTCGCCACCATCGGCCCGCGGCCGATCGCCTGGGTCACGACCAAGGACGTCGATGGCACGATCAACGCCGCGCCGTTTTCGTTCTTCAACGCGATGTCGGGCAATCCGCCCGTACTGGCGTTCGGCATTGGCGGCCGCGGACCCGGCGACGTCAAGGACACCGGCGGCAACATCCGCCGCACCGGCCAATACGTGATCAATCTGTGCAGCTTTCCTCTGGCCGAGCAGATGAACATCACCGCCATCGACTTCCCCAAGAATGTCGACGAACTCAAGGAAGCCGGCCTTACGACCGCACCGTCCAAACACGTCAACGTGCCACGCATCGCCGAAGCACCGGTGGCGTTCGAGTGCGAGCGGCTGGTGATCGTCGATGTCGGGATCGACC
>CALFNB010000444.1 GCA_937902425.1 uncultured Acetobacteraceae bacterium | reverse complement strand
ATCCCCGCCAAGGGCAGTGGCCCTTGGAACCATTCATTTTGGTGGGTTCTTGGAGGAGGGCCAACCGAGACCTCGCAACGTCCGTGTCGGCCCTCCTGAGACACCCCACCAAATGGACAGATCGCAAAGGGCTTCGCCCTTTGCCGGAGCTCCAGGAGGCAGAGCCTCCTGGCGGGTTCGAAGGATTGGGCCGCGAAGCGCGGACCAATGCCCTCGCGCTCCTTCACGCACCAGCGATCACCCTGCTACCAGCACCACCCGCGGTTGCCAACCGCCATCCTCCACCGTTACCGTCCGCGTCCCAACGGGAGGGCGGACGCCATGAAACACATCGATCCCAAAACCCTGCACAACTGGATCTCCGACGGTCACGAACTGGCCATCATCGATGCGCGCGAGGACGGGGAATTCGGCACCGGTCACCTGTTCTGGGCTGTCCCGTTCGGCATGGCGCACCGGGAAACCCGCGCCCACACCCTGCTGCCGCGCAAATCCGTGCGTATCTGCGTCACCGATGGCGGCGGCCGCCTCGCCGGGGAACTCGCGATGTGGTTGGAGGCCAACGGCCACACCGATGTCGCTGTGCTGGCCGGTGGCACGAAGGCGTGGAAAGACGCCGGCTATGTGAACTTCAGCGGCATGAACGTGCCGTCAAAGGCATTCGGCGAATGGGTCGAACACCATTATGGTACCGAAAGCGTGGACCCGCCCGAGTTGAAGCAATGGATCGACAGCGGCCGCAAGATGATCGTGCTCGACAGCCGCACGCAGGAAGAATTCACCCGCATGTCGATCCCCACCGGCATCCCGATGCCCGGAGCGGAACTGGCGTATCGCATCGGCGACCTCGCCCCCGATCCGGACACGCTGGTGGTGGTCAACTGCGCCGGCCGCACGCGCAGCATCATGGGCGCCGAGAGCCTCCGCCGCGCCGGCATCCCCAACAAGGTCGTGGCGCTGCGCAACGGCACGATGGGCTGGGAACTCGCCGGCCTGCAATGCGAACACGGCCGTCCGGAGCGGTTTGTCCCCGGCACGCCGCGCACCGCCGCGCTGGCGCTGCAACGCGCCAAGGCCTTCGCCGAACAGTCGGGTGTGCGCGAAATCACGCCGGAGCAACTCGCGGCTTTCGAGGCGGACAAGACGCGCACGCTGTATGTCCTCGATGCCCGCGACCCGAGCGAATATCGCGCCGGCCATCGCAAGGGCAGCTACAGCGCGCCCGGTGGGCAATTGGTGCAGGGTACCGACAATTGGGTGGCGGTGCGCGGTGCCCGCATTGTGGTGGTTGACGACACCGGGGTTCGTGCGCGCATGTCCGCCGCCTGGCTGCGGCAGATGGGCAACAAGGACGTCTTCGTCGCCGACAATTCGCTGGGGACGGAAACCGGCGGCGGTCTGCCCGACCTCGCTCCGCCCGCGCCGACGATCAGTGTCGAAACGCTCGCGAAACGGGAGCCGGGCACCATGATCATCGACCTCGCACGCAGCGTCGACTTCCGCGCCGGCCATATCGAGCATGCGATCTGGGGCGTCCGCGGCCGGCTTGGCCCGTTGCTGGCGCAACAAGCCGCCGCGCGGCGCATCGTGCTGACCTCGCCGGATGGCTCACTTGCCCGCTTCGCGCATGCCGAGGTCAAGGGCGCGACCAAGGCGGAGGTCCTGGTGCTCAATGGCGGCACCGCCGCATGGCGCGCGGCCGGCCATCCCGTGGTGGCCAATCGCGCCGATCCGCCCGACAACGCCTGCATCGACTTTTATTTGCGTGCCTATGATCGGAATTCAGGTGTCGAGGAGGCGATGAACGCGTATCTGACCTGGGAGATCGACCTCGTGAACGAAATCCAACGGGATGGTACCATTGCTTTCGGAGTGGCCAGTACTTTCGGAGTTGCGGGCGCGCACTGAAAGTCTCCGTCCCGGCCGGCTGGTGGTGGCGGCGCTCGATTTGTTGCTGCCGCCCACCTGCATCCTCTGTTCCGCTCAGGTTGACGCTCCTGGGCTGCTTTGCGGGGCGTGCTTTGGCGAACTGAGCGTGATCGGCGCGCCGTATTGCACCTGCTGCGGTGTGCCGTTCGAACTGGCGTGGCACGCCGCCGAGGGTGGCCTTTGTCAGGGCTGCATCGACACACCACCGGCGTTCGAGCACGCCCGCGCGGCGTTGACCTACGACAACGCCTCGCGCCGTTTGGTATTGCCGTTCAAGCACGGCGACCGGATCGAGTTCGCCGCGGTCCTCGCGCGGTTCATGGTTCAGGCGGGGGCGGAACTGTTGCGGCGGGCCGACATCATCGTGCCGGTCCCGCTGCATCGCCGGCGGCTGTTCGTTCGCCGGTACAATCAGGCGGCGCTGCTGGCCCAGACGCTGGGTCGGATGACCGGGCGGCCGGTGATGGTGGATGCGCTCGCGCGCGTTGCCGCCACTCGGACCCTCGACGGCAAATCGGCGGCCGAGCGGCGCGATGAGGTCGCGGGCGCCTTCGCCGTGCGGCCGCGCCGGGCGAACCTGTTACAGGGCCGCCGCGTCTTGTTGATCGACGACGTAATGACCTCGGGCGCGACGGCCGGGGCGTGCAGCGAGGAACTGCTCGCCGCCGGCGTGACGGCGGTCGACGTGTTGGTCGCGGTTCGGGTGCCGGATCCGCGTGAGAAGTCCGTCCCCCGGCGGGCCTACCGGCGGCGAAGGCCGGGTCAGCCGGCGAAGTTCTGACCGGACAATCCTCGCGTCATGGCACGGATCAGTGCGTCGGGCCGGAAATCAGCACCGAGGCCACCCCCGTCACAGCGAGCAACACGGTCGCCACCAGAAGCGGCAGCACCTGGCTTCCGCGCTTCGGTTTGCTGGTCTTGGTCCGTTGAACCGTGGTCGGCATTGTCGTCGTGCTCATGGGCACCATCCCCTCCGTTTGAATCGCGGAGCTGCCTGGCGTCCGGCCTGGGTGGCCGCTTTGACATGAATCAAACGTTGCGGGATTGTGTTAACCGGCCGCTCCGCCACGGAACTGTCATCTCGCCCTTGATCCGGCCCGCCGGCCGGAGCACGTTGATGGACGACGGACCTGGTACGTGCCGGTCCGTCAGGCCGGGCTCGGCGAGCGGGGGATCGTGGTAAAGGCGTGTGCATCGACTTTCATCGTGGATCTCGCGAATGAAAGGACGATGTGTTCGCGCACAGTGATGACACAGGTCACTCCGCCATTACCCGCGCCGTTGGGTGGGCAACCGGTACCCCGGCGGGTCGGACACCAAACGGTGGCGCTACGCCTCCGGCTGTCGCATTTCCTCATGGTCGCGGGTCCGGGGCTGATCGTGATGGTCGCCGCCAACGACGCGGGGGCGATCTCGACCTACACCGAAAGCGGCGCGCGTTACGGAACCGCATTGCTGTGGGTTCTGATGTTGTTACTGCCCGTTACGTACTGCGTGCAAGAAATGGTCGCGCCTTGGGATCGCGACCGGTGAGGGCCTCCCCGCGATCATCTACGAACGGTTCGGTGTTTGGTGGGGCCGTTTCTGCCTGCTCGATCTTCTGGTGGTCAATTTTCTGACCCTGGTCACCGAGTTCGCCGCCGTCGCGCTGGCCGCGAAGGAACTCGGGTACTCCCCCGCGGTCGCGGTTCCGCTGGCCGCCATTGGGCTGATTCTGCTGGTCGGCACTGGCAGTTACCGGCGATGGGAACGCATGACACTGATGCTGTGCGGGCTCAATCTCGCGTGGCTCGTGCTGGCTGTCGCGGTGCGGCCCGACTGGGGTTCCGCCGTGTTCGATAGCGTGGTGCCGTCGATGCCGCGAGGCGGGATGACCGGCGATCTGGTGTTCTTCCTGGTCGCGATCGTTGGCACGACGATCGCGCCGTGGCAGATGTTCTTTCAGCAATCCTGCGTCGCCGACAAACGGCTGCGGTTCGCCGATCTCAAGGCAGCCCGTTTCGATACCGCCATCGGCGCGGTCGCGATCAGCGTCTTCGCCTTATGCATGATGCTGATCGGCGATGCGATGTTCCGTGGCGGGCTGCATTACGAGGATCCGGCACAGATGGCCTCGGCGCTGGAGCCGATGATCGGCCGCTTCGGTCGCATCGCACTGTTGTTGTTGATGCTGAACGCCGCCGTGTTAGGCGCGACCGCGATCTCACTGTCCTCCGCCTGGGCGTGGGGGGAGGTCATGGGATGGAAAAACACGCTGCGGGCACGGTTGAGCGAAGCGCCTGGGTTCTATACCGTCTATGCGGTTTGCACCGCCGCCGCCGCCGGCGTGACGCTGCTCCCTGGCGCGCCGCTGCAGCAAATCATTCTGTGGGTGCAGGTGCTGGCCGGGATCATGCTGCCGGCGGCGATCGTGTTTCCGCAGCTGCTGTTGAACGATCATGCGATGCTCGGCGCGCGGTTCGTGAACCGGCCATGGAACAATGTGGTGAACTGGAGCGTCATCACGCTGTTGTTCGGTCTGTCGTTCGTCCTGGCCGCGCGGGCGCTGGTCCCCTCCTGGCCGTCATTTCTGTCCTGAGATCGGGTCCTGAGATAGCGGAGAATTGGGTCATGCGTGATTTCCCATGATCAAACGCCGCATTATCGAGCCCCCCGTTATCAAACACCGGGTCGATACACCTTCATCACGCGATCCAACCATTGGATGCGCCACCGGAACAGAAATTGTTTCATCGCGAGCCTGGCCGAATGGCCTTGACTCTCCGTGTAAAAGTCGCTCTTTTTATTTCACGGGGCTATTTTAGGAGTCATGGTCCTGTTGGTAGGCTGGAAACTGATCGCGGGCACGTGAAGCGACCGGGGCGGAACGGATAATTGGTACCCTGAACGACTGAAACCGCCGACCCCAAGCTCGGCGCGCGAATTCTGTCCAAACCGTAACGTGGCCGCAGTGGAAATGACAGGCGGCATGATGCATGCTCACCCAACGCATTGCCCAGATGCGGACTGGCGACCGGCGCGGTACCTGAACCTTCTGCGTCCCCCCAGCGGTTTTCCGCTTTGCCGCCCGGTCGCCACCGGACCTGCCTACCAGGTGTCAATACGACAGCAATCCAGGAGAGGTCGGGCCAATGGCAACCAGTGAAGCAACGGAAAGTCTGGTAAATGTCCTACGGGACACGATCGTCGCACTCGTGCGTCAGGATGGTCCGGATCTGTCGGCACGGCAGTTCGGCGTCTTCCTGACCTGCTACCTGGAGGGCGATGCGCAAACCGTCCGCGGCCTGGCCGCCGCGCTCGATGTGTCCAAGCCGGTGATCTCGCGCGCGCTGGACCGGTTGGCGGACTTCGATCTGGTCCGGCGCAAGGCCGACCCGGCCGATCGGCGCAGCGTGCTGGTGCAGCGCACGCCGGCCGGAAACGCCTACCTCAAAGATATTCGGAGTATTCTGCGCGACGCGTCGAACGGCAAGGCGCGCCGCTAACGCCGCCATGCACGACAGCAGCCGGCCGGCACCGTGGACCGGGTCCATGATCGCCGGAGGGAAGACCGCGCTTTATCGCGATCTGGCGGAGCAGCTCGACGCTCTGCTGTCCGGCGAAACCGACGCCACCGCCAATGCCGCCAACGCCGCCGCCGCGATCTACCATTCGCTGCCTCGACTTAATTGGGCCGGGTTTTACTTTCTGCGTGACGATATGCTGGTACTGGGCCCGTTTCAGGGACGGCCCGCGTGCGTCCGCATAAAACCCGGCGCCGGCGTCTGTGGCACCGCCGCGCGGGAGCGCCGCTCGGTCCTGGTGCCGGATGTGGAGCAATTCCCCGGCCATATCGCCTGCGATTCCGCGTCCCGCTCCGAGCTTGTCGTTCCGTTGCTTCGGGGCGGCGAGATTTTTGGGGTGCTGGATCTCGATAGCCCCGATCTGGCGCGTTTCAACGCCGAGGATCAAATGGGATGCGAGGCGCTCGCCGCCATTGTCGTTCGGCATTTGACGCGATCCGTGCTTAGCTGAGCGGGCCGCGTCCCAAGGGGTACGTATCGCGGTAACCATTCAGGCAAAAGGGAAATGCCATGCTCGTCGATCATCGTACTTACACGGTCAAGCCAGGGACCATGGCCAAACAGATGGCGATCTATCAGGAATACGGCTGGAAGCCGCAGACCCGTCATCTGGGACAGCCGCTGGCGTACCTCATCACCGAGTCCGGCGAGGTGAACACTTACGTGCACATCTGGGTTTACAAGGACGCGGCGGATCGGGCGGCGAAGCGCGCGGCGATGGCCGCCGACCCGGAATGGCACGTCTTCCTGCAGAAAGGCGCCGAGGCCGGGTATCTGATCGCGCAGCGCAACAACCTGATGACCGACGCGCCGTTCGCGCCGATCAATCGGTAAGCCCGAGGGCTCTGCCCCCGTAAACAACAGATCAAGCCTCGCGCAAGGCAGGTCTTGCGCTCCGCCGTCATGTTCGGGCTCGACCCACGGCTGTCCGGTTAAAATTTCAGGCATCCCACACCCCCGAAGATATTCCCAAAGAGCCGCCGCTCCGGCGGCTTTCGAGGACGATCGA
>CALFNB010000443.1 GCA_937902425.1 uncultured Acetobacteraceae bacterium | reverse complement strand
TTACCTGGGCAGCCGGCTCAAGGTGCCGGGACATCTCGCGATCCCGCCACTCGACCGATACCTTCGGGACTTGATCCAACCCGCCTGAGGGAAGCCGGTGCCAGGACTTTTGCCCCTTTTACGTGCCCGTTCGCGAATCCCAGCTATGCAATGAATAAGATGGGCTACCAGCACTACGTGTTGCCGCGTCTGGTGCATCTGGCGATGCGCCAGGAGGCGATGCAGCCCTTCCGTCGGCGCCTGATCGGCGCAGCCGAGGGGCGAGTCCCGGAGATCGGCATCGGCTCTGGGCTCAACCTGCCGCTGTACGGATTGACTGTCCGCGCGGTCATCGGACTGGAGCCGTCGCCCGAACTGCTGCTTATGGCGCGTGACCGGGCCACGGCCGCGCCGGTTCCCGTCGACCTGCTCGAAGCCTCCGCCGAGGCGGTTCCACTGCACGATGCGAGCATCGACACGGTAGTGACGACCTGGACACTTTGCACCGTTCCTGATGCGCCGCGCGCGTTGGCGGAACTGCGCCGCGTGCTGCGACCCGGCGGGGCGCTGCTGTTCGTCGAGCACGGCCGCGCGCCGGAGCCGGGTGTGGCGCGCTGGCAGGACCGGCTTGACCCGCTATGGCGGCGCGTCGCGGGCGGCTGCCATCTCAACCGCAAGATCGACGACCTAATCTCGGGCAACGGTTTTCGGATCGACGCGCTGGCGAATGCGCGGCTACCGGGACCGCGAACCCACAACTTCCTCTACGAAGGCCGCGCTCGGCCAGCATGATGGCATTAACGGCAGTCGAAGATGCTTCAGCGGGAAATCTGGTCGCGCTCAAAGCCAAACCTATGCTCGAAGGTATTTCACCAAGGCGACGATCTCCAGCACAAGCAGAACCAGGATAAGCACGCAGAACAGGCCCAGCCCCCACGTCATTCCCCAGCCGTTCATCATTTGACCATTCATCATGTCCGTTCCTTCCTGCTTGCGGGAATTTGTTGTTGCCCGATCACCGTCTCGGTTTCGGGGTTATGCATATCCGACGCGCCGGCGCGTCGGCTGACGTAGAGCGCAAGGGTTGGCACTGCCATCCATTGCAACAGCGGTGAGACCCCTATACTCAGGCCAAAGATTGAGATCACCGGCATAAGATCAGAGTAAGTCCAGCTTTTTCGGACGACGACGTTCAGCCACTCGCTGAAGACGGTATAGCCAAACCCGAACACAAGCGTGACCGCGGCGACCGCCGCGAACCTGCGAACTGGCCAGTCTCTGTGGCCGACGAGCATGAGTACGAAAATCAGTGAGGCGAGTGCGATCAGTAGATCACCGCCTGTGCAGTGGAGAACCGCGAACAGCTTCTCGCCCGGGGTTCCGGCGCGCCAAAGCGTGTAGAGCGGCAGATGCGCCATTTCCCAGAGAAGATCGATGACGGCGACAGTCAGAAGATAAGCGCGCAGCGCCGCGAGCCAATTCGGAGAGGCTGACGGACTTTGCAGTTGTCCTGACAATTGATTATCCGCTTGCATTGTCCTCTCCGTCGCTCGGCCGATCGATTTTCACGGGCCAGTACCGAGCATGAACCGGCTACGTCAGAAGCGATGAGGGGCAGCGTTACCTACTGCCCCTCACGGTCGATCAACCCTTGTTCGGAACGGACGAGTTGGTGCCGCCGTCCTTTGGCATCATCGACTCCATCATCCGATTGCAGTTGTCCATCATGCGGGACATTTTTGCCCGCATTTGCGGGTCCATCATCATGCCTGGTTTCATTGCGTCACCGCCAGGCATCATGCCTTTTCCCTCACCCGCTCCGGGTGGCGGAGTGTTCGTCTGGGCGAATGCGGGAACACCGGCCATCGCCAGTCCTGCGAGCAGTCCAACCATCGTGATAACGCCGCGAATTCTCTTCCTCTGTGTCATTGTTCGATCTCCTGTATAATTCCTTCCTGTCCGTGGCGCGGAAGGGAAAACGCCTTTGTCCGCCAGCGCTCACGGAGTTTTGTCAGGCTCGAACGCCGTGCTGCTGTTCGAATTCGCTGGCGGGTTGTCCGTCCCGCCATGCCCGCGCATGCACATCATCATCATCGCCGCGCAGGGAAGAATGTAGAGCAACGGCAGTATTGCCGGCGGGCCGAACCATTGCCATCCGGCGAAGAGACCAATGGCTCCGAGCGCAGCCACGGCAAGCAACAGACCGATGCGGCCTTTCGGGAAAGCCGGAATGCCAAGGCGATACCGCGAGTCGCGGTCGCCAGGGCGCGGGCCGGTGGGAGCAGCGGGCCACGAGACATTTAAGTTGTCCATATCTCATGCTTTCCTGAGATTGCTGGCGGCCAGCAGATTTCTCGCCTTTGCGATTTTCGGCGCCGCGTCGGCCTCGCGGCCCTCTCGCACGTCGTTCACGGCGGAGCGGATCAGAGTGACCATGAAATTGTATCCGCCGCCGGTGGTCACATACCCGGGCCGCCCATAGACCCGTGACTGACCGGGCTTGGTGGGCGAGTTGAAGCCGGCGCGATCCCATTCCGCGAGCAACACATTCAAGGAAGCGGTGCCGCTCTCGCCCGCCCGCGTTTCCGAATAAATCGCGCGCGGCGCGCCGTTGAAGGACGGATCGTTTCCGGCAAGAGCCGTTACAGCGACGCCGACAGCGAGTGCTGCGACGGCCGTAAGTGTGATGTACTTCATTTTGTGACACCCATTTCTCGACCCGGGTTCCGGCGACGTGCGCGAGAATCCAGCGGGTCACGATGATGAACCGTGGTTGGGCCCGACTGCGGTCGAACGGTGTATTTATGCCGTTACGAAATCGTACAGTCAGGCAAGCTCAGTGCGCGGTGCGCACTGCCGGGTCAGATCGTAATGGGCGGGTGGAGATCGGGTTCGACGGTCAAACCTTCATGTGTATCAGTGCTTATCCGGTAGACGGCCGAGGTCCACGTCAGCTTGTGGCTTACTCCAACGGCCTGGATTGGCAAACCGGAATTGATGCCGCAGTCGAGCATGTCGAGGCAACCCGGCATCATTCCTTTGCAGGGTGTCCCGGTGCAAGGCGTCGGCGTGGGAACCGAAGCATGGTCAGACAAGAGCTGCCGATCCGATGCACCGGCGATGACGGTCCGACATGGCGGCGCAAACGCGGCCTGCACCGCCGGTGCTCCGATGAGCACCGCCACCATCAATATGGCGAGCAATTGTCTGATCAATCTCACGGTCACGCCATTAGTAATGGATTGATCACGGTCGTCCTTCAAGATCTGATCCTTCCCGGAAGCATCATCAACTTCATACTCATCATGCATGATGTCCCGGCATTATCGGTCTGACTTTCATTCCGCCGGTGATACCGCGCGCTCGTGCACGGAAACCGGAACGGCGTCTCGCACCGGCAGCCGCCATCCTTTCACCAAACCATAGATGGCCGGGATGACGATGAGGGTCAGCACCGTCGAGGAGATCATGCCGCCGATCATCGGCACCGCGATTCGGCGCATGAGCTCGGAACCTGTGCCGTTACTCCAGAGGATCGGCATCAGGCCGGCGAGGATGGCAGTGACCGTCATCATCTTCGGCCGCACGCGCTCGACCGCACCTTCCATGATCGCGGCGCGGAGATCGCTACGGTTGAGCGTGCGGCCTTCCGCATCGGCCTGCTTGCGCGCCGACTGAAGCGCGTGGTCGAGATAGATCAGCATAATGATGCCGGTCTCGGCCGCGACACCGGCCAGGGCGATAAAGCCTACCACCACCGCGACGCTCAGATTGTAATCCAGCCAATACATGAGCCAGACACCGCCCACGAGAGCGAACGGCACCGAGGCCATGACGATCAACGTTTCCGTCAGGCGGCCGAAATTCAGATAGATCAACACGAAAATGATCAGCAGCGTCACCGGGACGACAAGCGTGAGTTTCGCCTTGGCACGCTGAAGATATTCGAACTGCCCGCTCCATTCGAGGCGATAGCCCGTCGGCATCGAAACTTGCTCCGCCACCGCGCGCTGCGCATCGGCGACATAAGAGCCGATGTCCCGATCGTGCATATCGACATAGATGTAGTTCACAAGTTGCGCATTTTCTGTGCGGACCATCGGAGGCCCTTGCGTGACTGTAACGCGCGCGACCTGACCAAGCGGCACCGCCGGTCCATTGGCGCTTTGCACCAGCACTTCCCGGGCTATGCTTTCCGGGCTGTCGCGCAACTCGCGGGGATAGCGGACGTTCACGGAATATCGTTCCCGGCCTTCGACCGTGGTCGTCACCGGCTCGCCGCCGAGCGCTGCCGCGATCGTCTGTTGCAGACCGCCGACCGTGAGGCCGTAACGCGCGAGCGCGGACCGGTCCGGCTCGATCTCAAGATAATGGCCACCCGTCACACGCTCGGCATAGGCGCTTGTCGTGCCGGGCACATGCCGCACCGTGGCCTCGATTTGCCGCGAGAGCGTATCGAGCGTGGCAAGGTCCGGTCCGTAGACCTTAATGCCGACGGGCGTGCGGATGCCGGTCGAGAGCATGTCGATGCGTGCTTTGATCGGCATCGTCCAGGCATTGCTCACGCCGGGAAATTGCAGGGCCTTGTCCATCTCGGCCGTGAGGCTGTCGGCCGTGACGCCTGGGCGCCATTCCGCCCGCGGCTTGAGATTGATGATCGTCTCCGTCATCTCCGGCGGCGCCGGGTCCGTCGCGGTCATGGCCCTTCCCGCCTTACCGTAGACGCTGGCTACTTCGGGAAACGATTTGATGATGCGGTCCTGCGTTTGCAGCAGTTCGGCCGCCTTGGTGATCGAGAGGCCCGGCAGGCTTACCGGCATATACATGAGCGTGCCTTCGTTGAGCGTCGGCATGAATTCCGAGCCGAGACGAGCCAGGGGCCATGCGGTGATGCCGAAAATCACGAGCGCCACGAGGATCGTTAGCAGTCTCGCCCGCAGCACGCCGGCGATGGCCGGCCGGTAGAGCCAGATCAGCACGCGGTTGATCGGGTTTTTTCGCTCCGGCAAAATCCGGCCGCGCACGAACAGCATCATAAGCACCGGCACCAGTGTCACCGAGAGGATGGCGCCCGCGCCCATCGCGAAAGTTTTCGTGAGGGCGAGCGGTTTGAAGAGCCTGCCTTCCTGAGATTCCAGCGTGAAGATCGGCAGGAACGAGACAGTAATCACGGCCAGGCTGAAAAACAGCGCAGGCCCCACTTCAACAGCGGCTTGGATCAGAACATCCGTACGTGACGCGCCGGCAGGTGCTTGCTCAAGCCGCTTATGAGCGTTTTCGATCATGACGATGGCGGCATCGACCATAGCCCCCATAGCGATGGCGATCCCGCCAAGACTCATGATGTTCGAACTGAGACCCAACAGGTGTAGCAATGTCATCGCCATCAGCACGCCGACCGGCATCATCAAAATCGCGACCAGCGCGCTACGAAAATGCAGAAGGAAGAGGATGCATACGGCGGCGATGACGAGACTTTCCTCAATCAGCGTGTGCTTCAGCGTGTCGATCGCGCGCATAATCAAATCGGAACGGTCATAGACCGGCTCGATCGACACACCTCGCGGCAGGCCTGGTGTGATCTCCGCGATCCGCTGCTTGACGGCTTTGATGACATCGAGCGCATTCTGCCCGTCGCGTTGCAGCGCCACGCCGCCGGCGACCTCCCCTTCGCCGTTAAGTTCGGCGATGCCCCGGCGTTCATCAGGGCCAAGTTCAACGCGCGCGATATCGCGCAACAAAACCGGCACGCCGTTTTGCTGCTTGAGAACAATTTGCCCGATATCGCCGGCGTTGCGCAGATAACCGCGTCCACGCACCATATATTCGGTCTCGCTCATCTCGACGACACGGCCGCCGACATCGAGGTTGCTGCTGGTGATCGCCGTGCGGATTTGCGGAAGCGACAGGCCGTAGGCTTGCAGTTTCCGGGGATCGACGACCACCTGGTATTGCTTGACGAAGCCACCGACGCTGGCGACCTCAGCCACGCCTTCGGCCTTGGCGAGCTGATAGCGGATGGTCCAGTCCTGGAGCGACCGCAGCTCGGCCAGCGTCATCTGTGCGCCGCGCACGATGTATTGATAGGCCCACCCAACTCCCGTCGCATCCGGACCGAGCGAAGGCGTGATCCCTTCGGGCAGGCGCTTGGCCGCGAAGTTGAGATATTCGAGCACGCGGCTTCGCGCCCAATAAAGATCAGTGCCGTCCTCGAACACCACATAGACGAATGACACCCCGAAGAACGAAAAGCCCCGCACGACCTTGGAGCGCGGCACGCTCAGCAGCGCCGTGGTCAGAGGATAGGTCACTTGATCCTCGACCACTTGCGGCGCCTGACCTGGATATTCGGTGTAGACGATCACCTGCGTGTCGGAGAGATCGGGGATCGCATCGAGCGCCGTGTTGCGCACCGCCCATATCCCGGTACCGACAATGAACAAAGTGGCGAACAGGACGAGGAAGATGTTCCGCGCCGACCAGCGGATAAGCGCGGCGATCATGGCGTGGCGTCCTTGCTTTGTGTGAAGGACTGCAAGGCCGCGCGCAGGTTGCTCTCGGCATCGATGAGGAAGTTGGCGCCGACGACCACTTTCTCACCGGGCTTCACACCTTCCATCACTTCAACGTAACCGTCCCCGCGCGTTCCGAGCTTCACCTTTCTCGGCTGGTAGCGCCCCTCGCCTTGCTCGATCAGCACGGTTTGCGTGGTGCCGCCGTCGATGACCGCGGAATCCGGCACGGCGACAACCGGCATTGGGTCCGCGGCCGTGCCGATCTCAACCTGCGCGTACATGTCCGCTTTCAGCAGTGTGTCGGGATTGGGAAGTTCGATCCGAACCCGCGCGGTGCGGGTCTCGCGCGTGACGCTCGGATAAATGAAGACAACCGTGCCGGTGAAGGTCCGACCGGGATAAGCGGTGACCGTGACCCTCGCTATTGCCCCGATCCGCACAGACGCGAGGTCTTGCTCGAATACGTCGGCGATTAGCCACAGGTGTGAAAGATCGGCGATACGGAACAACGTATCGCCGGGTGCGAAGCGCATGCCCGCGACAGCCAGCTTGTCGATAACCACGCCATCCGTCGGGGCGCGCAACGTCAGCGTGTGCGTGACCTTGCCAGTGCGGGCAAGTTGCTCAACCTCGGCCGCCGGAATGTCCCAGTTGCGCAGCCGGTTGAGGGCCGCTTCGCGCAGCGTCGTCGCACCCGCGCGCGCGGTCGCATCGGCGCCGCCCATATGCGTCATCGCATCGCGGGCGATGAGATATTCTTGCTCGGCCGCGACGAGGTCAGGGCTGTAGACGTCAAGCATGGGCTCGCCGCGACGCACCGCCTGTCCTGTTGTGTTGATGTTGAGCTTTTCGATCCAACCCTCGAATTTCGGGTTGACCACGGCGAGATATCGTTCATCGAATTGCACGGTGCCAACGGCACGCACCGTTCGCACCACAACGCGCGTCGCTGCCGTTTCGGTGCGAACGCCCAACGTCTGAATTTTCCCGGGGCTGATGGTAACTGTGCCGGCGTCGTCGCCGGCGGCTTCGGCATAGACAGGAAGATAGGCCATGCCCATCGTATCTTTTTTTGGCACCGGCGAGGTGTCCGGCAGGCCCATCGGATTGCGGTAGTAGAGCACCTTGCGTTCGCTGTGCGCCGCCGCGGCTTGCGGAGGCGGGGCCGCTGTTGGGTCCGCTGTATCTTCATAGACCGGCACATAGTCGCGCCCTTCGGCGTCCTTTTTCGGTTCCGGGGAAAAGTCGGGTTTTCCGGTCGGGTCCTGGTAATAGGCGATCACGCGTGCCGGCGCGGCGACCGCGCCTGGCGCGGCCATCGGTGGCGCGGGTTGCGACCGTCCCGCTTGTCCGTACCAATAGCCGGCACCCATACCGCCAGCGAGAAGGATGGTCGCGGCGAGCACGCCGCCGATCCAGCGCCAGGCGCTCATAGGGAACCGCCGATCAGACGTTCGATCGCAGCCAATTGCCGCTGTTCGTCGAGTTGAATCGCCAGAAGCGATAACCTGGCTTCGCCAAGATCGCGCACGGCATCGAGCACCGGCGTGAGTTCGATGCGGCCGTTGTTGTAGGAGGCAACCGCCGATCGGACGGCGGCATCGAGCTGCGGCAAAAGCTGGTCACGGGTCAGGCGCTCGCTTTCGCGCGCGCCGGCGAGTGTCGCGGTGGCTTCCGCGATCGCCCGTGCGACATCCAGGGACGCCGCATCCCGCATGGCTTCGGCCGCGTGCAGTTCCGCCTTGGCTTGATCTTCTTGTGCGTTGTGCAAACCCCATTGCAGCGGCACGCGCAGCGAGACGGAGCCCATATAGCCATTCGGGCCGTATCCGTTCCGGTCGATGGCCCCAATGCTCAGCGTCACATTCGGAAACCACTCCTGATGCGCGAGTTGCCGGTTCGCATCGGCCGCGGCGATGCGGCTTTTGGCGGCGGCGACACGCGGATTGTTGGCGCGAGCAATGAGATCGGCGGGCGCTAATCTCGCCGCTGGTGGCAATGCACGCAGCTGTTGAGGGTCGGCCAACGAGGCCGCCGGATCGCGTAGCAGCAGCGCATTGAGTACGCCGCGTGCCGCTGCCTTCTGGCCCGTGAAGCGCGCGATCTCGGTTTGGCGGCGGGTGAGCGCCGCTGACGCACGCAGCACATCAGACTGCGCGCCACGGCCTTGCGCGTAACGATTCTGCGCGGCGTCAACAATGCCGCGCTCGGTCTCATGTACTTCCTCCAGTACCGTGACTGCACGGTGTGCCACCCAGTATTGTGCGAACGTGACCCTTATCTGCTCCGCCAGCTCGGCCTCGGCGCCCTGCCCTTCGGCGCGCGCGACATCGGCCTGCGCCCGGCCGCTCGCCGCCTTGAGGCCGAGTTTGCCCCACAGCGGAAATTCTTGCTCAATCGAATAGATTTGCTTCGGCCGTCGCGTACCGCCCAACACGTCAATCTCATCTTGCGTCAGACGCAACGTTGGATCGGGCAGAGATCCGGCAGCCTTCGCCCCGGCTTCGGCGGCACCGGCATCGAGGGCGCGCGCCGCAATTTCCGGGCTGAGGCGACGAGCCTCCGTCAGTAGGCCATCGACCGTCGCGCCGAGACGCCCGTCGTCCGCAGGCGCGACGGACGTGCCTAGCAACATCGCGACCGCGAACGCGCCGACACGCCACCAGCGCCGGGCCTTCTGCCCGGCGCCAGCCGATCTCATGTCACTTCGCATCGAACGTGACCGTGCCGCGCACGGTGTCAGTCTCGCCCTGGACCTTGGCCGCCAAGGTAAGCGCCCATGTGCCGGCCATCCCGGTTTCCGTTCGGAAATGATAGAGGCCGGCCGCATCGGCGGGTTGCGGTGTCACCTTGCCAGTCATCTCGCCCATCCCGGACGGCCCCATATCGACCTTGGTCTGGAAGATAACGGCGCCGGTCACCGGCTTGTCGTCAGGGTTGTGGGTCAGCTTGACGGATACGTCGGTCAGGTTTTTGCCGGCCGGTTGCGCCTTCACAACCTCGAAACGGTAGTCCTTCGCAGCGGCGTGCGCCGATGCGGTCAGCAGAAACATCGTCACCACGGACGCCAGTGCGGCGCCCGCTGCAAAGCGGAATTGAGTCATGGTGCGGTCCTATCTCGGCCACGGTCAGGAGGCGGTTCGCCTGGCTTTGTCCGGTGCGTCGCACGGGACGGTCTGATCGGATGCGCGGCTTCGCGGCGCGGGTGCCGACATCAACCTTTCGGTCAATGTCTGCGATGCGCGGCAAAGTCGCGGAGCGCGGGACCGTCCTTCGGGACGGGGCCGCGATCAGATCAAGCGGATAGGAGGTCGGAGATCAGGAGCCCGTGTGCGTCCGTCGGCGACCTCGACAGACGGCCAGTGGTAGGTCACCGGCGCCCAGGTCAGAAGGACAGCGACCGAAGCGGCGGGAACAGACACACCAATCATGAAGATGCAGCCGACATCGGTCATGCAGGCGGGTGTCATGCCCTTACAGGGCATTGGCGGCGTATCCGGGGTGACGCCGCCGTCAGTGGCGGCCACGGTCATATCCATCCCCGCCGGCATGGCGACGGCTGGCATGACCTGCAGCATCGACGCGTTGAAGAACGCGACGGCGAGCAGGATGGCGAAGAGGCGCCTGAGAGGGTGGCGGGTCATACGGTCACCAAACTAATCGTCTCAAATGGAGGGTCAAGGACCTTCTCGTGCGGGAAGGTTACGGTGAAAACATTAATATTTATTCAGGCGGCTAAACCGCGTGGTTCGCCAAGCCATTGTTCGGAGCGCCGCCGCTTTTGCTACCCCGCCGTCATGCCCACAGATCACGTCAAACGACATGATCCGGCTCAAGCACGCAGGCAACATCTTCGCTCACTTCGACCTGGATGGTCGCGTGGCCGATGCCAAAGCGCTCGTGCAGTTCATGAACGAGCTTCGCCAAAAATTCGTCGCCGGGGTGGCCAGTGGGCATCAAACAGTGACAGGTCAGAGCAGTCTCCGTGGTGCTCATCGGCCATATATGCAGATCGTGAATCGCGAGCACGCCCGGCTGCTGCTTCAGGAAATCAGAAACCTCGCCCGGCTTGATGCCGGCCGGCACGGCATCGAGCGCGAGACTTACGGAATCGCGGAGCAGTGACCACGTGCCGATCACGATCACGACGCTGATCACGAGGCTGATTGCCGGGTCGAGCCATAGCCAGCCGGTCCATATGATGACGGCTCCCGCGATCACCACGCCAAGGGCCACGAGCGCGTCAGACGCCATGTGCAGGAATGCGCCCTTGATGTTCAGGTCGTCCTCGCGGCCGGCCATGAACAGGTACGCGGTCACACCGTTGACCACGATGCCGACCGCCGCCACGGCCATGATCGTGAAGCCGCCTGCCGGAGTAGGGTCAATCAGCCGCCGGATACCTTCCCAGGCAATACCCCCCGTGACCACAAGAAGCACGATCGCGTTGCCGAGTGCGGCAA
>CALFNB010000442.1 GCA_937902425.1 uncultured Acetobacteraceae bacterium | reverse complement strand
GCCGCGGAAGATGAACGGGAAACACAGGACGTTGTTGACCTGGTTCGGATAGTCGCTGCGGCCGGTAGCCACGATCGCGTCGGGCCGGCGGGCGCGGACCTGGTTCGGATCGATCTCCGGCTCCGGATTGGCGAGCGCCAGGATCATCGGTTTGTCGGCGAGCAACGGCAGCCACTCCGGCTTCAGCACCCGCGGCGCGGACAGGCCGAGGAAGACGTCCGCGCCGGCCAGCACGTCCTGTAACGAATTCGCGTTCGTCTCCCGTGCATATCGCGCCATGTTGGCCAACATGCCGGGCCGGTCCGCGCGCACGACTCCCTTGACGTCGGTCAGCGTCACGTTCTCCACGCGCAGACCCATCGTGACGAGCAGATCGACACAGGCGAGCGCGGCCGCCCCCGCGCCTGACGTGACCAGCTTCGCGTCGGACAACGTCTTGCCTTGCAGCAGCAAGCCGTTGAGCACCGCCGCCGCGACGGTGATCGCGGTACCGTGCTGGTCGTCGTGGAACACCGGAATGGCCATGCGCGAGCGGAGGTTTTGCTCGATCGCGAAACATTCGGGGGCTTTGATGTCTTCCAGGTTGATGGCACCAAAGGTCGGCTCCAGTGCCGCCACCACGTCGCAAAAGCGGACCGGATCGGTCGCGTCGACCTCAATGTCGAACACGTCGATGCCGGCGAATTTCTTGAACAGGACGGCCTTGCCCTCCATGACCGGCTTGCCGGCGAGCGCGCCGATGTTGCCGAGCCCCAGGACCGCGGTGCCGTTGGAGATGACGCCGACGAGGTTGCCGCGCGCGGTGTAGTCTCGGGCGGAATCCGGGTCGGCCTGGATTGCTTCGCAGGCCGCCGCGACACCCGGGGAATAGGCCAGCGCGAGGTCGCGCTGGGTTGTCATGCGCTTGGTGGCCTCGATCGCCAACTTTCCGGGCCGCGGATAGCGGTGGTAGTCGAGCGCGGCTTTGCGAAAGTCGTCGTCCATGAAAGTGTTTCCCGGTGTTCCGGGGGCACAATGGCGGTAGGCGGTGGGGAACGGCAAGGGCTCCGCCCTTGGACCCGCCAGGAGGCGCATTGGTCCGCTCTTCGCGGCCCAATCCTGGACCTCCGGCTAAGGGCGAGGCCCTTAGCGATCTGAATTAATGGTTCCAAGGGCCACTGCCCTTGGCCGGGCTCCAAGGGGCAGAGCCCCTTGGTCGGGGTCCGGGGCGGAAGCCCCGCCGCTTACTCCGCCGCCGCCTTCTGCGTCGTGAGATCCGTGGAATACCGCAGATGCACCGGCGCGTTCGCCTCCCACGGGTCCTTCAGACCGAGTTTCGCACCGAATTCCTTGACCTCCGGCACGACCTCCTTGAACAGCAGCTCGATGCAGCGCTTGCGATCGACGGCGCTGACGCTGCCATCGTTGGCCCAGATGCCCATGATGCCAGGCCGCGTGTTCTCAACGATGTATTTCAGTTTCTCGATCACCTGCTTCGGCGTCCCGGCGACGATCATCGTGCTTTCAAGCTGCTCCTCGAACGTCATCGCGCCGCGCGGATTTTTCGCGCGCCCGGTGGCGAATTCGACGAAGCCGCGACGGCCGGAAGGCGAGAAATAGCCCGACGGATTAGCCCAGACCGGATGCGCGAGGCCGGTGAACTCGCCCTGCATCCACATGAACTGACGCGCGTTCGCCAGCGCCTTTTCTTCGGTGTCCTGCACATGGACGCGGATGAGGTAGCCGAAGTTTTCCGGCCCGGCGACGTAGCCGCATTCCGCCGCGGTCTGTGAGTACAGCTTGAAGATTTCCTTGGTGTGGTCGATCGCGGTATTCAGCGCGATGTACGGATAGCGCTGCTGCGCCGTCCAAATGATGGTTTCCTTCGACAGCACGCCCGGTACCCAAACCCGAGGATACGGCTTCTGCAACGGCAGCGCCCATGGATTGACGACGCGATGCTGGTAGTGGGTGCCTTCGAAACGGAACGGTCCGGGCTGGGTCCAGATCTTCTGGATCAGCTCATGCGCTTCGATGAAGCGCTCGCGGTTGAAGGCGGGGTTCACGCCGGAGGCCAATTGCTCCTGCCCGCCGCCGCGCACGAAGCCCGGCACCAGACGGCCCTTCGAGATCATGTCGATCATGGCCAGTTCCTCGGCCATGCGGATCGGGTTGTCACACAACGGCAACGGATTGCCGAGGATGACGATCTTCACCCGGTTGGTCATGGCGGCGAGGATCGCTGCGAATATGTTGGTTTTCGCCTGCATGCAGAACGGTGCGTTATGATGCTCGTTCAGCATGATTCCGTCGGCGCCGGCTTCCTCGGCGAGCAGGTAGTCTTCCAGGTATTCGTTATACAGCCGGCTGCCGGCGACGGAGTCGTAGTGGCTGTTGGAGAAGGTCAGCGCGGTGGCACCGAATTTCAGGCCTTCTTCAGCGTCGTAGGCCGACATCGGCTGCTCGGTGAAATACATCATGTGCATGGCGGCGGCCCTCCTTCAGGCGGCGTTGATGAAGTCGGTGACGTGTTTGGCGACCGCGGCGGGTCTTTCCATCTCAGCGAAGTGGCCGCATTCGGCGATGGTGGTCATCGTGGCATTGCGCAACGCTTTGGTATAAGCGTGGCCGGCGCTGATCGGCACGATCTGGTCGTCGTCGCCCCAGATGATCAAGGCCGGCGTGCGCACGCCGCCGAGCAGATGCGGCAGGGTCTGGCTGTACATATAGGGCTTCCACGCTGTGCGGAAACACATCTCGCGGCAAATGTCCCACTTTTCGAGCTGGTCGGTGTCGACCTGGCCGTAGACTCTGTGGAATTCGTCGCGGCTGTGGAAGCCGACCTGCGGATAGTCCAGATAGGAAACGATCGCCTGGTCGAAGATGTCGCCCTCAGGCGGCTTGATGCCCATGGCGCCGACGAGGGCGGCCCGGCGGTAGCCGCGGGGCGACTGGCTGATCATTTCGGCGGCGATCCAGCCGCCAAAGCCGAGGCCGACGAGGTTGACGTCCTCAACCCCGAGGTCGGCCAGCAGCCAGGTGTGCATGGCGGCCATGTCCCGAGGGTGGCGCAGCCATGCGGGACGCTCGGATTTGCCCCAGCCGGGGTGGTGCGGCACCAGAACGTCGAACTGTTCCGCCAGCGAGTCGTAGAACGGCAGCCGGTCGAGCGTCCCGATATCGTGGTGCAGCACGAGCACGGTCTTGCCGGAACCGGCACGCGACAGGTGCATCTTGGTTCCCGCGATCTCCGTGATTGAGTCTTTCCAGGTCACACTCATGCGCTCTCCTCCCGTCGGGCGTCTGTGGAAGAGAGGATACTCACGGGTAGGGTTGCTTGTCCAATGGGTAGCTGGCGTGGGGATGACGGGTCGCGAAGGTAATGATACCGAGTTTTAACGAAAGCGGCGTTCAACCTGGGCGGCACGGCCAGGCAGGTTAATCGCCATCCACGTATCTTTCGCCGCGCGGACGGGAGCGGTTCGTTCGGCGCCGCCGGCGACGCCGGCGAGTTCTTCGCTTGAGCGGGCAGCACCATACGTTCGTTAAACTCGTCCAGGTCCCGCCGGCGTTTCGTTGCACAAAACCATCGATGGCGCGGGCACCGCCTGGCGCGTCGTGTCGTTTGCGGACCGATTGCCAGACCTGCTGGCTCATACAGCGGCCTTCGTCACCGACTCGCCGCCCGCACAATGCGGCTCCGGCTCGGCACCGCCGTCATGGTGCTGGCGTGGCACAACCCAATGCTGCTGGCCGAGCAGGCCGCGACCATCGATGTGTTATCCGGCGGCCGGCTCGATCTGGGCATTGGCCGCGGCTACCGCCACAACGAATTCCACGGCTTTGCCATCGACGCCGCGGAAGCCGAAGCGCGGTTCGCCGAATCGCTGGACGTCATGACCCGCGCGTGGATGTCACGTGAACGCTTCTCCCACCATGGCCGCTTCTGGCACTTCGACGATGTGATCCTGGAGCCGTCGCCACTGCAGTCCCCTCACCCACCGCTGTGGGTCAGCGCGGGACGCGATGCCTCGATCCGCGCGGCGGCGGCGAACAACCATCGCTTGTTACTTGACCAGTTCACCCCGACCGAAACGATCGCGGCACGCATCGCCATCTGCCGCGAGGCCTCCGACGCACGTTTCGACCCCGCCATGATCGCCGTCGCGCGCGATGTTTATATCGCCGACTCCGAAACGGAAACCCGGGACGCGCTCAACCGCCGCGCCATCGGCCACCAGCGCATGATCGACGCCGCCCGCTCCCCCCACACCCCCTTGGGACAACGCGACGGTTCCCACATCCTCGCCTTGGCCGACCGTCCGGAGGCGCGCACCGAGGCCGCGCTGTATGGCTCGCCGGAGCAGGTCGCCGCCAAACTCCAGGCGCTTCAGGCCGTCGGGGTCACCTAACGTGCTGTGCAACATCCTCGGCCAGCATCGGCCAACGCCGCGGCGCCTGGCCGCCCTTTCCGCCGACCTGGAACCTGTGGCACCCTGAGGCAATCCAAGGGAACCTCGCATGATCGACAAATTCGTCCCCTCCCTCGCGGATGCGATGGCGGGCATTCAGGACGGCGCGACCGTGCTGGCCGCCGGGTTTGGCCCAGGCACGCCGGCCACGCTGATGCGCGGCCTCGCCGAACAGGGCGCGCGAGACCTGACCATCGTGATGAACGCGGGCGGCCGCGATGAAGGTCCGATCGCCGACCTCCTGTCCACCGGCCTGGTCGGAAAACTGATCTGTAGCTTTGTCCGCGCCGACAGCGTCGCGGGCCGGCAATTCGCCAAAGGTCAACTGGAGCTGGAGATCGTGCCGCAAGGCACCCTCGCCGAGCGGATTCGCGCCGCCGGAGCCGGCGTGCGGGGGTTCTACACACCGACCGCCGCCGACACGATCCTCGCCGAGGGCCGCGAAACCCGAATGATCAACGGCAGGCTGTGCCTGCTGGAATATCCCATCTTCGGCGACGTGGCACTGATCGACGCCTGGCAGGCGGATCGGTTCGGCAATCTGACGCATCGCGACAGCGCGCGAAACTTCAATCCGATCATGGCGATGGCGGCGAAAATGACGATCGTGCAAACCGCGCATGTCGTGGAACTCGGCGCGATCCAGCCGGAACACGTCCACACCGCCGGTGTTTTCGTGCAGCGCGTGCTGCACGTGCCCGTTTAAGGAACGCAGAACATGGAATTCCAGCCGCTCGACCGCGACGGCATCGCGGCGCGGATCGCGCGTGACATTCCGGAAGGCTGGTTCGTCAATCTCGGCATCGGCATTCCCACGAAAGTCTCGGATTTCGTGCAAGACCGGGAAGTCATCTTCCACGCGGAGAACGGCGTCATTGGCATCGGCCCCGCGCCCACCGAGGCAAACATCAATCCGTATCTGGTCAATGCCGGGGTGCAGCATATCACGCTGATCACCGGTGCCGCGCTGGTGCATCACGCCGACAGCTTCGCCATTGCCCGCGGCGGACATCTGGATCTGTGCGTCCTCGGCGCGTTCGAGGTCGCGGAGAATGGCGACATCGCCAATTGGGCTCGTTCCGATCACGAACCAACGAAGCAGGTCGGCGGCGCGATGGACCTCGCGGTGGGCGCGCAACGGCTGTGGGTCGCGATGGAGCACACCAATAAGCGCGGCGGCGGCTCGCGCATTCGCACCGCGTGCTCCTATCCGCTGACGGCGAAAGGCGTGGTTAAACGCGTCTACACCGACCTCGCGGTGCTGGAGGTCACGCCACGCGGGTTCGCCGTGCTGGACATGATCCCCGGCATGACACGCGAAGCGTTGCGGGCGCGCACCGAGGCAACGCTGATCTGGCGGTAACCGACCTGTCCGCCCCCGTCGTTGTCAGTGCGACATTCGCCGCACCTGGTCACCGGACATCGGTGACCAGGCGAGCCCAGAGTCACGCCGCGGTTCGCACGCCATTGTTGCTTTCGGCGGTGACGGTTTCCAGGTGACCCACCGTTTCGCGGCCGAACATCAATGGGACGAAAGCGCCGACCCCGACCACGACCAGCAGCGTGCCAAAGAACACCATGGGCGATGCGGTGTAGCGTTCCAGGAACAGCGGGAATCCGACACCGGCGACCAGCCGCGCGGTTGACTCGCCGAAGAAGTGTCCGCGTCCGCGCAACGCGGTGGGAAATTGCTCGGACAGATAAACCCGCGTGCAAGGAAACGCCGACAGCACCGTGAACCCGGTGATCAACCCGCCGGCGATGAACACCACCGGGGCCAACGCATCGGCCCAGTGGGCGCCGGCCATGAGGGCGATGCCGGGCAGCGAACCGGCGAGCGAATACGTCATTGTCCAGCGGCGGCCAATGACTTCCATCAGAAAGCCGGTGAACAGTTTGCCAGGAATGCTGGCCAGGAACAGCACGGAACTCAGGCCAAAACTCAACGCGACGGCGCCGCCCTGATCGACCAGTGCCTTCGGCAACAGGATCGCACAAGTATAATATGCGGTGCTGGCGCTGATGCCGCTGAGGATACCGACCACCGTCCAGCGCAGTTGCCCGGCGCGGAACAAAGCCATGAACGGGGGCAGTTCTTCCCGCTCCAATGTCAGGCTCGGCCCAAGCCCGTCAACGGTCAGCTCCGGCACCCGGCCGCCGCAGCGTTTGATCATCAGGTTCACCGCCGTGACCGCCGCCTGGGGCATGCCTCTCCGCAGGTACCAGCGCGGGCTTTCCGGAATGGCGTAATGCACCAGCAAGGGCACGACGCCCAGAGCCAGCCCGCCCGGCAGCGCGATCAAACGGAAACCATGCGGATTGCCCGCCAGCATGAACGCCACGAACGGCAGCAACGTGAAGGCGCTCGCCAGCATGACCTCAAAAATCGCGCCATACGTGCGGCGATGCTGCGCCGGCATCAACTCGGCGGCGATCGGAAAGGCCGCCGGAATGGCGAAGCCCATGCCAATGCCGGTGATCAGGCGGAGGATGATCAACTGCTCAGCGGTCTGTGCCAACGGGATCAGCAGCGTGAACAGCGTGCTGATGACGACGCCGATCTGCATGACGAGCTTGCGGCTCAGCCGGTCGGACAACGCCGAGGCGGTGAAGCCGCCAATGACCACCAGGAACGTTGGCCCGGCGACCAGCCAGCGGATATCGTCCTGCGACAAATGCAGGGGACCTTTGGCCAGCACGATCAACGAGCCGCCGAGTGCCAGGTCATAGCCCTCAACGAAGCCGACGGTGCCGAGCACCACGATCAAAAGCACGTGGTAGGCACTGAACGGAATGCTATCGAGTTTCTTGCCGAGTTCGTAAGCCGCGGTATGCGTTGGCGCGATCATGGTGTCCTCCCAGACTGAAGCCAACCTGGGCGGCGATGCGAGAGTACGGAACCGGCGAGGTCGCCGTCGTCAGTTTGTCGCGATCAGATTTTAGTTTCGGTATCGTATCTGATTACCTCGCGTTTCCGCGCTGGCCGCACCTCAGAGTGCCGCAGGGTGACCTGTTGCTTCCCAGTTGCATCTGGAGACGGTTCTGATCCGCCTTCCGGTTTGCATCCGACCCAATGCATGAGCCGTTCCCGACCTTAAGCGCAAATTCGTCGAGTTGTCAGCAAGGAAGTCGCGGCGGCATCAAAATAACCCGGCACACGGCGACTGGCGCTCCCGCCAATATGCCAAATGGCGGAAAGGATGCGCGACCCGTTGTTTCCGGCAAGGCATGGGGCTACCCGTCAGCGTCCAGGGAAGCCTGGACCAGGCAACCGGTCACGCACATCGTCTGGCACGTCCGCCAGGCTCTCCGCGGTCCGGGGCAATACAATTTCGGATGAGGGGTCAGCATGTCACTCGGTGCTCAGACACAGGATCGTCCCGCGCTGATTACATTCGCGCCGCCGCACCGCCGCGAACCGTTCGCCGGAGGCGCGGTCTTCGGGGCCTCTGGCGCCTACGAGCGTATCGAAGGTGTGGTGTCCGGCGCGCTGGATCCCGACCATCCCGCCAATCGAGGCATCGCCCTGCTCAACCAGGCACCGCGCGATACCGATGGACTGGTGGAATACAAGAGTGCCTACGTCCTGCTGCGGCCAGCCGATCCGGTACTGGGCAACGGGCGATTGCTCTACGAGGTCAACAACCGCGGCCGCATCATGATGTTGGCCAATCTCTGCGCCGGTGCCGTCGGCAACAATCCACAATCCCCCACGGAGCTCGGCAATACGCTGCCCTTCCGGCTCGGGTATTCGCTGCTGTGGACCGGGTGGGACCCCGCCGCGCCGAAGTCCACCGGGCTGTGGCTGGACGTCCCGGCGATCGAGGGCATGACGCGACCGATCCGCGAGGAGTTCGTGTCCGGCACCCGCCTCGGCATCCACGAATCGTTCCGGTTGTCGCACGAGGCGGTGCGCGTCACCGCCGTCACCGTCCGCCGCACTCAGACAGCGGAGCGCGTTCCGGTGCCGTACGTGCTCGCCGACGCGAGGACGGTCACATTACCGCCTGAAGGCACCAAACCGGTCATAGGCTCGATCTACGAAGTGCGTTACGAGGCCACCCGGCCACGCGTGCAAGGCATTGGCTTCGCCGCGACGCGCGACATCGTCAGCCACATTCGCTCGCACGGCGAGGATTTCACCGGTCGCGCGATCACTCACACGCTGGCGTTTGGGATTTCCCAGGCCGGTCGTTACTTGCGCGATCATATCGCCCAGGGATTCAATGCGGATATCGGTGGCGCGCGGGTGTTTGACGGTGTGCTGACCCATGTGGCGGGCATCGGCCGGGTTTTCCTCAACACGCCGTTCGCGCAACCGTTTCGTACCCGCACCTGGCACGAAGATCATGACTTTCCGGAAATCGAGTTCCCGTTTTCGTCCGCCGCCATGACCGATCCCCTGACCGGTGCCACCGGCGGGTTGATGCGCGGCGACGCGAGCGATCCGAAACTGATCGAAACGAACACCTCCACCGAATACTGGCAGAAAGGCGCGTCGCTGTCGCACACCGACCCGATGGGTGAGCGCGACCTCGCGCTGCCGCCCAATGTGCGCGGCTATTTGATCGCCGGCACGCAACACGGCGGCAAGGCGGGCATGCCCAGGGATAATGGGCCCTGTGTGAACCCGAGGAACTGGCACGATCCGATGGCGGCGATCCGCGCAATGCTGGTGGCGCTCGACGAGTGGGTGGTTTCGGACCGCCCGCCACCAGAGAGCTGCCTACCGAAGATCGCCGATGGGTCGCTGGTTCCCGCTGAGCGAGCAGCCTTCCCCGCCGTGCCGGGCCTCAATCCTCCGGCGGCGGCCAACGACGTTTATCCATTGGCGGACTGGACCGATCCACGGCCACCGTCGCGCGGCTGGCGGCCGCTGGTGCCTCAGGTCGATGCCGACGGGAATGAGATCGCCGGCGTCCGCCTGCCCGATATCGCCGTCCCGCGCGGCACGTTCACCGGCTGGAATTTGTATCGCGAACCACACCCGGCCGGACAGCTCGCCGACCGCGACGGCACGTTCCTCGCGTTCGCGACAACCGCGGCCGCGGCTGGCGATCCGCGGCGGCCAATCGCGCAACGCTATCCCAACGGTACCGCGGCCGAGGTAAAACGTGTGACAGAGGATCTGCGGGCTCGCCGATTGTTGCTCGCTGAAGACGCGGAACGTTTCCTCACACAAGGATGACGCGGATGACATGGTCGCGGATCGCATTGCCGCCTTTGGTGGTACTTTTGGGTTTGCTCGGACCGGCCCCGATACGGTGTTACCTCGCGGCCACCGCCGACGACCAGATCACATTCGATCTGGTCACGTCGAAATGGACTGTCGCGGCCAACGGCACCTGGGTGGTGGATTCCGAGGTCACCGTCCGGGCGCCGAAGGTCAACCCCTCGCACGTTGTCCGCATGCCGATAACCTGGTCCGCGTCGACGGAAAAGCTGGAGGTTGTCCAGGCACGTGTCGACAAGCCGGATGGGCGCTCGATCATCCTGGCGAAGGAGGCCATTCGAGAAGACCCCTTAACGGGCGACGAATATTTTCATGAGTACTCCGACGAACGCCGCCTGCTCATCACCTTTCCCGATGTGGATCCTGGCGACCTGATCGTGGTTCGCACCCACCGCGACGAGTTCAAACCCCGGGTGCCGGGCGGCTTCGCGGCGGCCGTGGTGCTGGACCGGAGTGTCGGATGGGAGGAGACCAATTTTACCATCAGCCTTCCGGCCGACATGCCGTTCCAATACGAAACCCGCGGCTTCGACCATCAGTCCGAACTCATCAAAGACCGCATGATGCATTACTTCCATTCCCCGAAGGTCGGCATTCCACAGCGCGAGGTCGCCGTACTGGGCGAGTTCGACCGGCTTCCCCGTTTCGCGGTGTCAACATTCCGTGACTGGGACGAGTTCGGCAAGGCTTATGCCGCCGTCCTGTTGCCTCATGCGAAGGCGACGCCGGCCATCACCGCGATGGCGACAAAACTGACCGAGGGCCAACCGGGCCAACCGCGCCAGGCCGAGACGCTTTATCAATGGGTACGCGATAACATCCGCGACGTGCCGATCCCGCTGGAGCAGAGCCGGCCCGACCCAAACGACGCCGACCAGGTGCTGACGAAGCGTTACGGTGACGATAAGGATCATGCTGTACTGCTATATGCTCTGCTGGCGGCCCGCGGCATCCCGGCCGAGTTTGTTCTGCTGAACGCCACGAACGACGCGACGATCGCGGAGCCGCCCAATATTCAGCCGATGAACCATCTGATTCTTTTTCTGCCGAGCATTGGCGGTTATGTCGATCCCACCGTGGCCGTGGCGCCGTTCGGGATCCTGCCGTTCGGGGAACTCGGCAAACCGGCCATTCACCTGGGTGGATCGGGCCTCGCCCGGCGCGCCATTCCGATGCCGCCGTCGGGTGCGACGATGGCCCAATTGAAAACGGACATCACCCTTGACGCGGACGGACAAGTCTCCGGCACGACAACGACCACCGGGCGCGGCGCGTTTGGGATCTGGTTGCGAAACGCGGCGCGGACGTTCGGCGAGAACGACCCGTCGGCCGCCATCATGTTACTGCGTCAGCACGGCACGCCTGGGACGGGGACACTCGCCTTCGACGCGCCCACCTCGCCTGGAGATGAATATACGGTGCGGGGGACGTTCCAGCTCGCCAATCAGTCCGCGCTGCTGCGCGGAGGATTCTTCACACTTTGGACCGGACTCAGGATTCTGCCCAGACCGGGCGATGTACTGGGCGGGCCGATGTTCCTGAACGGCCTGCCCAGACGCGAGCCGACCTTCTGCTATTCGGGCATCGACAGCGAAGAACTCAGCCTCACTTTGCCCGAGGGCCGCGAACTCGGCGGTCTGCCCCCTGATACCGCCATCGATTCCGAACTGATACGCTACCGGTCGCACTGGTCGTTGAATGGCCGACGACTAACTGTATTACGGGAGTTCCAGTCCCTCGCCGGTGGCCCGGCCTGCCAAGGCCAGGTACGCGAGGACATGGCCGACGTGTTGACGAAGATCCGCGCCGACCTGCTCAATCCCGTTGGTATCAAACAGGACGCGCCACCGGAGCCGACCGCCGACCCCATCGCGAAAGAGTAACGAATTCTTCAGCTGGGCTGCTATACTCTGAGCGGGCAATGGTCATGCTGACGTCATTGACGAAATGGCCGGCGGCGGCTGATGGTCATGGTCGCGCCGCCCGCCACGGACAGGAGAGTCGAATTGACGCATGCCGGTTGCAACAGGGTCAGAGCGATTCACCCTGACTGGAGTGGATTTCTATTGCTTTCGACGGTCGATAATACCGTCCAGCACGAGGGTCACCGCAGCAAGGGAACCTATGACCGGTCCAACGGGAAGCTGACGATCACCTGGCAGAACTTCACGCCCGATGTGTTCGTGGAGCTTTCCGGGATTTATGTTCATGCCATGGTCTTGCGTGAAATTCCCCGGCTTGAGCGTATGTTCGCCGTCAGTATCAGCGAGCAACCGATGTTGGCGAAAAGCGTATCGGTCGTGATCCCGGACACGAACCATGAGGTTACCCTGCGTCTCGCCACCACTGACATTCCGACCTTCGAGCAGATTTTCGTGCGCCGGGAGTATCAGAGTCCAAATCTCCCCGATGCCGCTGACGCGATCGTCGATCTGGGAGCGAACGTCGGTCTCGCGACGGTGTTTTTCGGGTTGCAGTATCCGGCGGCGAAAATATTGTCGGTTGAACCGGAAGACAGCAACTTCGCGGCGATGTCTCGCAATACCGCGGCTCTCGGCGATCGCGTGCGAAAAGAGCATGCCGCTGTCTGGATCAACGATGGCTTCGTCAATCTTCACACCGAGGACGACGCCGGTGCGCCACTTGGAGCGTGGGGCGTCCAGGTCTCGGATCAGCAAGGTAAATCAGATCGGCACTCGAAGTGCCACACGCTGACGACCCTGTTGGATCAGGCCGGTTTCAACACCGTGGATATCCTTAAAGTCGATATCGAGGGCGCGGAACTCGAAGTGTTCTCCCAAAGCGCGACCGAGTGGCTGCCAAGGATCAACCTGATCATCATCGAGACGCACGATTGGTTTCGCCCCGGCAGCGATGCCGCGGTACGGGAGGCTGTTCATCCAATGTTCGAGGAGCTTCCCCGGTCCGGCGAGAACCTGTTGTTTCGCCGCCGCCCAACCTGAACAAACCCTCACACCTGGTCGTAATCCAGCACCACACGATGCGTCAGCGGCCACTCAGGGCGTCTTCGCGCCGCGGCCCAGACCGCCGTACTGATCCAGCATACGGCCGAACCACACCGCCACCGGATCGTCCTCGGTCAGTAACGAAAACCGGCTGGCACAGCGCGGCCACATCAACGTCCCCGCGACGATATGATCCGCGTAACTCGGGGTTGATCCGCCCAACCACGCCTGTTTGCGCAGCACGAGCCGGATCGGCGGCAACAAATCACGGAACGCCGCCAGCCGGTCCTCGCGTCCCGCCTGGACCTGTTCCAGCGAGGTGCCGAATCGCGCTTCGCGGCTGGCGCGGAAATACGCCTGATCCTTGGGGTCGACCACATCCAGCAGATCGCGCACGATGAACCGCGCGATGCCGCCGAGCAGCACCGCATCGGCCCAGCTGTTGATGAACAGAGCATGGGCCCGGCCGATGGGGCCGCCGAACAGAGCGGGCGTCGGACAGATCTCCTCCAGGTATTCGGCGATCGACCAACTGTCGAACACCACGCGGTCGCCGTCGCGGATGACCGGCACGCGTCCCTGACCGGAAAAGGCGATCGCGCCGGTTTCGGTGAAGCGCCAAGGGATGGTTTCGACCGGCAGGCCTTTGTGTGCCAGAGCGAAACGGGTCCGCCAGCAAAACGGGCTGAACCGCAGCTCCGGATCGGCGCCGGCGAGGTCATGCATGATGATGGACATGGCCGCAGCCTGCGCCATTGCCGGTTCCAGGTCCAGCTTTGGCGTGGGCAAATTGTTGAACCAGGCGACCGGTCATGGTAGCGCCGCGCATCGCTTCCGAAGGGACTTCACGTTGACCGACCTGCCGCCGTTCGACGACGCCGATCTGTTCGATGAAGCGGGATATCTGCGCCTCTATCCGGGCATCGCGCAGGCGATGATGGAAGGCGTGGTCGATACGGCGTGGAACCATTATCATCGCCACGGCAGGCAGGAAGGCCGCCAGCCCAACGACGTCGATCCCGACTTCTATCTCGCGGCCTATCCGGAGATGGAACGCGATCTCGGCCACACGCCGTCCGCCGCTGATGCCGCACCGCACTACATCACTTTGGGGCGGGCCCGCGGCTATCTGCCGAACGCCAGGGCGACGAGGGCGGAGAATGGCGCGGCGCAGCCATCACCGTTCGGCGGATTGTGGACCGATCAGGCCAACGCGCTCGATCTCATTCAAGGCCGGCTGGATCTTGGATGGATCGGACGCCGGGACGCGGCCACGCTGCGGACGTTCGCGCTGGAAGGGCTCGTGGAACTTGATCGGCTGTACGACCAGGAGCAGGTGCGCAACGCCGCCCTGGTCGTGGACCAGGCATTCACGGGAAAGTTTCCGGACCTGTTGTTCGCTGGACCTGGTGTGGTCGTCGAGCCGGAACCATGGCGGCCGGAACTGACCGAGCAGCCGGTCGCGGCATTGGACCCGCACATGGTCTCCCGCGAAATTCGCGACATGCTGCTGGATAAAGCGGTCACGGATTTCCTCGCGCTGCTGTTCGGCGCGCGGCCCAGATTGACGGCGAGCCGGGCATTTCTGCGTCAGGCGGCGGCACCGGAGCGGGACGTGGCGAGGCACGTCTACACGCTGCCGCTGCAGTTCGTGGCGGTGACGTTCGCACTGGAAGACAGCGACGATGGTCCCGCGCTCGCCTGGCCCGGCAGTCACCGCCTGCCTGACCTGCCGTGGACCGGAGATCACGTGTCGCTGCCGGAAGTCCGCCGCGTCAGCGCAAAGGACCTGCATCAAGCGATGGCGCGGCGCGAGGAGCGGGTGCGTGGGTTGGTGCATGGCCAGGAGCCGCGACGGCTTGCCGCGTCGGCCGGCAAGCGGGTCATCCGGCACGCGAACCTGATCCACGCGGTGGCGGCGCCGGAACCGCCTTTGCAACGCCGTTCGCTGACCGCCTGGTATTGCCCATCGCATGTCGCGCCTGGCTATGTGGAAACCACGCGTGCCCGAATGCATGCGCGGAATGAGTTCGTGTTTTCCTCCGGCGTTTATCCGGCGCTGGAACCGCTCGACTGAATGAAACGCGTGATTTTCTCCGCCGACGATTTCGGCCTGACGCCCGCGGTGAATGAGGCGATCGAACGCGCCCATCGCGAGGGCATCCTGGACCAGGCGAGCCTGATGGTCGCGGGCGCGGCGGCGCAAGACGCGGTCCGGCGCGCGCGCGCGATGCCGTCGTTACGCGTTGGCTTGCACCTGGTGGTGATCGAGGGTCCCGCGGTGTCGCCGCCGGCGGACATCCCCGATCTCGTGAACGCGGGCGGCCAGTTTGCTTCGGACCAGGCGCGGCTGGGGTTCAGGTATTTCTTCCGACCTTCGGTACGGCGGCAACTGGCTCATGAAATCCGCGCGCAGTTCGCCGCGTTCGCCGCGACGGGCCTGAAGCTGGATCATGCCAACGCGCATAAGCACATGCATCTGCATCCGACGGTCGGGCGGATGATGATCGAGATCGGACGCGAATTCGGCCTGCGCTCGGTGCGGATCCCGGCCGAGGCGCCGACGGCGCTGGCACTCGCCGGGACGCGGGTCGGTATTGGTGACCGCGCGCTCCATGCCTGGACACGCGTGCTGCGGCATCAGGCGCGCACGGCCGGCATGACCACGAACGATCATTGCTTCGGCCTCGCGTGGAGCGGCCACATGACGCGCGAAAGGGTCGGCCGATTGCTGGACCACTTGCCCGACGGGGTCTCGGAAATCTATTTCCATCCGGCGACGCGGCGAGACCCCGTGCTGGATCGCCTGATGCCGGAGTACGAGCATGAAGCCGAGTTCGCGACGTTGCTGGATCGCGGCTTGCGGGATCTGCTGCTGCTGGATCAGTTCCGGGCAGCCTGATCCAGCAGCCAGTCGGTCACCATGGCGGCATAAGCGACTGGTTTCACCACGCCGTACGGCTCCAGCGATACGGCGGCACCGCTTAACGCATCGAGCATCGAGCGGCTAAGGGCATGCGCGACCTCCGGCTTGCCGGCGAGGCCTGGGGCATGGGCCGTCAGACGGACCTCCACCATTTCGCGCAACGATTCACGGCGGCTGATGAACGGCGCCCCGTCAACCGGCCCAGAGAGGTCAGCGTATCCCACCATCAGGCGATGGAAATCCTGCTCAGCGAGGCCAACCAGCAGATACTCCCGGGCGAATGCATGGAGTTCGCTCGCCGGATTATCGTCCTCGGCCCCGTCCATCGCGAGGCCGGTGCGCACGCGCAATGCTTCAACGTGGCGCAGCACGATATCGGTAATGAGGTCCTCGCGTTTTTTATAGTAATAGCACAGGGTCGGCAGCAGGCAGTTGAGGTGCTTCGCCAGCGACAACATGCTGAACCGCCACAACCCGTGCTCGGCGATATAGCGGGCGGCGATCTCCCGGATCTCGCGGGACCGTTCGATGGTCGTTGGCCGCGGCCGGTAGCCGTTGCGCAACTCGCCGCTGAGCCGTACCGGCGCGGTTGCGTTTTCGCTACCGGGCGCTTGTTCAATATGGTCGGTCGAAATGGATCTCATGGCATAATTCCTTGTCAGCATCCCGTTATCCCTAGGATGAAAAATCGCGTCAAAGGAATTTTTACCGCAGCAGCCTGGATTGCGCCCGGCTTGGGGGGTAGCTAAGCTACCGGTCAGTAGGAGGACACATTCATGGACCTGCGCTTCACACCGGAAGAGATCGCGTTCCGTCAGGAGGTGCGCGCGTTCATCCGCGACAACCTGCCCACCGACATTCACGCCAAAATGAAACTCGGCAACGGCCCGAGCAAGGAAGACACCGTGCGCTGGCAGCGGATACTGAACGCGAAGGGCTGGGCGGCGCTGTCGTGGCCGAAGGAATGGGATGGACCCGGCTGGACCGCGATCCAGAAGATGATCTTCCTGGAAGAAAACCAGATGGCGCCGGCACCGGAGCTGTCCTCGTTCAACGTCACCATGATCGGGCCCGTGCTGCTGCAGTTCGGCACCGAGGAGCAGAAGCAGCGCTTTCTGCCGCGCGCGGCGAACCTCGACGATTGGTGGTGCCAGGGATTCTCCGAGCCCGGCGCCGGCTCCGATCTGGCGTCGCTGAAAACGGCGGCGAAGCTGGACGGCGATCATTACGTGGTGAACGGGCAGAAGATCTGGACCTCCACCGCGCATCAAGCCGATTGGTGCTTTGTCCTGGTGCGCACCAACCCGAACGCGCGCAAGCGGCAGGAAGGCATTTCGTTCCTGCTGGTCGACATGAAGACGCCGGGCATCACGGTGCGGCCGATCATTTCGATCGATGGCAGTCACCATCTGAACGAAGTGTTCTTTGACGACGTGAAGGTTCCGGCGAACCTGCGCGTCCACGAGGAGAACAAAGGCTGGGACGTCGCCAAATACCTGCTTGGCAACGAACGCACCGGCATCGCTCGACTGGGCAAATCGCGTGAACGCGTGAACGCGTCGATCGACCTCGCGCACAAGGTCAACATGAACGGCCAGCCGCTGATCGCCGATCCGGTGTTCCGCCAACGCGTGGCACAATTGCAGGTCGATATGAAGGCGCTGGAGATCACCCAGTACCGGGTCGTTTCGGCATTCGACAAAGCGAAGGGCGCCGGCCGCCCGGATCCGTTGTCGTCCGTGTTGAAGGTCAAAGGCACCGAATTGTTGCAGGCAACGACCGAACTCGCGGTCGACGTCGCGGGACCGATGGCCACACCGATCTGGGCTGAGGAACTGGCGGCGATGAACGAACAGGATGAACTGCTGGAGGCCGGCAGCGCCTCGACCGGCAGCTATTTGTTCCTGCGCGCCGCGTCGATCTACGGCGGCACGAATGAAATCCAGAAGAATATTCTTACCAAAGCGGTATTGGGGCTGTAATGGACTTCGAACCTTCAGACGATCAACGGCTGCTGCTGGAAAGTGTCAGCCGGCTGCTCGCGGATAACTACGGTTTCGCACAACGCAAGACGTATCTGGCGCGGCCGGAAGGCTACTCGACCGACATGTGGTCGAAGTTCGCCGAACTCGGTCTGCTCGGCCTGCCGTTCGCCGAGGAATACGGCGGGTTCGGTGGCGGCGCCCAGGAAGTGATGCTGGTGATGCAGGCGTTTGGCCGCGTGCTGGTGCTGGAGCCGTTCTTGTCGACCGTCGTGCTCGGCGGCACGGCGATCACAACGGCGGGCAGTGACGCGCAGAAGAAAGCGCTGCTGCCGGCGATCGCCGAGGGCGGGCTGAAACTCGCGTTCGCGCATGGGGAACGCCAGGCACGCTACGATCTGACCGATGTCGTGACGACCGCGAAGCGGAATGGCGGCGGCTGGGTTTTGGATGGCTCCAAGACCGTGGTGTCGCACGGCGAGGCGGCGGACCGACTGATCGTCAGCGCGCGCACCAGCGGCGAGCGCTACGACGAAGACGGGATCACGCTGTTCCTGGTCGATACCGCGGCGCCCGGGGTCGCGCGGCGCGGTTATGCCACGCGCGATGAAACCCGGGCGGCGGATGTTTCGCTGTCGAACGCCGCCGGTGAAGTGTTGGGCGACGTCGGCAAGGGACTCGCCATCATCGAAAAGATCGTCGAGGCCGGCATCGCCGCCACCGCCGCCGAGACCGTCGGCGCGATGGAGACGATGAATGAAATGACCCTGGAATACAGCAAGACCCGGGTGCAATTCGGTCAGCCGATCGGATCGTATCAGGTGGTGCAGCACCGGCTCGCGGACATGTTCATGGCACAGGAGCAAGGCCGCAGCATGGCGATGCTGGCGACGATGTCGGTGGACAACGCCGATGACACCGAACGGCGGCATGACTTCGCGCTGGCCAAGGTCGGCGTGGGCCAGGCCGGGCGTTACGTGTCGCAAAGCGCGGTGCAGATGCATGGCGGGATCGGCATGACCGAGGAGTACGCGGTTGGCCATTACTTCCGCCGCTGCATGGTGATCGAGCGGCTGTTCGGCGATCCGGCGTATTATCTGCAACGGTTGGCGAACGAGATCACCTGAAGCCCTGGGCCGCGCCCAACGGGCATCAGGGTAAGTGAGACTGCGAGACAAGAACCCGTCCCGAGGCTCTGCTCGGTATGATCCATCGCGGACATGCTCATCGCTGGCTGGCTCGAGTTATCGGCCCCCCTCCGGCCTTGATCTCGACACGGGTTTTGTCGAGCGCCAGCGGAGCAGCCCCGGTGCGCGTAAGCGCCTGCCGGAGGCGGCTCCGTGGGCACGTCAGAGGTCAATCGTTGAACGGGCGGCGCACAGCTCCGTGGTGTTCCTGGCGGCCATGGCGTCGAGCCCTCGCGCTTGTCGGTTGCCCTGACTCGCCCGCTCCGGTTAGGGTGCGGGCTCGCGACGGGAACACAGCATGAACGACTTGTTTGGCGCGGGCGGTAGCCCAGACGCGGCGAAGCCGGCGGCGGGAAAGCGCGGGAAGCCAGTCCCGGCGGCACCGTCTGACGATTACTCCGCCAAGGATATCGAGGTCCTGGAAGGACTTGAGCCGGTCCGCCGCCGCCCAGGGATGTATATCGGCGGCACGGATGAGATTTCGCTGCATCATTTGGCGGCGGAAATCCTGGACAACGCGATGGATGAGGCGGTGGCCGGCCACGCCAGCTTCATCGAGGTCTACCTGGAGGAGAGCGGCTTCCTCACGGTTCGCGACAATGGCCGCGGCATTCCGGTCGATCCACATCCAAAGTTCAAGAACCTCAGTGCGCTGGAGGTCATTCTCACAACGTTGCATTCGGGCGGCAAGTTCGGCGGCAAGGCATACGCGACTTCCGGCGGCCTGCATGGCGTGGGCAGCTCGGTGGTCAACGCCCTGTCCGAGGTGATGGAGGTCGAGGTCGCGCGCGACCGGACCCTGTGGAAGCAGAACTTCGCCCGCGGCGTGCCAATGACGAAACTGATCAATGCCGGGCCTGTGCATAACCGGCGCGGCACCTCCATCCGCTTCCGGCCGGATTCCACGGTGTTCGCCAACCCGCGATTTCAGCCGGCGCGCCTGTACAAGCTTTGCCGCTCCAAAGCCTATTTGTTCCGCGGCGTCGAGATCCGCTGGTCCTGTGATCCGGCATTGCTCAAAGGCGGTAAGGACGAGACCCCCGCCGAGGCCGTGCTGCATTTCCCCGGCGGCCTGCGCGACAGCCTGGAAGCCGACATCGGCGCCGCGCCATGCGTGCTGCCGCGGATCTGGTCCGGCGAGGCCGCCCTGCCCGGCGAAGCCACCGGCAAGGTCGAATGGGCCGTCACCTGGCTGGATGAGGGCGAAGGCTTCCTCCACTCCTACTGCAACACCGTCCCCACCCCACTGGGCGGCACGCACGAGACCGGGTTCCGCTCGGCACTGGTGAAGGGATTACGCGCCTGGGGCGAGCAGCGCGGCAACAAGCGCGCGGCACAGGTGACCGCGGACGACGCGCTCGACCCGATCGCGGCGAAGCTGTCGCTGTTCATCCGGGAGCCGCAGTTCCAGGGCCAGACCAAGGAGAAACTGACCAACTCCGAGGCGACTCGGTTGACCGAAACCGCGCTGCGCGACCGCTTCGATCATTGGCTGGCGGCCGACCCCGCCTCCGCCGACAATCTGCTGGCGTTCGTGATCGAGCGTGCCGAGGAGCGGATCCGGCGCAAGGAAGCCAAGGACACGCCTCGGAAATCCGCCACGCGGCGGTTGCGGCTGCCCGGGAAACTGACCGACTGCGCGCGAGAAAACGCCGCCGAGACGGAGATTTTCCTGGTCGAAGGCGACAGCGCCGGCGGGTCAGCCAAGCAGGCGCGCAATCGCGACACCCAGGCGATCCTGCCGCTGCGAGGGAAGATCCTGAACGTGGCGTCGGCATCGGCCGACAAACTCCGCCAGAACCAGGAACTCCGCGATCTGATCGAGGCTCTGGGCTGCGGCGTGGGTGACCGCTTCGACCGCGCGAAACTGCGCTACGGCCGGGTGATCATCATGACCGACGCCGACGTGGACGGCGCGCATATCGCGTCGTTGCTGATGACGTTCTTCTACCGCGAACTGC
>CALFNB010000441.1 GCA_937902425.1 uncultured Acetobacteraceae bacterium | reverse complement strand
CCCGCGGTCGACAACCGCGCGGTGGAGATCAAGCGGGGTGATCGAGTGGCTTGATACCTGCCGCACCTTGCGGTGCAAGGCGATTCATCCCGCGGCGCATGTCAGCCAATATCGGGCTTGCGCCCTGGCTTCACGCCGCGCGCCTTGGCACGTTCGTGGCCCTCGTTCGTGCGCGATGGCGGCGCGCGCATCGGCCACATGCGATCCGGGTCGCGTGACGCCGCTGGAGGTCGCGACGATCGCTTCCACCGGCGGCGCCGAATGTTGCCGACAGCGCTGCTGAATGTCCGCTTTGGGTTGGCAGGCGACATCTCAACCGGGACATCGCCGCCCGCGCTTGCGAGCGTTCCACCCCCGGCGCATAGTCCCGACAGGTGCGATCCGGCATGCATGAACCCTGTACGCCTTCGGACAAAACCCTCCCCCGCTTCTCCTCCGAGAAGCCCGCGGCGTTCCCAGCCCCGCCGCACCCCAACATCACCTCCCCCAACAAGGAAACCCCGTGATGCCCGCACCAACCCAGGCGGCAACGGACCACACCAACCAAACCGAACGAATATTCGGTCTGTTCAAAACCATGCTCCTGATTCGCGCCTTCGAGGAAGCCGCCCACCAACTCCTGACCGAGGGCCTCGTTCACGGCTCCGTCCACCAATCCATCGGCCAGGAAGCGATCTCCGTCGCCGTCTGCGGCAACCTGCGGCGCGACGACCTGATCCAGTCCAATCATCGCGGCCACGCCCACGCCATCGCCAAGGGCGCCAACCCGACCGCGATGATGAAGGAGTTGCTCGGCCGCGCCGGCGGCACCAACGGCGGCAAAGGCGGCTCCATGCACATCGCCGATTTCTCGGTCGGCATGCTCGGCGCCAACGGCATCCTGGCCGATGGCATGGGGCTGGCGGCCGGCGCCGCGCATGCCGTCACCCTGAAAGGCGAGGACAAGATCGTCGGCGTCTTCGTCGGCGACGGCAGCACCAATCGCGGACCGTTCTACGAAGCCCTCAACTGGGCCAAGGTGTTCCATTTGCCGCTGCTGATCGTCTGCGAGGACAACGGCTACGCCTCGACCACCGCGACCCGAGGCGTGACCGCGGGAGGCGGGCCCGCGGTACGCGCGGCGTCCTTCGACATTCCCGTGGTCTCGGTGGACGGCAACGACCTGCTCGCCATGGATGCCGCCGCCGCCACCCTGATCGAGCGCATCCGTAACGGCGGCGGGCCGCATTTCCTCCACGCCGCTACCTACCGCCTGAAAGGCCACGTGTCGCGCGACCCTGGGCTGTATCGTCCGAAGGGTGAACTCGAAGCACGCTGGGATCACGAGCCGGTGCGCCGCGCCGAGGCCTGGCTCGCCGAACAAGGCGTCACGCCCACCGAGATCGCGGCCGCCCGCGCGGCGGCCCAGGAGAGGATCGCCGGCGGGGTGGCGGCGGCGAGGGCGGCGCCGTTCCCCGATCCCAAGGTTGCCTATGCCGATGTGCAGGACGTGGGAGGCCCGTCATGGCCGAAATGACCTATGCCGACGCGGTGCGCGAAGGCCTCGCCGAGGAAATGCGCCGCGACCGCCTCGTCTGGGCCCTGGGCGAGGACCTGAGCACCGGCCACACCAGCAGCAGCGCCAGCCAATACAAGGGCCTGATCGACGAGTTCGGGCCGCAACGGATCGTCAACGCACCGATCTCGGAATCGACGATCATGGGCTCGGCCGTGGGCGCCGCCGTCGCCGGAACGCGGCCGATCGCCGATCTGCGCTCGATCGATTTCGGCATGTGCGCGATCGACGAACTGGTGAACCAGGCGGCGAAGATCCGTTACATGTTCGGCGGCCAGGCGCGCGTGCCGCTGATGGCGCGGATGGCGATCGGCGCGCGGCGCGGCGCGGCGGCGCAGCACTCGCAGTCGTACGAGGCGTGGTTCGTCCACGTCCCCGGCCTGATCGTGGTGACGCCCGCGACGCCGGCCGACGGCAAGGGCCTGCTCAAATCGTCGATCCGCTGCGACGACCCCGTGGTGTTCATGGAACACAAGGAACTGTGGGGCGCCAAGGGCGAGGTGTCCGCCGACGCCGATCATCTGGTGCCTCTGGGCCAGGCGCGGATGGCTCGCATGGGCAGCGACATCACCATCGTCGCCTGGTCGCGCATGGCACTGTTGGCCGAGCAGGCGGCGGCGGCGCTCGCGGCGGACGGGATCGATGCCGAGGTGATCGATCTGCGAACGCTCTGGCCGTGGGATCGGGAGGCCGTGTTCACCTCGGTGCGCAAGACCGGCCGGCTGCTGGTCCCGCAGGAGGCGGTGCTCGCGGGTGGTTTCGCCGGCGAGGTCGCCGCGACCGTGGCGGAAGAACTCGGCACCGTGTTGAAGACGCCGATCCGCCGCCTTGGCGCGCCGCGCATGCCGGTGCCCTACGCGCCGCCGCTGGAGGACGAGTACCGCATCACCGAGAAACACATCGCCGGCGCCGCCCGCGCCATGTTGGGGCGTTGAACGCCACGCAGGAGTTAGCCATGCCGGTTTATCGCTACGACCACGTGCATCTGCGCAGCCCCGACCCGGAAGCGGCCGCGCGCTTCTTCGAAACGATGTTCGGCGCCGAGGTGGTGCGCGGCACTTACGCCGCCGGGACCTTCTACCCCGGTCAGCCGCGCGTCTACGTGAAACTCGGCGGCCAGACCGTGCTGATCGCGCCGCCGCACCACGACGAACCGACCCGCGCCGAGCCGCGGTTTCCTTATTTCGGTCTCGAACATATCGGCCTGACCGTCGACGACATCGACGCGGCGGTGGCCGATCTGCGCGCGAAGGGCGCCGATATCGCGGTGGGACCGATGGAGTATTCGGCCGGCACGCGCCTCGCGTTCATCCGCGGGCCGGAGGGCATCATGGTGGAGATCGTGCAGCGCCGGTGAAAGGAGGCTGACATGGCGAAGCTGACTGTCGCGGGCGCGATCGCGCGGCTGCTGGAAACCATGGGCACCGAGTTCGTTTTCGGCATGAACGGGCACGGCAACTGGGCTTTGCTCGATGCCATCGTGCACGAAACGAAAATCCGCGGCATCCCGGTGCGCGCCGAGGATCAGGCGGTGCACATGGCCGACGGTTATTGGCGGATGAAGCGCGAGGCACCGATGGCGATCGTCGCCACCAGCGTCGGCCCAGGGAACATGAACATCGTGTCGGCGGTCGCCTCGGCGTTTTATGGGTCGATCGCGATGCTGGTGCTGGCGGGCGCCGGACCGACCCACTGGTTCGATCGCGGCGGGATGGAGGAATCCTACCGTAACGGTCCGGAAGACTGGGTCGCGGTGCTGAAGCCGATCACCAAGAAGGCCTTTCTCATCACCCGGCCGGACACCGCGCTGGACATGTTTCTGCGCGCCTACCAAACCGCGATCACCGGCCGGCCGGGCCCCGTGGTGGTGCAGATACCCTTCGACATCCAGCACAGCGAGGCGCCCGATCCGCTGCCGGATCCAATGCCATACCTGCGATCCTACCCGCCTGGGCCGAGCCCGGCCGGGGTGAAGGCAGCCGCCGCGCTGCTCGCCACCGCGGAGCGCCCGCTGATCATGGTGGGCAGCGGTGTGCACAGCGCCCGCGCCTGGGACGAACTTGTCCGCTTCGCCGAGGCGACGGAAACCCCGGTCGCCACCACCGCCACCGGCAAGGGTGCTTTCCCCGAGCGCCATCCACTCTCGCTCGGCTGTATCGGCCGCGCCGGCACCGGGCATGCGAATGAGGCGGCACGCGCGTGCGACCTGCTGATCGCGGTCGGGACGCATCTGTCGGACATCGACACCGGCGGCTGGACGCTGTTCGACATTCCCGGCAAGACCCAGCTAATCCATATCGATATCGATCCGACCGAACTGGGCCGCGCCTACCCCACCTCGGTGGCGCTGCCGAGCGACGCCGCCGCCGGGCTGGCGGTGCTGACGGAGGCGGTGGTGCAGCAGGAACGCCAACCGCGCGCGGCCTGGCTCGCCACCCTGGCGGAGGCCCGCCAACGCTGGACCGAGGAAACGGCGGCGCAACGCACCTCGGACCTGGCACCGCTGCATTATGCGCGGATCTGCCACGACACCGCCGCCGTCGTCGACGCGGTCGATCCGGAGATGCCGGTGTTCTTCGACACCGGCCATCTGCTGAGCTTCGCCCCCGCCTTTCTGTCGCCCGTGTCGCGGCACGTCGGGCATGACGGATTCTTCCATCGCATGGGCTGGAGCGCCTCGGCGATCATCGGCGCGAGTCTGGCTCTGGGCGGCCGTCCCGCGCTCGCCCTTCTGGGTGATGGCTCATTCCTGATGGGCGGCGTCGCGGTGGCCACCGCGGTCGAGCAGAACCTGCCGCTGGTGTGGGTGGTGCTCACCAACCGCTCGTTGCAGATCGAGCGCGAGCTGATGCTGCGGATTTATGGCCGCGAATCGTTCTGCGACTATCGGCGCACCGACACCGGCGAGCTGTGGAACCCGGATATCTGCCAGTGGGCCCAGGCGATGGGGGCGGGCTGCGCACGGGTGACGAAGCCCGAGGATTACGCCCCCACCTTACGCCAGGCGCTCGCCGCGAAGCGGCCTTTCGTGGTGGATGTCGAGGTCAATCTCGACATTCAGGGCTATCGCGCCGTCTGGTATCCGTATCCGAATAATTTCCACGACACCTGGGCGCCGGGGTCGCGACAATGAGCCTGACCGCCGAACTCGGCGCGTTCCTCGCCAACATCCGTTACAATTCCCTGCCTCCCGCGGTACTGCCGATCGTGCGTACCGGCTTCACCGATGCCGTCGGCGTGATGCTGGTGGGCACGCACGAGAAGGTGACCGGAATCGTCCGCCAGGCGCTCGCCGTGCCAACGACGCGGCCGGAAGCGCGCGCCTGCCTGTCCAACCTACGGCTCGCCGCGGCGGACGCCGCGCTTCTGGGCGGCACCGCGGCCCATGCCATCGACTATGACGACCAGTCGCTGACCGGCCACCCCAGCGCCGTGCTGGTGCCCGCGATCCTGGCGGAGGGCGAGCGGCTGGATGCCAACGGACAGGCGCTGGTCACCGCCTATGCCGCCGGCTACGAGTGCTGGGCCGAGTTGGTGCGGCGCGACTCCGGTTACCACCGCAAGGGCTGGCACCCCACCGGCGTGTTCGGCGTCATCGGTGCCGCCGCCGCCTGTGCCGTGCTCAACCGGCTCTCCGCCGAACGCGCGTCCACCGCGCTGGCCATCGCGGCGAGCCACGCCGGCGGCATGGCAACCAGTTTCGGCAGCACGACGAAGCCCTATCACGCCGGACGCGCGGCTCATGACGGCGTGGTTTCGGTCCGCCTCGCCGCCGCCGGCATGACCGCCGGACCCGACGCCTTCGAGAATCCGCAAGGATTTCTCACCGCCTTTTCCCCCGGCACCCCCGACCGCGAATCCCCCGCTCGCCTGGGCCGCGAGTGGTACATGCCGCGGCAGGGACTGTGCATAAAGCTATACCCCACCTGCTATTTCATGCACCGCTCGTTCGAGGCCGCGGTGAAGTTGCTGGCCGGGCGCGGCATCGGCCCGGATGACATCGCCGAGGTGAACGTTACCATGGGCCGGGGCGAGGCCGACGTGCTGTTCAACCATCGCCCGAGCACCGCGGACGAGGCAAGGTTCAGCGAGGAATTCGCCATGGCCGCCGCCGTCATCCTCGGCCGCATGGGCGTGGCGGAGCTGTCCGATACGGTCGTGCGACGCGCCGACATGCGGGATTTCTACCCCAAGGTGCATATCAATATGATCGAAGAACGAGATCCGCGTGAGCCGGCGATGGCGCCATACACCCGCGTGTGCATCCGGCTGATGAACGGCACCGTGCTCGACAGCCTGGAGGTAACCGGCATCCACGGCCATGCCTGGGACCCGGTCACCGCCGCGGAGCACTGGACGAAGTTCCAGGAATGCACGGCACGAACCCATACCACGGCGGCGGCCCGAACACTGTTCGATATGTTGCAACAGATCGAGACGCTGCCCTCGGCACGCGCGCTGCCCACCGCTGCTTCGGTGTTCGCCGGCGGGGGCTGACCTGGAGGAGCGCGTAATTGGCGAACCTCACCCCACGGCGGGAACCCACGGGTA
>CALFNB010000440.1 GCA_937902425.1 uncultured Acetobacteraceae bacterium | reverse complement strand
GAACTCGGACAGGAGTGCGCGGCGGTTGAAGGGACCGATGCGGCCGGCGCAACCGCAGGACGCGCGGGCGGCGATTTTGGCGAGTCTGGCGCCCGTCGATCTGGTCTGCGTGTTCGATGAGGATACGCCCGAGCGGCTGATCCGCGCAGTGCGGCCGGATGTGCTGATCACCGGCGGGACCGCCGCGGTGGAGGACGTGTACGGAGCGGACCTGGTGCGCGAGTGGGGCGGCAAGGTCACCGTGGCGGATGTGTTGCCTGGCCATTCGACGCAGGCGACGCTGGAGCGCATCCGGGGGTAGCTTCCGATCGAGGTCGCGCATGCCGACCGGAATTCGCCTCATCTATCTCCAGATGACGCCGAACGACACAACCCCGACCAGGAGCACGACGCAAACGGCGTAGCCGGGGCAGCGGACCGGATCGCGGGCAGGTCAACATCGGATGACGCGCGAGGTTCGCGCCGTCCGAGGGCCGCGCCAAACAACCGCACCACCTGGCGGCGCGACGGCAACGGAGTTCGACCATTCACCCGTCCCTCGCGCATTTGCCATGGCACCGGTTTCCAACTATCAAAGGCCGCGATGGATCAGCCGGCTCCACATGTCACGGTCATCGAAATGAGCAGCCGGCCGACTCTGCCACTGATCGTGCGCACCGCCTTTGAGGATGCGCTGTCTGATCGTGGCCACATGGACCCGCGCGCTTACCAGGTCGAAGGCTTCAGCGGACGCAAGCACAGACTGTTCCTGAACAACCTCATCGCGGCCATGGAACGGCCGCGGTATCTGGAAATCGGCATCTTCAGGGGTGCCACATTCTGTGCCGCGATCTCCAACAACAAAGTGCGGGCGACCGGCGTCGACAATTGGACGGAGTTTGGCGGGAAGGCCAGTGAGTTCTATTTAAATCTGGCCGTCCTGAAGGGGCCGGAGGCATCGGTCAGCATTATGGAACAGGACTTCCGCACCGTGAATTACGCGGCGCTCGGACCGTTCAACGTGGGGTTCTATGACGGTCCCCACACCGAACGAGACCAGTACGACGGCGCACGTATCGTCATTGAAGCCATGGAGTCAAACAGCGTCCTGCTGGTCGACGACTGGAACTGGGAGCAGGTCCGCGGCGGCACCATGAATGCCATTCGTGACACCGGCGCCCATATCGACTTCGCGATCGACCTCCGAACGTCGCTGGACAACAGTGTCCCGGCGCATGCCTACGGCGGGAGCGACTGGAATAACGGTCTGTTCGCGGCGGTCCGCGTTAGGCGACGCGCGACAATCATCGCCTCACCTTACCCAGACCGCGTCATCCGCGGGTTCGGCACGAAATTCCAGGCGCGAGCGCACACCTCTCGGCGATGCACGCACGTCTCGTCAGTCCGAAACCGCCGGCGGGCGGCAGCGCCTACCCCTCCGCGGCGGGCTCGGGCCGCGCGAGGACTTTCTCCACGCGGCGGCCGTCCATCGCCAGCACCTCGAACCGCCAGCCCGCGAACACGATCCGATCCCCCTGGCGAGGCACCCGCCGCAACAATGCCAGCAGCAAGCCGGCGAGCGTGTGATACGTTCCCTCGCCGGGCAGGTCGGGCAATGCCAGGCGTGCCTTCGCCTCATCGACCGGCATCATCCCGTCCATGACGAGGCTGGTTTCGCCCTCATCGCCAGGTTCCGCCGGCTGCGCCGCGGTGTCGCCCGGGTCGCCCACGATCGCCTCCAGCATGTCGGCGACCGTGACGAGCCCCTCGAAGCTGCCGTATTCGTCGAGCACCAGCGCCAGTCCGAGAGGATCGGTTTTCAATCGTTCCAAAGCATCCAGCGCCGTGACGGTGTCGGGCACGACGATCGGCTGACGCAGCGCGGCGCTGATCGACAGGTCGCCACCGCTCAGGATCCGGTCCAGCAGATCCTTCGCCTGCACGATGCCGACGACGTTATCGATCGAGCCCTCGCACACCACGATCCGTGAGTGCGGCGCGGCCTTCAGTGCCAGCGCGATGTCTTTCGGCGGGTCGGTGCGGTCGATCCAGGCCAGCTCGGTGCGCGGCGTCATGATCGCGCGCACCGGCTTGTCCGCCAGCCGCAGCACTCGCTCGATCATGTCCCGCTCTTCCAGTTCCAGCACCCCGGTCTGGGCGCCTTCGACCAGCAGGGCTTTGAGTTCCTCCTCGGTGACGGTCCGCGCCGGCAGGCGATGCAGCCCGACGAGGCGAAGTATGACGCTGGACGACTCGCTCAGCAGCCAGGCGACCGGGCCGGCGAAGCGGATGAACCAGGTCAGCGGGCGGGCAACCCAGGCGGCGATCGCCTCGGGCTGGCGCAGCGCGAGTTGTTTCGGCACCAGTTCGCCCAGTACCAGGGTCATGTAGGTCGTCACGATGACGACGATCCCCAGTGACAGCGAGTCGGCGAACGGCGCGATGCGTGGAACGGTTTCGAGCCAGTCTTTCAGATGGGACGCGACGTTGGCGCCGCCGAACACGCCGGTCAGCACGCTGACCAGCGTGATGCCCACCTGAACCGTCGGCAGGAACCGGTGCGGATCGTCCGAAAGCGCGCGCGCGATGCCGGCGCCGGGAACCGACTTTTTCTCCATCACCGCCAGACGGGCGCGGCGGACCGACACCAACGCGAGTTCGCTCATCGCGAACAGGCCGTTCACCACGATCAACAAGAGGATGATGAGAATTTCGAGGCCGATATTCATCGCGAAGCGCGGATCAGTGCAGGCATGGTGGGTGTCATACCATGGGACGGGCGCAGCGCCACCCGAACTGAATATGGTGGCATTGGGCATCGATTGGGTCCGACAACCAGGTGGCGCATGACCGCTGTCAATATATCGGATGGCGGACACCGGATAGCGTTACGTCGCGGTTCGCCCGTCAGTTCAGTCCCACCGGCCACA
>CALFNB010000439.1 GCA_937902425.1 uncultured Acetobacteraceae bacterium | reverse complement strand
ACGGCGATATATGGCCTCCGTCTCGATCCGGGCGATTCCCGTGAGACAGAGTCGATTCCATAAACAGTTGACGTACAAGCTTTTTTTAACCGGACAGCCGTGGGCTCGACCCGAGAATCTCTTGCAACGCGCACAGTGGCTGTGCGGTCAACATGCGTTGGATTGATGCCAGGCCCGACGATATCGGTCCGGTTGCGTATCAGATGACCTCTTCCGCCCGTAACGCCGCGATCGCCGCCTTATCGTAACCAAGCTCCGCCAGGATCATGTCGGTATCGGCACCAAGTTCCAGTGGCGCGGTATCCAGATGACCGCCACCGTGCGCCATCTGAAACCCTGAACCCATCAACCGCAGCATGCCGTACTGGGTTTGCACCGACTGCATTACCTCGCGCGCGACGATTTGCGGATGGGCGATGACTTCCTCGATCGTCCAGATGCTCGCCGACGGCGCACCAGCGGCATTCAGTTCCTTTTCCCAGGCCTTCGCGTCCTGCTTCGTCAGAGCGGCCTCGATGATTTCCCGTAACGCTTGTTCGTTCTCCTTACGCAGGAACCAGTCGCCGAACCGCGGATCATCGAACACGTCGGCTCGGCCGAGCGTGGTCATCAGCGCCCGGTACTGCTTTTCATCGTTCACCGCCAGCAACAAATAACTGTCCTTGGCCCGAAACAAGTTCGCGGTCACCTTGCGGCTGATCGCCTGATTGCCGAACTGCTCCTGCCGGTGGCCGGCGACGGTGAAGTCCGCGACCTGGGTGGACAGGAACGCGAGGCTCGCCTCCAGCATCGACACGTCGATGAACTGTCCCTTGTTGGTGTGCGTGCGCTGATACAACGCGGAGGATACCGCGAACGCCGCCGTCATCCCGGACAGCACGTCGCAAACCGCGAAGCCCGCGCGAGTCGGTCCCATCTCCGGATGGCCGGTGATCGACATAATGCCCGACAAGGCCTGGATCTTGCCGTCATACCCCGCCTCATGGCTGTACGGTCCGGTCTGGCCGAAGCCGGAAATCGCGCAATATATCAGTTTCCGATTGATCTCCGACAACGCCTTGTAGCCGACGCCGAGACGATCCATCACGCCGCCGCGGAAATTCTCCATCACCACGTCGGCCTTCGCCGCCAGCTTCCGGATGATCTCGATCGCCGCCGCCTTGCGGAAGTCCAGTGTCAGGCTCCTTTTATTGCCATTGATCGCCAGCCAGGACGGCGCCATCCCGCGGTCCGCCCACTCGCGGGAGAGCGGGGTGCGACGCATGTCCTCCCCCTCGGTTCGTTCCACTTTGATCACATCCGCGCCCAGAAGCGCCAACTGATACGACCCGTACGGACCAGCCAGCACCTGGGTGAAATCGAGGATGCGGACGCCGCTGAATGGCCGGCTCATGCCGCTTTCTCGACCCGGTTGGGGCGCGCCAGTTCCTTTTGCCGGTCGAACTCCTCGCGGCGGCGTTTCAGCTCCTCCGCGCTGAGCTGATCGACGTTGGAGTAGTCCAGTTTCCACAAACCGTCCGCATTCCAACGGATCGGATTCTGCATCGTTGTCTGTGGCCCGATCGCGGATTCAAGCAGGCGTAACGCCAGTTCCAATGTCTGCTCCTGTGACGCGACGTCGTGCGGCTTGCCGGCGCTGTTGCCGAGCGGAAAATCGCTGAACAAGAAACGCGCCACCGCGGCGTGTTCGACGATATCCTTGGCGCAACCCATCAGCACGGTTGGAATGCCGTTGGCCTCGATATGACGCGCGACGAGGCTGGAGGTCTGGTGGCAAACCGGGCAGTTCGGCACCACGATGACGCCGTCCACATCATCTTCCCGAATTCGCGCCAGAATCTCCGGCGCGTCCGTTTCGATAGTGACGCGATGACTGCGATTGGTCGGGGCACCATGGAAGCGAGCAGCGACCTTGCCGATCCGTCCCGCCGCGGCGGCACGTCGTAACGCCGGCAGAGGAAACCAGGTGTTGCAATCGGTCGCCGTCGTGTGGACCCGGTCGTAACCGATGTGGGAGATGCGCAAATCGTGATCCTGACTCGTGTCGCCCGAATACACCTCGTAGTACTTGGCGCTGCCGTTATACGCCGCACCCGGCCCTTGGTCGCCTTTGTCCGGCTGATACGGCGCGGCCGTGGTGACGATCGCGATGTTGCATTGGCTCAACGGCTTCTTCATCGCCGTGAACGGCGCCTGGCGATAATGCGCCCACCGATAGGGCGTGGTGTAGCCGATGGCTTTGTAATACTCGCGGGTCCGTTGCATATAAGGAATGGGCGAGTCGTGGTCCGGCGCGAAACCGAACATTGAGTCGAGGTCCTGATCCATCAGAGTGTCTCCAGCTTCGTCATGAACTCGCGCAACGCCGGTGCCCATTTATCCGCGTCGGCGCCTGACGCGAGGTGGCCATGATCGCTATCGATTTCAAAATACGTCGCGTCGACACCAGCGCTTTTCAGCCCGTCCATGACACCGGGCGCCAGTGAGGGCGGGAACAGCGCATCCGTGCGCGACAACACATACAACACCGGAACCTTGATCCGGTCGAACCGGGACGCGACATCGTACGTCTCCATCGCCCGACCGAGAATGAACAGCGAGTTCGCGTCGAACACTTCGGCCCAGGCGGCGGCGATGCGATGGAGTTCGGCGTCGGCTGCGGCTTTGGTGGGGAAGCGGGCGGCGAGCGAATTGGCCAGGCCATAACGCGTGAGCGTATCGACCCGCAACGCGGTCAGGGTCTGCTTCACGCCACCGGTCTCGTAATAATCGCCGCCGTTCCAGTTCGGGTCAGGCTCGAACCATTGCAACAATCCGGCGACCCGGTCCGAATTCGGCGGCCGAGGCGACGTGACCACCGGAACGATCCCATCCATGAAATCCGGGAACGTCACGCCCCATTGAAACGCCTGGAAGCCACCATACGACGGACCGACCACCGCGCGCAGGTGCTTAACCCCAAGCCCGTCCAGCATGTGCTTCTGCGCGGTGACGATATCTTCAACCGTGATGCGCGGAAACCTGGACCCGTATGGCTTCCCGGTCCGCGGATCAATCGATGCCCCGTTGGTCGAGCCGTAGCTGGAACCAAGCATGTTCGAGCAAATGACGAAATATCGATCCGTATCGATCGGCGCGCCGGGACCAACCAACGTACTCCACGCCCCCTCCGACGACGCCACGCCCGGTTCGATCATCCTGGGCCCGCTGGTATATCCGTGGGTGATCAGGATCGCGTTCCGCCCGTCCGCGGCCAATGTCCCGCGGGTGACGTAGGCGAGGGTCACCTCCGGCAGTATCTCGCCGCCAGTGGTGCGAAAGTCGCGGAAGGTGAAATTCGCCTGCGTGATGCCGCTCATCCTGGGGCTCCTCATTTGTCCCGACCGAATTTGCCACCTGAACACCAATCGTGCGAGTCATCATGAGCGAACCCTGGGGACCCGAACCCGTGAACGGCGATGTCGCACCAGCGGGTGCGGCGCGCCCGTGGTGTGATCAAGTAAAGCAATCAAGGAGACGAACCATGTCCATCGGTGTCAACCACACGAAACGGAAACTGGCCGCGAACGAGTTGGTGCTGGCCATGGCGGTCAACCAAATGCGCACCCCGAACGTCGCGATGATCGCCGCCGCCTGCGGGTTCGATGCGATTTATATCGATCTGGAACACAACCCGACATCGCTTGAAACCGCCGCCGGCATCTGCGTCGCGGCGCTTGGCGTGGGGATTACCCCGATTGCCCGGGTCACTTCGCACGATCCGCACGATGCGACCCGTATTCTGGATTGCGGCGCTCTGGGCGTGATGGTGCCGCACATCCAGAATGGCAAGAAAGCGTGCGATGTCGTCGAGGCCTGCCGCTACGCACCGCTCGGTCATCGCTCCGCCGCCGGAGCGCTGCCGACGATGGGTTACGCATCGATGCCGCAAGCCGAAATCAACCGTCGGGGAAACGAGGAAACGCTGCTGATCGCCATGATCGAAACGCCCGAGGCAGTCGAGAACGCCGACGCGATCGCGGCGGTGGAGGGGATCGATACGGTTCACATCGGCTCGACCGACCTTTCCACGGAAATGGGCATCGCCGGCGAGTACAAACACGCGCGAATGCGTGCCGCTTTCGAAACGGTGGCCGCCGCTGCGAAAAAGCACGGCAAATCAATGGGTGTCGGCGGTGTGCGGGAGGATCTGGAATTCCAGACCTGGCTGTTGAAGATCGGCGTGCGCTATCTGACCGGCGGATCCGATACCGGCTATATCCTCAGCGCGGGCCGGGCAGACGTGAAACGGCTGCGTGAACTCAAGCTGTCATAGCGACGGGTTCGCGTTGACATTCGAACATCGACCCAGGCGGCAGCCGTGTCGCGAGCTCCAGGACGTGCCGATGATGCGTTAACACAACGACCTGCGTGTGCTCGCTCAATTCGCCGAGCACACGCAGCGCCGCCAATGCGCGGTCATCGTCAAAAGTCTGCAGAATATCGTCGCCGATGAACGGCAATGGTTCAGCGCTGGTGAGGTGATCCTCGATCGCGGCCACACGCAGCGCGAGAAAAAGCTGATCGCGGGTGCCTTCGGACAACTGGTCGGTGTGCTGCCGCTCTTCCGGATAGTCGCGCTGGATCATGACCAGTTCGGCCTTGTTGTTGTCGTCGAGCTCACTGACCACGTTGCTGTAGAGCCCGCATGTCAGTGCCTCGAAAATCGCACTGAGTTTCCGCAACATCGCGGAACCGCCGGATTGTTCGACGTCATCCAGCGCGCGGGACAGCAACAACGAGGCGGTATGATACAGCAGCGCCTCGTCCAGCGTCCGGGACAGTGAAGCGATCGCCGCCTGCTGATCGGCGGCGGCGGCGTTGACGTTGGTTTCTCCGGCGACCTGTTCCATGCTTTGCTTAAGACGGCTCGCCTCTTCGACAGCGCGCTGCGCGGCTTCAATGGCGTCTTTGCGCGCGACGCGGGCGGCCTCGATGCGAGCAATATCGTCATCGGGTGGATGTTGCGCGGTCTCGGCCGCCAACGCATCGATGGTAAAGCCATCTCCCGCCGCGCGCAGCTCCGTTTCCGCTTCATCGCGTTTCGCTTCGAACGAGGCCCGCTCGTCGGACAGTGCGAGACGTTGGACGGCTGCTTCGACTGTCTCGGCGCCGATCACGGTCAGGATGGCGTGAAGCGTTGCCTTTGACGCGGTCAGCGCATGCGTCGCGGCATCGAGTTCTTCGCGGGCCTTGGCCAGATTGTCACGGAGCATGCGACGCCGTTGGTCCAGGGCGCGCTCAGCGTCCAACAATCGATCGAGTTCGCGCACCGCGTCGAACGGATCGGTTGCCGTGGTAAGCCCAGGAAGAGATTGGCAAAGATCGTGGACCGCGGATGTGAAACGATCGATGACGGCGGTCATTCCCGTGATACGCTCGGACAGGGAGTTCGCCTTCGGTAGCTCCTTTTCGATTTCGCTAAAGATTTGCAGTACGGTTTCGGTTTCGACGGGTTCCTCAGCCTCGGGCCGGCCGAGTTCGGTCAGCAGCGCACGCCACCGTTCTCGCCATGTGTCAAGACGAGCTCTGGCAGCGGCTTGCGCCGAGGTTGAGTCACGCAGTTCCTTCTCGGCACGAATACGCAACGTCTCCAATTCGGTGCGCGTCTGGTGCTGTTGCCTGGCCTCCGCGAGCATCCGGTCGGCGAGGGCGAGGAGCATTGGCAGATTGGATGCGGTCTCTCCCAGTGCCGCGGCAAGTGATTCGGTCCAGTCCGTGTGACGGTTTACCAACGAAGTCCAGGCATCGGCGGCGACGGTGCGGCGCTGCATGGCGTCGAGGACCTGTTCGCGCGCATTCAGGAATGCCTGAATATCGGACAAGGCCGCGTCCGGATCCTGACCAGCGGCACCGCAAAGCCGCGACCAGGTCTGACGTATTTGCTTCAATGCTTCCTCAGCGAGGCGTTCTCTCTGGGCTGTGGCGTGCATTTGGTATTCCGCCGCGGCGACCGCCTGGCGGGCGGCTTCGATGCGTCCCAGCAGTTCGGAATCGGTCGCGCGCCGGTCGGCGATCGTATCGGCATTGGCGATGGCCCGCTCGAACGCCAGTGGCAATTGTGTATCGGATGCGAACGTCTGGTCTTCCTCGGCGGACGGCGGATTATCGGTGAACGCGTGCCGGTAAATCAGCTGCCAACCGGCGTCGCGGTGGGAGCGCGCCCGTGCCAGTGCCGCGTCGTCCGTAACCATTCCCCCGCGGGTTAATGTTTCGAAATGGGCGCGTGCCTGTTCCGCCTTGACGATATCGTCGCCAAGGCGCGTCTGTTCCTTCGCGAGATCCGCTCGCCTGGCGGACAGATCGGTATCGAGACGACGCCAGACGTCGATGCCTGGCGGTTTCAGGGCGGCGAGGGCCTCGGCACTACCCGACCAGCCGGGAACCCGCGCGAGGACCGCGGCAAGGGCAGCGTCGCTTTCCGACAGCGCTGTTTCAGCCTCTGACCGGCGTACAGCGGGATCGCCGCCGGATCGGATTTCATCAAGTGTGGCCACGAGAATGCGCAGATCCGGAACAGCCGGGAGATCGCACAGCTTACGTTCGAGTTCGGCGAGATCGTTCATGCGCGCCGTGATCTGCACAGGGGCGGCCTGAACAGCGATCAGCAACTCCGCATGTTCCTTGATCGTTCGCCGGATGCGGGCGAGCACAGCACGGGAGGGTAACGCCTCAGCCGCGCGTTCTGGTGGAAGATCCGAGCCGAGTTGGCGCAGCAATTCCCGTAGTCGGGCCAGTGACAGGTCATATTCGGCGCGCCGGCCGGGAAGATCTTCACGCGCCGTGCGAGCGCCACCCGCGGTATCCACCAGATGCTTGATCTGCTCCGCGCGGGTCAGCAAATCAGCATTGACGATCACATCGACTTCGTCCCGCGTGACGGTTTCGAAAGTCTCCCGTGCCAAACGCGTGGTTTCTTCTTTCGTCGCGATGTCGAGGCGAGTGTCTTCAAGCGCCCGCCGCGTTTCCACTCCCAGACGTGGTGCATCTGGACTCGCGTCAAGCCATGCCACCGCATCAGCCCGCTGCGTCAACCATCTGCGTACCCGTCTGACACGCTCCAACCGAGCGATCTCAGCGGATGCCGCGTCCGCCGCGGAGTTCAACGCTCCCACGCGTCCTTCAAGTTCCGCGAGTTCCTGCTCCTGACGAAACCATGCGTCCGGCCGGAGTGTCGCCGCGCTGGTTTTGCGGCGTGCTTCCAGAAACCGGTCAAGCGCCTGATAGAACGGGCGCGCGGCGACTCGACGTTCCGGCGCGAGTTCGTCGCGTTTCCTTTCCAAAGTCTGCTTCAGTGCACGGGCCTGACGAATTCCACCCGCGGCGGCGAGCAACGCGCTGGCGACGTCGCCACCCGATTCCAGAAGATCGGTCGCACCCCGGCGCAATCCTTCGGTGTCGAGAACGAAAAGCCGTTCCAGAAATTTGCGGTCGCGGCCACCGAGAATGCCATGGAGAAACCCTGGATCCAGCGCTTCGTCGTCCGGGCCGGTAACGATGTTGCCGCGAGTCTTGCGCCGGGTGAATGTCGTGTGAGAGCCGTCCGACCGAATGATGTCCGCGGTGACGCGCATGCCGGAATAGCCAAATCGGAAGTCCATCGGCGTTTGATTATGGATGCCGAACAGCAGGTCGGCGAACGCATTGCGCAACACCGATTTACCGGCGCTGTTCGGGGCCAGCAGAACGTTCACCGTGCCGGCCGCGGGACTGAATGAAATCCGCTCGGCCTCGTAATTGCCATAGCGGTTCAATGTGACGGAGGTCAGCCGCATGGGGCGTTACTCACCCAGCATGCCAAGCAGCAGGTCGCGCGCCCGGTGCACCAGATCGCCGACATCTTGGCTTTGCGCCGCGTGCTCGGGACCGATCGCCTGGCGCAATGGGCTGGCCTTGTCCAGCATCGCACCGGCATAGGTACGAACCTCGGCCGCGATGTCATTGCCGTCCGCCGCCCGCAGCGCCCGGATCAACGCGGCAATGGCGTCCTGACGATCGTCCATGGCTTCACGCGAGCCTGGCCGAGTGGTCGAAAAGTCGATCCTTTCGATCCAGATCATCCCTGGGCCGGCAATGCTCAGCGCCTCGGTGCGGATCTTTTCACGTGCCGCGCCAAGATCGCCACTGAACGTTTCATGCGCGGCGCAGGCACCAGACAGTGCAATGCGCGCGGCCAGAAGGCGTCCCTCAGCTTGTTCATACGCCGTCGCGAGCTCCGTGCGTACTTGTGTCAATGCCGCATCTTCGCCGGCATCTTCCGCGAGCCTGACATCGACGCGAGCCCAGCGAACGGTATCGAATGGAACGAATAAAGCGTCACCGACATGTCCGTCAGTCACGGTCACCAGCATCGCGCCCTTGGCACCCGTTTCGTTGATGTGACGGCCTTGCAGATTGCCCGGAAACACGATCCACGGGTCGCGCGCCAGAACTTCCTGGGCATGTACATGGCCGAGGGCCCAATAATCGTAACCATGCCCGCTAAGTTGAGCCACCGAACAGGGTGCGTAGTTGTCGTGCAACTCCCGTTCACCCACGGAACTATGCAGCAGACCGATATTGAACCGATCCGGATCTGGCGCGGGATAGGCCAACGCGATATTGTCGGTGACAGCGCGGGTGGCGAAGCTTTGACCGTGAATCGACACTGGTAACCCAGGAAGACGGTACGTCTCGGCGCGGCGGTGATCCAGCAACCGGGCGCTGTCGCCCGGCATCCTCAGCCGGCGTGTGATCACGCTTTCGGCGTCGTGGTTGCCTCGGATGCCGATCAGGGGAATGCCCGCGTTTGACAGCCGCGCGATCTGGCCGATCAGGAACTGGCCGGTGCGCCAATCCTGCCAGTCGCCGTCATAGAGATCTCCCGCGGCGACCACGAAATCCACGCGCCGCGCGATCGCGTAATCAACGAGATTGATCAGCGCCTGCCGGGTCGCGCCGCGGATCGCATCGGCCGGAGCGTCGGGATCGGCCTCCAGCCCGCGCAACGGGCTGTCCAAATGCAGGTCCGCGCAGTGCAAGAATCGGAATGTCGCCACGCAATCACCGTGCCACTCCGCCACGCTGTAGCGCAAGGCCGGCGGCGGCCAGCATCAAGGCCATTCCGACCGCATCTCCCCAGTCCACATGTTCGTCGAACAACCATGCGCCGGCGGCCACGGCGATGACCGGCGAGATAAACGCGTACAGGCCAGGCTTGCTGGCGCCCCAGTCACGGACCAGCAGGAAATACATCGTGGTTGAGATGAGCGCCCCCGGGACCAGCAAATACAGCCAGGCCAGAAGCGACGGCCAGCCCCAATGGAACGACATTGCCGCCCAGGCGCCGGGTTCCACCAGAAGCGAAGCGAGCAGCAGAATGACGCCCCCGATCAGGTCGGTAAGACCGGCGAGTTGCACCGCTCCGAAGTGCCGCATCATCGGCTGTGTCATAACGGATCCGGATGTATAGCAAAGGCAGCCGATGGTTACGCCAAGCGCACCCCCTACCTGCGACCCGCGCAATGTTCCCGCGAAGGCGGAGGGTCCAAACAGGGTGCAAACACCGACAACGCCCAAGGCCAAAGCGCTGATCTGGCGCTTCGTGAACCGTTCCTGTCCGAACGCGACCGCGAATCCCAGCAGGGCGATGGGCGTGAGCGCGGAGCTGATGACCGCTGCGAGGCCTGCCGTGATGAATTTCAGGCCGTAAAGTTGGATCACCTGGTTCAGCGTGATGAGCAGCACCGAGACGAACACCAACCGCGGGACCAGCCTTAATCTCGGTCTGACTCGCTCGCCACGCACGCGCAATATAATCAACAGCACCGCGCCCGCGACAGTCCATCGCAGGCCGGCGAACACTCCGGGCGGAACGGTCGCGATGCCCACTTTCATCGCGAGCCAGGTCGTGCCCCAGACAAAGCAAATAAACGTGAACATCCCGCGTTGCGCGAGTGCACTGGAGGCAGCCATAATCAGCGAGCGCGCGCGAAGCGGTCCAAACGGAACGGTTTCGGATCGACCACCGGCGCATCGCCCGACACCAGATCGGCCATCAGTCTCCCCGCTCCTGGGCCTATCCCGAAGCCGTGTCCGGAAAAGCCGGTTGCGATGAAGAAGCCCGGGATGCGCCTGACTTCGTCGATCACCGGAACCGCGTCCGGCGTGACGTCCATCAGACCGGCCCAGGATTCGGCGACATTGATATTGGCGAAGACCGGGAAGGCATGGGACAGCACATCGCGCGCCTCGGCCAGGATACCTTGTTTCGGTTTGGGATCGAGCACGCGAACGGCCTCGAACGGTGTCGTTTGATCCAACGACCAGCGGCGCGCGGTTCGCAGTTCCTCCCAGGTGCGACTGCCGAGGCGTAGCCGGATTTCGTTGCGGTTGGCCAGCAGGCGGGGGAAAAAGTCAGACAGCAGGCGGAAATGATCCGGCGTCAGTTCAGCCGTATTGGCATTGCGCCGCGCGATCGAATAGCCGCCGTCGAGACGCTTGCGCAGCGCGAACACGGAGCCGGCGGCGGTGATCTCAGGGCCTCCGGGCAACGGCTCGGTGCGGAAGACCGAGCCAAGGACCTTCAATTGCGGCAAATCCAACCCGGCATTGCCCGCGAACAAGCGCGACCAGGCACCTCCCGCGAGCACGGCGGCGTCGCAGCGTATCCGTCCGCGTTCGGTGATGACGCCGACGAGCCGTCCGTTGTGCAGGTCGATACCGCGGACGGCGCAGTTGGTGAAGATCTTCGCACCGTGATCGCGCGCGGCCTCGGCGATCGCCGGCGCGGCATGGGCTGGCTCGGCGCCGCCATCGGTGGGTGTGTGCAGACCGGCGACGAAACGGGCACTGGCTCCGGGCATCGCCGCATCGAGTTCCTGGCCGCGCAACAATCGTGATTCTACCTGGAACAGTTTCGCCTGATCGAGCCAGGCCTCCTGCTCCGCGACCTCTTTTTCGTTTTCACACAGATACATGATGCCGGGCTGGCGAAATCCGGTCTCTCGTCCGGTGCGTTCATTCATGCCGCGCCATAGCCGCAGGCTTTCCATCGCCAGCGGGATTTCGCTGAAATCGCGGCCCATGGTTCGGCACCAGCCCCAGTTGCGGCTGGATTGCTCGCCGCCGATCCGGCCCTTTTCACACAGGACGACGGAGTGCCCCTTTTCGGCCAGGAACAATGCGGTCGTGACACCGATGATGCCGCCGCCGATCACCACCACGCGTACGCGCTCGGGCAGGTCCGTGTCGGATTGAACGAGGTCGACAGGTGGCGACATGATATTCCATGGTCAGGGGGAAGTCCGTACGGTATCCTGATTCGGATCATTTGACCACCGAGGATGCGGTATGGCGTGGCGTGTTGGAGTCGATTCAGGCGGAACGTTCACCGATGTTTGCCTGTTCGACGATTCGACCGGCCGCGTCGCGGTGTGGAAAGTTTCCTCCACCTCGGACGATCCGTCCTTGGGCATCGCCACCGGCGTCGCCGAGGCGATCGCGCGCGTCGGCGCCGCGCCCGACTCGGTCGCATATTTCGGTCATGGCACGACCGTCGCGACCAACGCGCTGATCCAACATCGCGGTGCTCGCACCGGCCTGATCACCACCGACGGTTTCCGCGATTTGCTGGAGATCGGCCGTCAGAAGCGTCCGGATCTGTACGATTTGATGGCCGATAAGCCGGTGCCGTTGGTATCTCGCGATCTTCGGTTGGAGGTACCGGAACGCCTGCGTCACGACGGTTCAATTGAAATCGCATTGGACGAAACCGCGTTCCGTCATGCTGTGCGGGTGCTGCGCGCGGCGGACGTTCAATCCGTCGCGGTCTGCTTCCTGTATGGCTTCATCAACACCACGCACGAAGAGATCGCCTCCCGCATTCTGCACGAAGAATTCCCTGAAGCCTTTGTCTGCGTCTCGCATGACGTCGCGCCAGAGTTTCGCGAGTTTGAGCGGTTGTCGACAACCGTGGTCAATGCCTGTCTGGGCCCGGTGATGCGCGGCTACATCCAGCGGCTTGGTCAACGATTGCGTGCATTGGGTGTGCGCGCGACTCCGCATCTGACGCAATCGAACGGCGGCGTGATCAGCTTCGAGCAGGCCGAACGGTTGCCGGTGCGCACAGTTCTGTCCGGCCCCTCGACCGGCGTCGTCGGCGCGCGCGAGATCGGACGGCTCGCGAGTTACCCCGATCTGATCACGTTCGACATGGGCGGGACATCCACCGACGTCGCGCTGCTGACCGGCGGGGAGTGCCGCCTTTCCGGCGAGGCGATCGTCCACGGGTATCCTATCAAGGCGCCCATGCTCGACATTCACACGGTGGGCGCGGGGGGCGGCTCGATCGCTTATGTCGACGGCGGCCTGCTGAAGGTCGGCCCACGGAGCGCCGGGGCGAATCCCGGACCGGTTTGTTACGGATTGGGGAATACGGAACCGACAGTCACCGACGCCAACGTTTTGCTTGGGTTGCTTAACCCACGATATTTGCTTGACGGCCGGATGGCGATCGATCGCGACCTGGCGCGCGAGGCGATCAGTCGTCTTGCCGCGGTACTGGGCCTTGATCCCATGGCGACCGCGTTGGGGATTTTGTCCGTGGTGACCGCCAATATGGTGCGGGCGATCCGGGTGATTTCGGTCCAGCGCGGTTACGATCCGCGGGATTATGCGTTGATGGCGTTCGGCGGAGCGGGCCCGTTGCATGCGGCGCGACTGGCCAAGGAACTGGACATCGGCCGCATCCTGGTGCCTCGCAATCCGGGCATTCTGTGCGCGATGGGTCTGTTACTGACCGATTTGCGCACGGATTTCGCGGTCACGCGACTGAAGGCCCTGCGACCTGAGGTGCTCCCTGAAATGGTGGACGCGTTTCTCTCGCTTACCGCGCGCGCCCGCGACTGGTTCGAACATGAGGGAATCGCCTTGGAGAACCAGCGGATCTCTCGCACCGTGGACATGCGGTACGCCGGGCAGAACTACGAACTTTCCGTTCCGCTGCCGGATGGAGACATCGGACCGCACAGCCTGACCGCGCTCGCGGAAGGGTTCGCCGCCATTCATCGCCGGCTTTATGGTTTCGCCTCTGCTGACGATCCGGTGCAATTGGTCACGTTTCGGGTCCAGGCTTCCGGCCTCGTGCCAAAGGCAAGCTTTACGCAGCATCCGTTTACCGGATCGGATGGGGCGCGTGCGCTGGCGGAACACCGGCCGATATGGTTGCCTGAATCCCAGGCTTTCGCATCCTGTCCGGTGTATGACCGCGATCGGCTGGAGGCAGGCGATCGGTTCAACGGTCCGGCGATCGTCGAACAAATGGACGCGACGACCTACGTTCCTCATGGCATGACCGCGCAGGTCGATGCCTGGTTAAATCTGGTTCTGGAGTCCGCATGAAGATCGATCCGATCACCGTCGAGGTCATCGGCAGCGCACTGTCCTCGATCGTCGAGGAAATGGGTGAGGCACTGATTCGCGCGTCATATTCCACGAATATCAAGGAGCGGCGGGACTGCTCGACGGCGTTGTTCGATCTCGCGGGGAATACGCTGTGTCAGGCGGAACACATTCCGATGCACCTCGGCAGCTTCCTCGGCCTGATTCCGCACATCATGAAGCGGCATCCGATCGAGCAAATGCAGCCTGGCGATGTTTTTTGCGGCAACGATGCGTACGAGGGGGGCGGCACGCATTTACCCGATATCGTCCTCGCCGAGCCGGTTTTCGTCGATGGCGAGATGACATTCTGGGCCGTCAACCTGGCACATCATGCGGATTTCGCGGATCGAGGTCATGCGCATATTTATCAGGAAGGTCTACGTATTCCCCCGATTCGGCTGTACCGGGCGGGAGAATTGCAGACCGACGTGCGGGAGCTGATCCTGTTGAATTGTCAGGTGCCGCGCGAACGCCTCTCGGACTTCCGCGCTCAGATGGCCGCCAATCGACTGGGTGTCGAGCGCATGCGCGCCCTGTGCGCCAAGTACGGCCGCGATACCGTGCTCGCGGCGGGTGCCGCGCTGCAGGACTACGCGGAGCGCAAGATGCGCGCGGGAATCGCGGCGATCCCCGATGGTGACTACAGTTTTGCCGATAAGTACGATTGCCCGGAGATCGATGGTGAGTTCGACGTGGCGTGCTCGATCACCGTACTGGGCGACCAGATGCATCTGCATTTTGACGGACCGCCGCAAATTCGCGCGGGCCTCAATATGACCTACACGGCGCTGTTGTCCACCGTGTATTACGCGGTCAAGGCCGTGGTGGATCCAACAATCCCGCCGAATGCCGGCCTCGCGCGTCCGTTGCACGTTACCGCACCAGAGGGCACGGTGGTGAATTGCGTGCATCCCGCCGCGGTGAATGGCCGCCTTAGCCTGTGTCAGCGCGTGGTGGATCTGATTTTCGGCGCGCTGGCGCAAGCCGTTCCCGAACGCGTCACCGCGGCGAGCAACGGCGCCTGCTTTTCCATTACGTTCGCGGGACATCAGCCGAGGGACAACGCCTTGTGGGTTTATTTGGAAACCATCGGCGGCGGCTCCGGCGCGCGTCCGACCAAGGATGGGCTGGACGGCGTGCATGTCCATATGACCAATACCTCCAACCTGCCCGTGGAGGCTTTGGAAACCGAGTACCCTCTGACATTGTTACGCTACGAACTCGTTGATGGCTCCGGCGGTACTGGGCGGTGGCGCGGTGGCATGGGCCTGCGCCGGGTCTATCGCGCCGAGGCACCGTGCCGCGTTCGGATCGATGGTGCGCGCTTTCTGTCCGCGCCGTGGGGCCTCGCCGGTGGCGAACCAGGCAGCAAGGCGGAGGTAACACTCCGCGATGGCGCACAGCCGTTCCGCGGCGGCAATGGCGGCCTGCGCGCCGGTGAGATCATCGACATCACTATCGCCGGCGCGGGCGGTTATGGCCCACCCGCGGAACGCGACCACACGCTGGTCCGGCGAGACCTCACCGAGGGCCGTATTGACGCAGACACCGCGCGTGAGGTTTATCGCCTGGCGTCGGAGGGTTGACTGTCATGATTCGCTGTTTGCTGCTGGGGATCGCCGCGTTGCTGCCCGCCCTGGCCCAGGCCGAGGTGCCGGAAGTGCGTTTCGCGCGCCAGTTCTCGATGGGGTATTTGCAATTCAATGTGATTGAGCATGAAAAACTGATCCAGAAACATGCCGCGGCATTGGGCATCCCGGAGGTCAAGGTTACCGGCGTGCGGTTCAATGGCCCATCAATGATGAACGACGCGCTGTTGTCCGACACGGTGGATATCGTCGGCGGCAGCCCCAACGGAATGTTCGTGCTATGGGCTAAGACCGCCGGCACGCCGAGGGAGGTTCGAGCGATCAGCGCGCTGGTGACACTGCCTTATGTCATCACCACCACGGACCCTGAGATCAAGACAATCGCCGATCTGGGGAAATGCAAGAAGATCCCGGTTCCGTCACTGAAGGTCTCGTCGCCCGCGATATCGATCCAAATGGCGGCCGTCAAATTGTATGGATTGAAGGAATTCGCGCGGTTCGATCCGTTGACCGTGGTCATGTCTCCGGCGGATGCCACGGTGGCCCTGCTGAGCGGCGCGGGTGAGATCAACTGTTCCGTCGCGCTGCCGCCGTTCATGCAATATCAGTTGAAGGATCCCAAGGTTCACACTGTAGCGACGTCATTCGAGCTGAGTGGTGGCCCGACGACCTACACGGTTGCCTATACGTCAGCAAAGTTCCGTAGCAGCAATCCGAAACTGTATCAGGCGGTTTATGAGGCGATGGGCGAGGCAACCGATCGGGTCGCCAACGATATTCAGACCGCCGCGCGGTATTGGATTGAGGACAGCGACTCGAAGCTGACCGTCGATTTCGTCGCCGCGGCGGGCAGTGGCAAGGACGTGAAGTGGACGATGGTGCCGGAAGCGACCATGCAGCAGGCGCAATTCATGTTCGACGTTGGCACGATCAAGGTTTCGCCCAGGTCGTGGACGGACTACTTCTTTCCGGAAGCGTACGGTTTGCCGGGAAGCTGATCACTCCGCCGCGGCGCGCGAGGCGTCTCGTTCGGCGATCAGCTTCTTGGTCAGTGGCAGCAGATGCCGGCCGTATTCGATGTTGTCCTCCAGCGGGTCGAAGCCGCGGATCAGGAACGTGGTAACGCCGAGGTCATAATAATCGCACAAAGCCTCGGCGACCTGTTCCGGTGTGCCGACCAGGCCTGTGGTGTTGCCGCGCGCACCGGTCGCCAGCGCCGCGCCGGTCCAGAGCCGCTTGTCGAGCCGTTCGCCCATCGCGGCCGCCGCCAGCAAGCGGCGCGATCCCTCGTTCGGCGGTTCTCTCGTTGTCAGGCCGGCTTTGGCGCGCAGCTCCGAGATGCGTTGCTTGATGCGTTCGGCGCGAGCCCAGGCGGCGTCTTCGGTGGGGGCGAGGATGGGACGGAAGGAGAGACTGAAGCGGAGGGTGCGGCCGAGGCGCGCGGCCTCGGTGCGCAGCCGGGCGGTGATTTCCCTGACCTGCGCATGGGTTTCGCCCCAAAGCGCGTACACGTCGGCGTGTTTGGCGGAGACTCGCAGCGCCGCATCCGACGCGCCACCGAAATAAATCGGAATGCGTGGCTCTTGCACGCAGCGTATCGCGGTTGAGGCGCCTTTGAATCGATAATATTTGCCTTCGTGATCCACGGTCGGTCCGGGCTCGGTCCAGATCCGTTTCAGGATCTCGACATATTCGTCGGTGCGTTCGTAGCGTTCGTCCTTCGACAGCGTGTCCCCGTCGCGGAACTGATCGGCGTCATCGCCTCCGGTAATGACGTGCATCGCCGCGCGTCCGTCGGTGATCTGATCCAATGTCGCGAACTTGCGCGCCGCCAGAGTGGGCGCGACATAGCCGGGCCGATGCGCGACCAGAAAACTCAAACGTTCCGTGTGCGCGGCGGCGGCGGCGGCGACCAGGAACCCATCCGGTCCATCCGCGAAATAACCCACCAGAACCCGATCGAACCCTCCCGCCTCCGCCGCCTGGGCGAACTCGCGGATATAGCCGCGGTCGAGCACCATCGGCGGCGGTGGATGGATCTCCGACGCCTGACGATGATGGATCATGCCGATGAATTCGACAGTCATGCCGCTCACTCCCGCAAAACGCCAGCGACGATATCGGCGAGGCGCGCATAATCTTCCAGTTCATTGTAGGCGAAGGCGGATAACCGAAGCCAGAGGCCTCCGCCGATCGCGTGGACCGGGGCATCGGTTCCTTTGGCGATCAGCCTGGCGCGGAGCGGCGCGACCGCGGTGTCACCGCTGACCGGCAAGCGAACCAACCGCATCGCGCCGTTGCAATCGCTGTCGATCGTTTCGGTGTTAAGGCGTCGTGCGACCAGCGACGCGGCCTCGGCGGCGAGGTCGATATTTCGTTGCCGAAGCGACGCGCCGCCCAGTTGTTGGTGGAAATCGAGAGCGGCTCCGACGGAGAGGAAGGCGGATGGGTCACGGGTGCCGGTCCAGTCGAATTCCTGGAGGTAGCCCTGGCCAAAGCCATGCGAAATGACGGTTGGGTGGATGTCCGGCTGGCGGGCCTCCGACGTCCATAAGAACGCGCAGCCTTTAGGCGCGCACAGCCATTTGTGGCAGTTCCCGGTATACCAGTCCGCACCGAGAGCCCGCGGATCAACGTCGACGTGGCCCGGCCCATGCGCGCCATCGACCAGCACCGGCACGCCAGCAGCATGACAGGCTGCGACGATGCGAGCCAACGGCACGACCAACGCGCTGCCCGAGGTGATGTGGTCGATCACCGCGAGGCGCGTACGCGGCCCCAAAGCGTTGGCCACGGCGGTCAGGATTCCGTCAGCTGTCACGCCAGGAAAGGGCAAGACCGCTTCAGTCATCCGGGCGCCTGCTTGTTCGGTTACGAAGCGTACCGTGTTGCGGACGGCGCCGTAGCCATGGTCCAGTACCACGACCTCGTCGCCGGGTTGGAGCGACAGTGATCGCAGCACGGCGTTGCAGCCGCTGGTGGCATTGTCGACGAAGGCGACGTCCTCGGCGCGAGCCCCGACGAACGCGGCGAGGCGGGCCGCGGAGTCGCGCAGTGCGCCGGGCAGCACGGTGCCCATGAAGCGGGTCGGCTGCGCCTCCATGCGGCGGCGCCAGGTGTCTTGTTCAGCGAGTACACACTCCGGAGTCGCACCGAATGACCCGTGATTGACGGTGACGAAATCCGGGTCCAATCGCCAGGCGTGACGGATCGCTCGGCCGAGAGTGGGTGCGGTCATGGCGCGGATTGTGGCGCCCCACTGCTCGGCCCACAATGGCGGTGGAGGCAACCTGGGGGAGCAGACGATGCGGGCCATTGTCGTGGCGCTGCTGTTGATGACGCACGCCGTGTGGGGCGCGGAGTTCGATCCGGCGCTGGTCGACGGCGCGCGCAAGGAGGGGACGGCGACGTGGTACACCGGCCTGATCGTCAATCAGGCGGCTCGCCCGCTGGCGGAGGCATTCCAGGCGCGCTTCCCCGGCATCAAACTCAGTTACGCTCGGGCGAGCAACACCGAAACGACATTGAAGATCCTCAATGAAGGCCGCGCCGGTCGCACGGCGGCCGATGTGTTCGACGTCACGAGTGGGATTTACGTTCTGCTGGACGCGCATGTCGTCGCCGCGTATCCGCCGCATTCCGCAGCTCATTTCGCGCCGGAATACAAGGACAAGGACGGCTATTGGACGGCGTCGAACCTGTATTTCATGACGCTCTGCTACAACACCAACCTGATCAAACCGGCTGACGCACCGAAGACGTTTGAGGATCTGGCCTCGCCGCGGTGGGCCGGAAAAATCGCCTGGACGTCGGAACTGGCGATTACCGGTCCTCCTGGTTTCATCGGCAACGTTCTGACCACGATGGGACAGGACGCGGGTATGGCGTATTTGAGGCGGTTCGCGGCGCTGAAGCCGGCGGCGCTTCCCATCTCGCCACGCGCGGTGATGGATCAGGTGATCAGCGGCGAATACGCGATCGGGATGCAGATTTACAATCACCATGCCGCGATCAGTGCCGCCGTTGGCGCGCCGGTCGATTGGGTAAAGCTGGAGCCGCTGATTGGGTTATTCAGTCTGATGGGCGTGTTGAAGGACGCGCCGCATCCCAACGCCGCGCGGCTGTTCGTTGAGTACGTCATGTCTGACGAAGGCCAGAAGGTGCTCGCCGACAACGACTATCTTCCGTCCAGTCCCACTGTGCCTCCCCGCATTCCTGGGCTTCGGCCTGACGGTGGTGGGTTTAAGGTCAATTACATCTCGCCACTGATGGCGCGAGATGAATTGCCGAAATGGACCGCGATTTATCAGGAGATTTTCCGATGAGGTTCGTCCTGCTGGTTGCATTGCTGCTGTTCGGGCGCGGCGCGTCCGCCGCCGAGCCGGACCAGGCACTGATCGACGCGGCGCGTAAGGAAGGCTCGGTGGTCTGGTACAGCACGCTGATCATCAATCAGATCGTGCGTCCCATGGTGGATGCGTTCGAGGCGAAATACCCCGGCATCAAAGTCGAGTATTCCCGAGCCGCGTCGTCCGACGTGGCGCTGAAGATCGTCAACGAGGCGCGGGCTCGGCGCGTGCAATCCGATATCTTCGACGGCGCCAACACAGTTTTTCTGTTACGCGATCCGCGGCTTGTGACGTCGTACGCGCCGAAAGCGTCCGAAGCCTGGCCGGCCGACCTTAAAAGCAAAGACGGCACCTGGACCGCGCTGAATATCTTCTACTGGACATCGGCCTACAACACGAACCTGGTCAAACCGGAGGATGTGCCGAAAACTTATGAGGATTTGTTGGACCCCAAATGGAAAGGCAAAATCGCCTGGACATACGACCTGACGTCCGGTGGCCCGCCGGGTTTCGTGCACAACATCCTCAGCACGATGGGGCAGGAAAAGGGCATGGCTTATCTTCGCACTTTCGCTGAGCAGGAGCCGGTGACGATCCCGGGCGCGCAGCGGGTGGTGCTCGATCACGTGATCTCGGGCGAGTATCCGCTGTGCGTGATGATCCTGAACTATCACGCGGCGATCAGCATGAAAGCCGGTGCGCCGGTGCAATGGCTGAAGATGGAGCCATTGCTGCAAACGATGGGCCTGGTCAGCATCACCGGCAACCCGCCGCATCCGAACGCGGCGCGGCTCATGGTGGAGTTCATGCTGTCCGAGGAAGGCCAGAAGCTGCTTGCCGACAACGATTACATTCCGGCCCATCCTGGGGTTCCGGCGCGGATCCCGGAACTGAAGCCGGATGCCGGCGGGTTCAAGGTCAATTTGGTCACGCCGGAGATGGTGCGCGATCAGGCGCCGGAATGGACCGCGATTTATAAAGATCTGTTCCGTTGAACAACGCGTTGGCGGATCCTCGGGTCATCATCGCGGTCGGAGTGGGCGCTGTTCTGGTGGCGCTGATGGTGCCGCCATTGTGGATGCTGATGCAGGACAGCGTGACGACGACGGACGCGTTTGGTGATATCACCGGCTTCACCTTGCAACATTTCCAAAAGCTGGTGATCGAGAAGCGCGCACTGATCAGCCTGTGGAACAGCCTGCTGTTCGCGGCCGGCAGCACGGTGCTGTCGTTGCTGACGGGTGGCATCCTGGCGTGGCTGGTGGAACGAACCAATGCGCCGTTGAAGGTGCTCGCGTATCTGGTCGCCATTATTTCCATGGGCACGCCTTACGTGCTGCACGTGATCGCCTGGCTGTTCCTTCTGGGCAAGGTTGGTCCGCTGAACGACCTGTGGCGGCAGATGACCGGCGAGACCGGCGTGCTGTTCAACGTCAACTCCATGGCCGGCATGATCCTGATCGAGGGCTTCCTGTGGTCACCGCTGGTCTTCTTGCTGCTGGGTTCAACGTTTCGGAACGCCAACGCCGATATGGAAGAGGCGGCGCGCATGAGCGGCGCCTCGGTCCTGGACACTCTGCGCCGGATTTCGTTGCCGTTGGCGATGCCGTCGCTGCTGGCGCTGGCGTTGTTCGTGTTCATTCGCGCGATCGGCGGATTTGAGGTTCCGGCGTTGGTCGGAATGCCCGGCAGGATTTATGTGCTGACCACGGATGTTTACGAGTCCACGGTGACGGTGCCGCCCGACCTTGGCCACGCGGCGGCGTTTTCCATCGTCATGGTGGCGATCGTCGCTGTCCTGCTGGCGTTTTATGGCCGGCTGTCGCGGAACGCGGAACGCTATCATTCGATCACCGGCAAGGGCTTCCGGCCGCGGCCGTTCGATCTCGGACGAGGGAGGTGGATCGCGGGCGGGCTGATCGTGCTGAACTTTGTCGTGGTCCTGCTGTTGCCATTGTTGACGTTGGGCTGGATGTCGCTGCTGCCGTTCCTGCGCTCGATCAGCCTCGCCGGCATGGCGTCGTTGACGTTGAAGAATTACCGGGCCGTGTTCACCGCGCATGGCTATGTCGATCTCGCGATCAACAGTCTGCTGGTCGCGGCGGGATCGGCGACCGCGATCATGGCGATCACCGCGCTGGCCGGATGGATCGCGGGACGTAACGGTCCCGGAGGGCGGATCCTCGATCAACTGGCGACACTGTCACTCGTGTTCCCGGGCATTTGCCTCGGCGTCGCGGTGATGGAGGTCTGGCTGCGAGTACCGCTGCCCATATATGGTACATTGTGGATCATTGGCATCGCCTACGTCATTCGCTATATGCCGTTTGGTATGCGTTACGTTTACTCCGCCGTCCTGCAATTGCATCGGGAACTGGAGGAGGCAGCCAGTGTCGCCGGAGCCGGCACCATGACCACACTGCGCCGCATCGTCGCCCCATTGCTGACACCGGCATTGGTCGCGGGTTGGCTGTTTATTTTCCTGATCGCCAACAAGGAGCTCGCGATCGCGGTGTTGTTGGCGAGCCCTCATTCACAGGTCATCGCGGTGGCGATTTTCGATCAGTGGGTGAACGGACAGGGCGGGGAGCTCGCGGCGTTCGGCCTGATCTGGACCGTGCTGATGACCATTATCGCGACGGTATTCTTCGTGTTTACCCGGCGCGGCGGTGTCGATGTGTATGGAAACTAAATCATGTTGATTGTGCGCGATTTAACCAAGATTTTCGGCGACCGGTCCGATTCGAAGGCGGGCGGCGTGCGGGACTTCTCGTTCGAATTGCCGCCGGGCACGTTCTTCACGCTGTTGGGTCCGAGCGGTTGTGGCAAGACCACGACGTTGCGCTGCATCGCCGGGTTGGAGCGGCCGGATGCCGGCGTGATCCGCGTCGGAGACATCACGCTGCACGACTCGGAGACCGGAACCTCCGTTCCGATGAACCGCCGCGGCATCGGCATGGTGTTTCAGTCCTATGCGATCTGGCCGCACATGACGGTGTTTGAGAACGTCGCGTTTCCGTTGCGGGTGGCCAAGGACCGGCGCTACGGGAGGGAGGAGATCCGCACTCTGGTTGTTGAGGCACTGGGCACGGTCGGCCTCGGGGGTTACGCGGACCGCCCGGCGACTCGGCTGTCGGGGGGACAGCAGCAACGCGTGGCGCTGGCTCGGGCGATTGTGCATAAGCCCAGGCTGCTGTTGCTGGATGAGCCGTTGTCGAACCTGGACGCGTCGTTGCGGGAGGAAATGCGAATCGAACTGCGCCGGTTGCAGCAGCAGATTGGCCTCACCACCGTTTATGTGACACATGATCAGGCGGAGGCTCTGGCGATGTCCGATCTGATCGCGGTGATGGAACTGGGCCGGGTGGCGCAAATGGATGAGCCACGCGCGATCTACTTTCGGCCCGCCAACGAATTCGTGGCCCGCTTTATCGGCGCCGCGAATCTGCTGCACGGCGTTTGCGAAGCGGCGGCCGGACCGGGTGACCGGGGCGCGGTGACGCTGGATGACGGAGCGCGAATCGGCTGTATATTTCCGGCCGGCGGTGTGGCGGGCCGGGCCGTGACCGTGTCTTTGCGGCCGGAAAGCCTCGCCATTTCGACGCACCGGGATTTGGACGCATCCAACACGCTCGCCGGCACCGTCATCGCGGGAAGCTTTCTGGGCGGTTCGGCGCGATACGACGTTCAGGTGAATCAGCGCATTCTGCGGGTCAGCGCGCCATCGGATCAGATTTTCGCAATTGGATCGGTCGTGAGCCTGACGTTTTCACTGGACTCGGCGGTGGTGGTCGGTTGATCTGAGCCCAGACAGTCTCCTTAACCTGAAGCAGGCACCATGCGTTATCTTCTGCTCACTGTGCTTTTGTCATTGTCGTTTGCCGTTCACGCGCAAACGCGGATCGACTCGATGAACACGCAGTTTCGCTGGCTCGGCCCGGATGACAAAATCGTGGTGGACCGTTACGACGACCCGAAGGTGGCCAACGTCTCCTGCTACCTGTCACGCGCGGAAACCGGGGGTGTGAAAGGTGGTCTTGGCCTCGCGGAGGATCCCAGCCGGTTCTCGATCGCCTGCCGGGCGGTGGGACCGATCTCGATCCCGCCGAATTTGCCGAAACGGGAAGTGATCGGGTTCGCGCAAGCCTCGGTTTTCTTCAAGAGTTTCCAGATCCATCGTTCCGTCGACCCGGAGAAAAACGTGCTGATCTACACCGTGATCAGCACGAAACTGATCAACGGATCGCCGTTCAACAGCATCAGCGTCGTGCCGGCGAACGCGCCGTAGCCATGGATGCCGTGACGCTTCCCGATGTTCTGCGCCAGTTTACCTTCAATGGCACAGCCACGTTGGAAACCGAAGATGCGGACGTTCGTTATTTCGTCAACGAGTATTGGACCTCGGGCCAGCGGAAGGGGCACAATCTGCATGAAATCAGCTACCGTGCCTGTTTTAAACCGCAACTCCCCGAATTCTTCATCGATCGTCTGACCCGGCCAGGCGACACGGTTTACGATCCCTTCGCGGGTCGCGGCACGACCCCTCTGCAGGCGGCGCTGATGGGCTGCCGTCCGGCCGGCAACGACATCAACCCGTTGTCGGAGATGCTGGTGCGGCCTCGGCTGGAGCCCGTGTCGCTGCATGCGGTCGCAAAACGACTGCAATCGATCGGCCCCAGTAAATCCGCCGATACCGATGATGAACTGACCGTGTTCTTTCATCCGGAAACGCTCGGGCGTATCCGAGCGATCCGCGCGTGGCTGTTGGAGCGGGCCGCGACGGGCACAATCGATGCCATCGACCGGTGGATCCGGATGGTGGCGCTGAACCGGCTTACCGGGCATTCGCCTGGCTTCTTTTCGGTTTATACGTTACCGCCCAATCAGGCGGCCTCGCTCACCGCGCAACGAAAAATCAATGAGAAGCGCGGTCAGACGCCTCCGAAACGGGATGTCGACGCGGTCATCCTGAAGAAGAGTCGCGGCTTGCTCTCGGACGGTTCGCCGCGTGAGCATCCGCCGGCCCTGTTCATGACCGGACCGGCCGATCGCACACCGGAGCTCGCGGACAGTTCGGTCGACCTTGTCGTTACCTCACCGCCATTTCTCGATATCGTCGATTATGAGGGCGATAATTGGTTACGCTGCTGGTTCGCCGGCATCGATCCGCGCACCGTTAAGATCGATCGGCATCGCGGTGTGGCGGACTGGGAGGCGTTCGTGCGGCGCGTGTTCCTTGAACTCGCCCGGGTGGTTCGGCCCGACGGTTGGGTCGCGTTCGAGGTCGGCGAGGTGCGCGGCGGTAAGATATTGCTGGAGCGTCACGTTATCGATGCGATCGCCGGTCTGCCGTTCGCCGTGTCCGGTGTCATGGTCAATCAGCAATCATTCACCAAGACCGCGAATTGCTGGGGTGTTGGCAACAACAGTGCCGGCACCAACTCCAACAGGATTGTGCTGGCACGCCGGCTCTGACGTTCAGTGACCGCCGGCGGCCGGAGGTTTCGCCAGCAGGAACGTCATCGGCATGGCGAGGAAATACGCCACGCCCATCGCCATGAACACGTCGTTATAGGTCAAGGTCAGTGCCTGTTGATCGACCAGCGCCGCGATCCGCTTCAGTGCCATCAATTGCGCGCCGTCTGGACTGACCGCACTCAGCCGCGCCGCCAGGCTATCCACGGTCGCCATCACGCCGGGACGAGCCCAGGTAACCTGTTCTCGCAGGGCTTCGCCGTGCACCGCCATGCGGGTCGCGATCACCGTGTTGATGACCGCGAGACCAACCGCGCCGCCAAGGTTGCGCATCAGATTGTAAAGCCCGGCGGCGTTCTTCATCATCATGGGCGGCAGTCGTCCGAGTGCCATTTGGTTCGACGCGATTATCACGAACATCATCGAGAAGCCGCGCAGCATCCGCGGCCCGAGCAATTCCCAGAAGGCCGAGTCTTTCGTCAGGTGCCCGGTCCACCAGTGGGATCGTCATGGTCGAACCTGACGACGACATCAATGCCGTGGTAACTGTGTTTCCGCAAGCCAATAAGAGACTTGTTTGGAACCGTGATCTGCAATTTGTGAGATGACTGCCATAGGAGGACGGGGCGGTTGTCAGTGTGGCCATGTTCTTCAACGGCGAAAATATCGTTCTCATGCGTTGGTTCCGTGCCTCGTTGCGCCAATTGAACGTAATCGTCGACGGTGGTTGTGAAGGCCCATCGCTACAAATTTCTTCTTGCACGAAGGCCACCCAGTTGTCATCGGGTGAGGCAAACGTTCCAATTGTGTCGCGAGAGCATCCGGACTTGTCCCGGAACAGGTCGGTTAAAGCCAGAATCGGACCAATAGCCAGCGACAGCGCTGCGCCAAACCAGCAAGTGATTGCTATGCATCTGCGAACTCTCGGTCCCAACCTGTAGCCCGTTGTGGTCATTGCGGCGTCCAAGACTTCGATATCGCCGCCCCTGTTGAAACTGTTTCTGTCAGGGTCAGAAATCCGGCCAAATCCAAGCGGTGTGCCAGGTGCTCGATGCGGGTAGCGGCGGAATAAGGCAGACCCACGAAATCATTCCGGAATCAGCCCGAAACTTTTCAGGATCTTCTGCCTCTCGATGGGATCGTCTTGGTCAAACCTGACGACGACATCAATGCCTCGATAACTGTGTTTGCGGAGGCCGATGAAAGACTTGTTTGGAACGGTGATCTGCAATTCGTGAGACGATCGCCAATGGAGCAGCGGACGGTAGACCCCGTGCGAATCAACAGCGAAAACGTCATTCTTTCGCGTTGGCTTTATTCCTCGCCGTGCCAATTGCACAAAATCGACGACGCTGGTCTGGAAGGCTCCGTCACTACAGATTTCGTCCTGTACGAAGGCCACCCAATCGCCACCCGGTGAGGCCAACATATCGACTGTGTCGCGAGAGCATCCGGCGACGTCTTTTCCAGGCACATTTCCCGCGATGGTCTGGCCCGCGGTAAACGCCAGCGCGACGCCCAGCCAGCAGGCAGCCCACACGCTGTTGAGACCGTTCAATCGCAACCTGTTGTCACTTGGTATCATTTTGGTTCTCGGGACTTCGGTATCCCAGCCCCGGCTGCTGATGATCCGATTCGGCCGGAAGCAAACAGCTCGTATCCAAGCCTTGTGTTCCACACGTTTTCCTCCCGAAGATGAGTGAATTTTCTATCCATTTTAGCGGTTCCAAAGTTGGAATGACCGGCGGCGTACAAATTCTCGATCGTCAGGAGCGCGTCCGGTGGAATGCCCAGGGCGGCACCATAAAGGCCGATCGCGACCGTAGAGAAATCGGTGAAATCGTTGTTGAATTTCCGGTTCTGGCCAACCCGCTGCAGGTCCCAGCTACCGCCTTGTCGAAAGTTGGCAAGCCCTGCCAATCCGAATTTTCGTGCCGCGTCGACGAAAAAATGCGGATCCGCGTCGGATGGCATTAGCATCGGCTGGCCCTTCGATGTCAGTACTGGAATACCCTTGTCATCGTGGAACGGCACCGGTGTCATGCTTTCGAGATACGAAACACGAGTGGCTCCAAACGCCGCGATCGTGGATGGAGGTGGACCCTTTCGATTGGAGGGATCTGGCGCGGGCGCCTGCTCGACCGTGGACCCTGACCTGGAGCCGTTGGCGGAGTGGTTGGCCGGATCGCCGGCCGCGGTATTGGCCGTGGC
>CALFNB010000438.1 GCA_937902425.1 uncultured Acetobacteraceae bacterium | reverse complement strand
CTTAGTGGTAACGCTTGCCTTTTTCGTAATTGTAACCCCAGTATGTCGTGGCAATTCGGTACAGCAAGGAAGGCCATGAAATGTCGAAAACCGACAAGGCAAACGGGGCAACGTTCCTGGTTGCCCATGGCGCGTGGGGTGCCGGCTATACCTGGAAGAAGATGCACAAGCTGATGACCGCGGCCGGCCATCGCCTGGTCACACCCACTTATACCGGACTGGGGGAGCGCGGGCATTTGGCCAGCCCGTCGAACGACCTGGAAACACACATTCAGGACATGTTGGCCGTCATCAAATATGAAGACCTCCGGGATATCGTGCTGCTTGGTCATAGCTATGGCGGCATGGTCGCGACCGGTGTCGCTGATCGCGCGCGGGACAAAATCTCACAGCTAATTTATCTCGACGCGTTCGTGCCGAGGGACGGTGAAGCGCTGTTCGATTTTCTCTCGCCCGAAGCCCAAAAATCCATGCGGGAAAGTGCCGCGTCGGGCGACGGATGGCGGGTGCGTCCCAACCCGATTCCTCCGGACACGTCCGATGCTGATACGAAATGGTTGGCGGACCGCCGCCTGCCGCAATCGATCAAGTGCTTCGAGATGCCGTTGCGCCTGACCGGCGGCGAGATCACGGTGCCGCGCAGCTATATCTATTGCACGCGCATCTCTCCCGCGGATCCATTTCGCCGCTTCGCGGAGCGCGCCAAATGCGAGCCTGGCTGGAGATATTACGAGATCGACGCCAGCCATTCGCCGCACGTCACCGCCCCGGAGCCGTTGACCGCACTGCTTCAGACGATTGTCTCCGGGTGACCGCGAACTCTCCACTGGCTTGACAACATCGGGCCGGCGGGATGACGATCGCAGCATGGCACTTGGATACGGCATGATCGCGCGTTCGAAAAAACCGTCCCTGCTTCAGGGGACTGTCGATCATCGCGCGTTGTAAGCCGTAGCGCCTCAGGATCGATCGAAACCCCGCCGGTTTGGACGGGGTTTTTTTGTATCCGCTCCCGTCTCCGGCTTCACAGGAGAGGGAACACAGCATGCAAGCCGAGCAAACCACGCCGCACGGTATCTGGCTGCCGCTCATCACGCCATTTCGGGATGGCGAAATCGATGAAACGTCGGTGCGTCGCCTGATAAAGCATTACGCGGCGGCACCAATCGACGGTCTGATCCTCGGCGCGACGACGGGCGAAGGTCTGACATTGGACGACGACGAAATCGAGCGCCTCGTCGACGTGTCGCGGATGGAACTTCACGCGACTGGCCGGTCCATGCCGCTGTACCTCGGGTTATCTGGCAGTGACACGCGCAAGGGGGTCAAGGCGCTCCATCGCACCGAGCACTGGCCGATCGATGGCTATCTCATCGCATGTCCGTATTACACGAGACCATCGCAACAGGGGCTGCATCGGCACTTCTCCCTGTTGGCGGCGAACACGACGCATCCCATTCTGATCTACAACATACCGTATCGGATCGGCGTCAATCTGGGCAACGAAACGATGCTGCGTCTGGCGGAACACAAGAACATCGTCGGGGTTAAGGACTGTTGCGCCGACGCCGCGCAGTCCTTCGATTTGCTACGCGACCGGCCGCCGGGTTTCGCGGTGCTGACCGGCGAGGATGCATTGTTCCACACCGCCCTGACCCAGGGAGCCGACGGCGGTATCCTCGCCTCGGCCCATGTCGAAACGGCCGCCTTCGCCATGATTCGCGATTGCCTTCTGGGTGGCGAGCCGCCGCGTGCGCTGGCCGCCTGGCGTTCCCTCGTCGCGTTGCCGCGACTGCTGTTCGTCGAGCCGAGCCCGGCGCCGATCAAGCACTGGCTGTGGCGCACCGGCCTGATCGACAGTCCGGAGTAGCGCTTGCCCATGACTCCGGTGAGCGAGGGTCTCGCCGCCCGGATCGATCGGGAGATCGCGCGGACGAAGGATAAATTTTGACAGCCTCACTGACCATTTGATCTTGCTCAATGCCTGATCCCACCCCAGGCGGACACCGTGGCGCGGAACCGCCGCGGGGAAGGGATCATGCATGGATAACGTCACAGCCACCGAAGTCGTCGCACCGAGACAAGCGGTTGCGCCGAGGGCGATCAACCACGTCGTGCTGAATGTGCGCGACATCGAGGAATCGCACCGGTTCTGGACTGAGATGATCGGTTTCAAACACGTCGGCACCGCCAAACCGCGGCCCGACCGTCCGAACCCGCCGAACTTCCGTTTCTACAGCTGCGATCATGAGGGCGGGCGACTCAGCCATCATGACCCGGCCCTGGTGGAAAACCCCAACCTGCCGGCGCCGCCCGCGCAATGGAACATGATCGGCATGAACATGGCGATCAATCACGTCGCGATCCTGCTGCCGAGCCGGGAGGCGTGGCTCCGGCAACTCGCGTTCCTGCAAAGCAAAGGGGTGAAATTCGACCGCCGGGTCGAGCATGGCATGACGCACAGCCTGTATATCCACGACCCCAACGGCTACGGGATCGAGTTGCTGTATGAACTGCCGCGCGCGATGTGGGAGGATGATATCGACGGCGCGCTGAACTACTCCGTCAGCCTGCCGACGGAGGGGCCCGAGGCGCTCGCCGACCGCACTGAAAATCTGCCGACTTTTGGTCGCTGAGCGTCATGGCCCGGCCAGTCCGGGCCATGTCGGTCACAAAACGAGAATCGCGAGGCTCCCAAGCCCGGCCACGATGCAATAAGCGGCGAACGGACTCAAAGCCCAGTCGTCGTGGTCGCGAAAGTAGCGCATGAGGAACCAGGTGCTGAGCCAGGCGGTGATGCCCGACACCACCGCCGCCACGGCGGCGAGCACGAACGTGCCGGGTGGCACCGTCTCATGCAACAGTTTCGGGACCTCCAGCACCGTCGCGCCGAGGATGATCGGGGTCGCGATCAGAAAGGAGAAATGCGCGGCGCCCTCATGCGTGATGCCGCGCAGCACGCCCCCCACGATGGTGGCGCCGGAGCGGGAAATCCCCGGGATCAGCGCCGTGCATTGCCACAGTCCGATACACAGAGCGTCCATCGTCGTCAGGGTCGGAAGCTCCCGGTGGCCACGATTGCGCAACCGCTCCCCGAACAGCAGCAGCAGTCCGTTCACCACCAGGAAGGCGGCGGCGACGATGGGTGTGCCGAACAGGCCGCGGACGAATTTCTCCAGCAGGAACCCGATGATGACCGCCGGAATGGTGGCGATGACGATCTTCAGGAAGACCTTCCGGCTCTCCTCGACCATGATCTTGTCGGCCATTCCCAGGACACCCAGAAACAGCATCCACCAATCGCGCCAGAAATAACTGAGCAAGGCGATGGCGGTGCCCAGATGCAGGAAGACGAGGAAAGGCAGGAATTCGGCGGACATCTGGTTGATGCCTGATCGCATCAACGCGGGCAGGATCACCGCGTGGCCGAGGCTGCTGACCGGGAACAGCTCGGTGGCTCCTTGCAGGATCGCTATTAGTATCGCCTGAAGCGCATTCATGGGTGGTTCCGTTTGGCCTGGAGAATCGGGCAGGAGAATCGGGCGGATGGAGTGGGCGTACCGGGTCGCTTCGTGGCATAGACCCGGAACGATGGACACAGGCAAGCCCGATACCGCCCAGAAGCGGGGCGATCATGATGGCCACTCGCATGATGGGCTGCGGAACGGCGCACCCAGGGTGGATCACCACGGGCACGATCACCACGGGCCTGATCAACACGGCCATGCGCACCATGGCCACCATCACGGCCCCAGCAGGCATGATCTGGCCTTCGCCATCGGCGCCGGTGTCAACCTGGTTTTCGCTCTGACCGAGGTGGGGTTCGGGTTCGTCGCCAATTCGGTCGCCCTGATCGCGGACGCGGTTCACAATATGGGCGACGTCCTCGGTTTGCTTCTGGGCTGGATGGCGGTCTGGCTGCATCGCCGGCCGCCGACCGTGCGTCGGACCTATGGCTGGGGCCGGTTCTCGATCCTCGCGGCCCTGGGTAACGCGGCGATCCTGCTGGTTTCCGTGGGCGCGATCGGCATCGAGGCTGTGCATCGGATGCACGCCCCCGCGCCGGTCGCCTCGGGCACCGTGATGGCGGTCGCCGCGATCGGCATTCTGGTCAATGGCGGCTCGGCGTTGCTGTTTCTGCGCGGGCGGCATGGCGATCTGAATATCCGGGCCCAGTACCTGCATCTCGCCGCTGACGCCGCGGTTTCCCTGGGCGTCGTGGTCGCGGCGCTGGGGATGCGGTTGACCGGGTGGCCCTGGCTCGACCCGGTCACCAGCCTGGTCATCGCCCTCGTGATCGCCCACAGCACCTGGGCGGCGCTGTGGGAGGCGTCCAATCTGGTGATGGACGCGGTGCCCGCGGGCGTATCGCGCGGCGCGGTGCATGACTGGCTGATGGCGCTGCCCGGCGTGACCGAGGTGCACGACCTGCACATCTGGGCTTTGAGCACCACCGAGACCGCGTTGACCGCGCATCTGGTCTACGGCGGAGAGCCCGAGGACCGGCGTCCGCACGATCTGGCGGCGGAGTTGCGGCGTCGCTTTGGCATCGGCCACGCGACCGTGCAGATCGAGAGCGACGCTGACGCCGCGCTCTGCCGGTTGCGGCCAAATGACGTGGTATGACGCCGCGCCAGGAGGCCGCGCCCGGAACCCATTTGAGCTTTCTTCGCCGGGGCGCTGACGGCTGTCCCGGCAAAAAGGCGGTTGACGACTGACCGGGCGTGGGCCAGTAATATACCAACTGGTTGGTTTTTTGACAGGCGATGAAGACCCCGCGAAGCGCCGCGACACGAACAAAGCTGCTTGAAGCCGCCCGCGACATCATTCGCGCTCGGGGTTATTCGGCGACGACCGTGGACGACATCTGTGCCGCGGCGGGCGTGACCAAGGGCAGTTTCTTTCATCACTTCCCGAGCAAGGAGCAACTCGGGATCGCGGCGATCGAGCAGTTCAACGAGACCGCGTCGGAGATTTTCCGGTCCGCGCCGTACACGTCGCGACCTGACCCGCGCGATCGCGTTTTAGGCTATGTCGACTTTCGCATCTCGATGCTGACCCGAGAGATCGCGCAATTCACCTGCCTGCTCGGCACGATGGTGCAGGAGGTGTACGCGACGCATCCGGACCTTCGCGCCGCGTGCGACCAGGGAATGTCCGAACACGTGGCCGATCTGACGCGCGACATCCAGGCGGCGAAACAACGTTACACACCCGACGCGCCGTGGAGCGCCGAAAGTGTCGGCTACTTCATGCAGGCCGTTCTGCAAGGCGCGTTCATCTTCGCCAAGGCAAAACAAGACACCCGTGTCGCCGTGGAGAGCCTTGGCCACCTGCGGCGTTATCTGGAGATGCTTTTGGGTCAACCGGAAACCGGTAAGGAGCCAACACCATGTCGAACGTGAAGACCATTCCGGACGGAATGCACAGCGTGACGCCGCATCTGATATGCGCGGGCGCCGCCGATGCGATCGAGTTCTATAAGAAGGCCTTCAATGCCGTCGAACTGTCCCGGATCGCGGGTCCAAATGGCAAGCTCATGCACGGCAGTATCAGGATCGGTGATTCGACAGTGATGCTGGTCGATGAATTCCCCGATTACGGTTCGGTTGGCCCGAAGACGTTGAAAGGGTCGGCGGTCGTGATCCACCTTTATGTCGAGGACGCCGACGCATTCGCCGCGCATGCCGTCGCCGCCGGGGCGAAGATCACGATGCCGGTCGCCGAGATGTTCTGGGGCGATCGTTACGGCCAACTTGAAGATCCATTTGGCCATCGCTGGTCGGTTGCCACGCATGTCCGCGATGTCACCCCCGAGGAAATGCAACAGGCGGTGGCCAAGATGTGCGGCTGACGGAACTCCGGTCGCGCGAACGCCAGATCCGCGCCACCTTCATAAGGACGAGGCCGCTTCGGTCGCCGGCGCGGCCTCGTTCATGACTGCAACGCGATGCGTAAGGCGACATCGATCGGATCTTGCACCGAGAGCCGCATGAACCTGATAATGCAACGATGGCTCGCAAGAACCGAACCGCACTCGTCGATCGCGTTACCAAAGCCGCGGAGGCGACACTCGCGGCCCAGAATTACGTGAGCGCTGTCGACATCCTCGTGGGTATCCGATGGCTTGATCCGGCAGCGCTGGATCGGTGGCGGCGGGGCCAGACCGATTGCCTCGAAACTGTCGTCCAAAGCAACTTGCCGCGCATATCGGAAGCCATGAAACTCTTCCGATCCTGGGCGGTCCAACGAGGCCTGACCGCGAGCGAGACGCA
>CALFNB010000437.1 GCA_937902425.1 uncultured Acetobacteraceae bacterium | reverse complement strand
GGGGAGGGGAAACGGGTTGCTTCGGCGATACCGCGCCTCTCCTCGACTCTACTGTTATTCTTCTCTTACGCCGCCCCGGCAGGCAACCGAAACCACGATTGCGCCTCGAACCGCTCGCCGTCTTCCTCGAACGCGCCACGGCTGACCAGCAACTCGACACCGCCATCCGCCGTCATCGAGATCGTCGCATTCGGCGCCCATCGCTCCAGCCGGACGGTCTCGCGAGCGTCCTGGAACAGCGGCAGTTCGGTGACGCCGTCCCGACCCGCCACCGGAACGAACCGACGGTCGCGCGTGTCGATCCGCACCTGCATGCGGTCATCGAGATCGAACTGCCAGAGCTTGACGAACAGCAGGCATCCCGGCGCCGACCCGGGCGTATGCCGCGACGTCGGCGGGTTACGGATATACAAACCAGCCGGAAACTCGCCAAACTCGTCGGTGAACACGCCTTCAAGGACCAGGAACTCCTCGCCGCCGCCGTGCGTATGGGGTGAGAAATGCGACCCGGGCGCGTAGCGGACAATCGAGGTGGCGCGTGCGACCTCGTCGCCGATCCGGTCCAGCATCCGCCGGTCCACGCCAGCCATCGACGAGGCGACCCATGGCATTCGGGCCGAGTGGACGGCCACGCGCTGCGAGAAGTCGGCGTTCAGTTCCATGTCGGCGGCTCCCTCGGGCGCAGCAGGCTCGTTACGGCATCAACCCGACGCGTTACATCCGAGAGGTGGCGTCAACTACCATCCTCTTTCCAACGCAACATCAGGCGTTCGCTCAATTTCAACGCGGTATGCAGCCCGGTGGCGATGATCATCAGCACGAACAGCGCGGCGAACACACCGTTGGTGTCGTATTGCCCAGCGGCCGCCTGGATCAGATAACCGAGGCCCTTGTTCGAGGCCATCATCTCCCCCACCACGGCGCCGATCAGCGCATAGGGCACCGAAATTTTCATTCCGGTGAAGATCCAAAGCAGTACCGACGGCAGGATCACCTTGCGGATGATCTGCAAGCGGGACCCGCCCATCAACCGCAGCACATCCACCAGTTCTTGATCGACCGCCAAGGTCCCGGAGTAGGTATTGTAAAACACCAGGAAGAACACGACGAACGTCGCCAGCACGACTTTCGACAACAGTCCGACGCCGAACCACAAGATGAACAGCGGCGCCAGCGCGATCTTCGGAAGGCTATTGAACGCGATGATGAACGGATCGAGCACCGCCGCCAGCCGCTTGTTCAACCCCAAAGCGAGGCCGACGCCAATCCCCGTGACCGCGCCAAGAACAAAGCCCAGTAGCGTCTCGGTAAGAGTGATCTGGACATGCAGCCAAAGCTCGCCGGTGACGACCCAGTCAGCCAGTTGCGCGTAAATCGCCGAGGGGCTGGAAATCCAGAACGGCTTTACCCATCGCCCGCTCGCGTATTCCCACAGTGCCAGGCCAGCCACGGTGATACCGGCCCGCCACGCCATCACGATCAGGCGTTCGTTACGCGCGCTCGCCGCCAACAGATCCACCGTGACCGGTGCGTCGGCTACCTCAAGCGGGATCGTATCGACCTGTGCCATGTCAACCCACCATTATGTCGCCGCGCACGCTCTCTTCGAGATAGCGCCACAGCCGGTCATGCAATTCCCCAAACCGCGGATCGAACCGGATGCGAAACACATCCCGCGGCCGCGGCAGATCCACCGTTTCGATGGCCCTGATGCGTCCCGGCCGGGCCGAGAACACCGCGACACGGTCGGCCAGAGTAATCGCCTCGGTCAGATCGTGCGTCACGAACACCATCGTCGTGCCCGTGGCAGCCCAGAGCTTCAGCAACTCATCGTGCATCACCAACCGCAATTGCGCATCCAGCGCGCCGAACGGTTCGTCCATCAGGATCGTTTCGGGTTCATAGGCCAACGTGCGAGCCATGCTGACGCGACGGCGCATGCCACCGGAGAGTTGCGCCGGATACGCGGTCTCGAACCCGCTCAGCCCCACGCGTTTGATCCAGTCATGCGCGTGGCGATGGCGTTCCGTCTTGCGCTGGCCGCGCAGTTCCAGCGCGATCGCGACGTTGTCCTCGACGGTGCGCCAGGGCAGCAGCGTGTCGCGCTGAGTCATGTAGCCGACCAGCGTGTTTGGTTCCGGCACCGGCGCGCCATGATAAAACACCCGCCCAGTACTGGGCTTCAGCAACCCGGCCGCCATGTTCAACAACGTCGACTTGCCACAGCCACTGGGCCCGACAATCGCCAGGAATTCGCCGCGATGCACCGTCAGGTCGACGCCCTCGCAGGCCATGACCGTGCCGCGGCGAGAGGTGAACTGACGCGCGACCCCGCGATATTCGATCAGCGGTGCCTCACTCAATGCGCGAGTTCCTTCATCGCGGCCCGCACGAAACTCGTATCGACGGCTTCATCGTATGGCACAACCGTGTAGGCGTTGGGCGGCAAAACGACTTTTTCAAACGCGAGTTCCTTGTCATAATCCGCTTTGCTGATGTCCGGCGTTTTCGGCAGGTACGGCAAATAGAGTTTCCAGGACTCATCGAAGGTCGCTTCATCCATCTGCTTGAAGAACGGCCGCGTGGCGCGTTTGGCGCGGTCCGGGTCGTTGGCGATCAGCATCGTCGCACGCGTGATGGCGCGAGCGATGGCGCGGACAATGTCCGGGTGCGCCTTGTTGTAGGATGCCAGTCCATAAAGCGTACCGTAAGTGATGCCGTCGAGCGCCCCCAATTCCGACGGGCGGATCAGATCGGTCGTCAAACCCTCCTGCTTCGTCAATGTGTCGACCCCTGGCAGACAAGCGCAGCCATCGACCTGGCCGGCCCGCAGTCCAGCGGTCTGCGCGGGGATCGAGCCCAATGGCACGATCTGCAGGTCGCGGTCCGGCGACAGCCCATTGGTCAACGCCAGATAGCGGACGACCATGTCGGAGCTCGCACCCGGCGTGGTGATCGCGATGCGCAGCCCTTTGATCGCCGCGATCCGTTGCTGCAACGGCTGCTCCAGGGAGATGCCGTGCTGTTTGGCGACATCGACGCGGATGAGGACCGGGTTATACGCCAGCGACAAGGTCGCGATCGCACGCACGTCATCCAGCGCTTTCCGGTGCGCCATGATGCCATCGAGCAGCACCGAGGCACTGAACTGACCGCCGCCGCCCAACAAAGCTGTCATCGTCTTGGGGCCACCTCCGGCCAGAACGACGTCTACATCCAGGCCTTCATCGGTGAAGTAGCCCTCGGTCCGGGCGACGGCGAGCGGCACGAAATTGAAGCTGTAACTGCTCTGGACAACCGTGATCTTTGTCCGGTCCGCCCCCTGGACGGGCAGCGCCGTCAGCAGCAAGGCAAGCAGCAGCACGCATCGGCGCATGGCAGTTTCCTCGGGCGGTATTCGGGCGGACCGTATCACCCCGGTGGGCCAACCGGAAACGGCATGCGGAGCACCGTCATGGTCCGGTTCGTTCACAGTCGCGCCTGGTCGTCCAACTCGGGCTGGATCCGATGATCGTAGTCCGGCCGCGCCGCGTTCATGATGCTGTTTTCGGGACGAAATTGAGCCGGACAGCACTGGGTCCGGCTCGAGGATGACTGTGGGCCGGCGATTTTGACTTCGCCGAGCGAAATCCTGATGTGCCGCGGACGAATTGGCGATGTCGGCAACCTCTGCCCAGGGGCGCGCAGGTTACCCGGTTGAACATGCCGGGGGCCGGCGTTCGCCGCATTCGGGCAGACCGGCCCGACACCGCCGATCCACCAGAACCGAGGGCGATCATTTCGTCCCGAACGCCCGGATATCATGGCCGTTCGGGCATCCCATGCGTTTCCCGGTGCGCCTCACGAAACCGCTTCATGATGGATGGCACGCCGGTTGCTCCTTCACTCACGGACCGCCGGTGGCGAACCATTCAATTCACATTCGAAAGACCCGGATATGCCGACACTCTCCGACGAATCGCCTCAGCCGTATTCCCGAGGTCCCCTGGCGGGGGCGGCATTCGGCGTGGCGATCATGCTGAGCCCTGTCGTGTTCAGCGCGCACGGATTTCTGGTGTTGTTCAGTCTGGCCGGACTGGTCATCGTACTGGGCGGTGTGATCGCGACCGTGTTCATGAGTTTTCAGGGCAACGACGTGCATAAGGCACTGCTCGCCATTCCCGCGATGCTGAGGCAGCCGCGGGTCATGCATCTCGACCTGACCCGGGACATGCACGACATCATCCGCTGGGTGCGCCTGATCAACAGCGGCGGGCTCAGCAGCCTGCGCGCCAGCCTCGACGATGACGGCACGCAGGGCCCGTTCGTGAATTATGGACTGAACATGGTGTTGTCCGAGTACCGGCCCGACGACGTGCGCGCCATGATGGAGACAGCGGCCGAAGCGAGTTATGACCACGACTGCATCCCGGTCGATGTGTTGCGCGCCATGACAAGCCACGCGCCGGCCTTCGGCATGGTCGGCACCCTGGTCGGCATGATCGCGATGCTGTGCGATCTCAACGACAGTATCGCCAGCACCGGTTCGACGCTCGCGGTGGCGTTTCTGTCCACGCTTTATGGTGTCGTGTCGGCGCGGATGATTTACATGCCGGCGGCGGCACGGCTTCAACAGGAGATCGACGGACGCCAAAGCCGCCACACGCTGATCACCGAAGGCATGGTGATGCTGGCTCGCGGTGAGACGGCGTCGCACATCCAGGACCGGCTGAATGGTTTCCTGCGGCCCGAACAGCGCGACTATTTCGACGCGATCGACGGTTCCGCCGCGATCAGCTTCATGCCCACGAAAGCCGCGATCAACCAGACCGGAGGCCCAAAGTTCCGCCAGTCGGCGTTATTGGGAGCCTTTGGCTCATGAGACTGCATCAGCGGCTTCGGCGGGAGCAGAGCAGACATACCGACGACTGGCTCATCACCTACGCGGACACGATCACGCTGCTGCTGTGTCTGTTCGTGATCATTCTGTCGATCAGGACCGGGGAGAAGAACCTCCCGCGGGACGTGGCGGCGCCGGTCGCTCTCGCGCCGGCGGCAGCGGATATTTTCGCGGAGCAGCCTCCCGTTCTGCCGGTCACGCGCGCCATGGATCTCGCGGCGGATGACACACCGGCTGACACCGGCGGCGATGCGGCCAAACCATCGGCCTGGCGTGAGGTGACGCCAAACATCGACGACGCGACCGAACCAGTTACGACGCCGTGGTCGCGTGTTGACCTGGCGGCTGTCGCGGCCACGCCGCCAGAGGCGAAGGCCGCTTCGATCCCGCCGCCAGCCGCGAAGGCTGCTTCGATCCCGCCGCCAGCGGCGAAGCCGGAAATCGCCGCGGTTTCGCCGCCGGCCGTGGTGGATCTGCTGAAGTCCCTCGGCACCGATGCCGTCGAGCAGCAGAGCGACCGGATCACCACGCTGCAAATCAACAGCGCCGCCTTTTTCAGCAGCGGCTACGCGACAATCACCGTTGCCGGGAAATCCATCTTGCGTGATGTGGCGGTGACTCTGAAATCGAGCACGTTCGACTCGTATCACATCTCCATCGAGGGACATACCGACGACACACCAATCGCCACCGGGCAGTTTCAATCAAATTGGGAGCTGTCGACGGCGCGCGCGGCGGCCGTGGTGCGGTTCTTTCTGGAGCAGGGCATCTCGCCGCGGAAACTCACCGCCGCCGGCTATGCGGACACGTTCCCGATCGCGCCCAACCGCAACGCCGACGGAACCGTCATTCCCGAAAATCAGGCCAGGAACCGGCGCGTGGTGATCAAACTGGAGAAGGTCGACAAACCGGAGCGGTGACTCTCATTGTCACGGGCATTGTCACGGGCCGGCGGGTCAGTTCAGGCCGATGGCCCGGTCCAACGTCTCAAACGTGTTCGTCGATGAATGTCAGCACATCATGTTCAGCCGGCGGCTTCTCAAGCATCGCGACCCCAAGTTCGTTGGCGCGCGCCGCGATGGCCGAAGTCGGGGAGCCGGTGATCAACAGAACGGGAACCTCGGCTGCCTCCTGACGCAGCCGAGCGACAAGTTCCAGTCCGGTCATCACGGGCATATGCTGATCGACGATCAGGCAGGCCGGACGGGACACATGGTCGTCGAGAAAATCCGTCGCCGAACCGTACGCGGCAACTGTATGGCCAGCCGTTTCCAGGAGGAATTTCAGCGACTGCAGGACAGCGGCGTCATCATCAATCACCGCCACGACACGACTGCCCGCCATATACCTACACCTTCGCGATAAATCCGATAATCCGAGAGAGCGATCCCCGGGGCAGTTCTGACGACAATATCGGACGCGGCGACCGCCCGGTCATTGACGCAGATCAGTCGTCGTCAACGGCAGGCGAGCGTCAACATTCTCGGCTCGCACGGGCGCGTGATCGACCGTGGCGGCAATCGGCCGTCGCGCCGCGAAGATGCCACCGCACAGGCGGCTTCATTTTATCTCGTGTCGCCCGTCGTTTGAGGCTTTTCCGCGGGAGCTGGAATGCTCCATCAACGAAGCAAGAATATTTCTGGTGCCCAACACGCCCCGAATGATCCATCAATCGTGACATTCAGACAGCGCCGCCGTTCCGTGCCGGGGCATGCCTCGGCGCAAAACAGGAACGCAGCGGAGCGGCGCGCCTCGGCCACCGTCATCAAAGACGACGGCAAGAAATCGGCTCCGGCCGAGGCGTGAAAACCGGCCATTCCGCTGCCCATCGGGGCGGCGAGTTGGGCGGCAAGACAGCCTCCGATCGTCAATCTTCAGTTGCCGCGCGCCATACTCCTGGATTGGGATAAAACAGGCGACTGCCCGATGCCCGGTCCCGACAAAGGCGTCCTGGCGACCGCAACGGCATCACCCCGCCAGCAACGCCGCCGCCGCGTCCACGACAACCTGGCAACCGAGCACCAGGTCGTCATCGCTGGTGTTTTCAGCGTAATGATGGCTGATGCCGCCAATACTCGGCACGAACAGCATCCCTGACGGCATGATCCCCGCCAGAATTTGCGCGTCGTGCCCCGCCCCACTGGGCATACGCTGGTACTTCCCGGGGACGTGCCGAGCCGCGGCCGCCTCGAGCGCATCCTGAAACGACGCGGCCATCGTGCTCGGAGCCGTGGTTCCGGTCCTGACCAGGGTTACACGACACGGGCCCCGATTGGCCTCCGCGACCAGCACGTCGAGTTCCTCGCCCAACCGTGCCAGCATCGCCGGCTCGGTGTCGCGGAACTGGAACACCATCTCCGCCCTGCCTGGCACGATGCTGGGGGACCCGGGGTCAAGCGTGATCTGCCCCGTGGTCCACACCGTCCGTTCATGCGCGATCGCCGGGAACCGGTCGTTGATCGCGGTGGCCAGCCGCACCAGCGCCACGCCGGCGTCCTTGCGCCGCGCCATGCGCGTGGTGCCGGCGTGGTTCTGCACGCCCTCGAACACGATGCGAAACCGGTGGCTGCCGACGATCGCCGTCACGATGCCGATCCGGTCGCCGGACAGTTCCAGTTCGGCGCCTTGCTCGATATGCGCTTCCAGATAGCCAAGATACCGTGACGGATCGGCCTGAACCCGCGTCCGCCCTTGAAGACCCGCCTGATCGAGCGCGGCGCGCAACGGAACATCGTCGCCTCGCCGCTTCGCTGTATCGATCTCCGCGTCCGGCACCTGGCCACAAAACGACCGGCAGCCCAGAAACGAGCCAAACCACCCTTCCTCATCGAACCATGCGGCGACATCGATGCCAGCTCCAAGAGTTCGCGCCGCCTCCAGCCCGTAGATCACGCCCATCGCGCCATCCAGCCAGCCGGCATGCGGCTGGGTCTCGATATGGCTGCCCATCAGCAGCTTGCGCCCAGGCGAGCGGTCCCGGCCGAACACGTTGGCGATGCCGTCGAGCTCGGCGGTCAGGCCGGCCGCGGTCAGCTTTTCCGCCAGCCAGTGGCGCGACCTGACGTCCTCGGGCGAAAGCGATGGCCGATGCACTCCGGTCTTGTATTCGCCAATCCGCCGCAGCGCGTACAGATCGCCCAACAGGCGGTCGGCGTTGATTTCAGGCATCCTCAGGGCTCCTTATTTTGCCGCGGTGCAACATCGGCAAACCTATGGCCCAACCGCCACCCCGCGCAACCGGATAAGCCCATCCGGCGTCGGCACGAACCCGGTCACCTTGTCGCTGAGACCCCACAGCCATTTCACGTGATACAGCACGAGGTGTGGCCGATCGGTCAGGTAGACATCGGTCAGGTCCCGATACAGCGCCTGCCGCGCGGGAACGTCCGTCACGCCCCTTGCCCGCCGCAGGATGTCGTCGAATTTCGGGCTGTTGTATTTGCCCCAGTTCAGAAACCCGTCGCTGGCGAGCCAGATCGACACATTGCCATCCGGATCGACCCGCCCGCTCCAGATCGCGAACAGCGCATGGAAATCCCCGGCCTTGCCCGCCGCGATCAGCGTGTTCGCCTCGACCGAGCGCAGCTTCACGTCGAACCCCGCCTCATTCGCCATCGACTGGATCACCTGGGCCGCCTGCATCTCCACCGGCTGATTGTCCACGGTGATGGTGAACGCCGCGTGCGGCTGCCCCGCTTGCGCCAGCAACGCCTTCGCCCGCGCCAGATCGCGCGGCGGCACTGGCCGGTTGGGGTTGAAGTAGCGGCTGCCCGGAGCCTCGAATTGGTTCGATGGGATGAACTGCCCGTCCATCACCACCTGATTGAGTACCACCCGGTCGATCGCTGCCTCCAACGCCTCCCGCACCAGCGGATCGCGCAACGGGCTGCCCTCGGCGAGGTTCAGCGCCAGCGTGTAATACGCCAGCGCCGGCTCCGAAATCAGCCGGAGCTTCGGATCGGCCTTCACCGCCGCCGCATCGGTCGGGCCAAGCCGCTCGATCATGTCCAGTTGCCCGGCTTTCAGATTGACCAGGCGGACGGTGGTGTCGGGGATCGGCTGGTAGATGACCCGATCCAGCTTGATCGCCGCCGCGTCCCAGTAACCCGGGAACCGATCCACGACGATACGGTCCTGCGCCACTCGCTCGGTCAGTTTGAAGGGTCCGGCGCACGGCAGTTCGTCGGCCAGATGGGAGCCGAGACGGGCGATACCCTTTGGCGAGACCATCATACCGGCGCGGTCGGACAGCGCCGCGACCAGGGGCGCGTACGGTTGCCCCAGATGCAGCCGGATCGTCTTCGGGTCCAACACCTCCACCGACGCGACCGGTTTCAGTTCGCCCTTGCGGAGACTTTCCGGCGCGTTGCGGTAGCGTTCCAGATTGACCCGGGCCGCCTCCGCGTCGAGCCGTCCTGGAACAGCACGCCGTCCCGCAGCGTCAGGGTCAGCGCCAGATTATCCGGCGACCAGGACCAGGACGTCGCGAGTTGCGGCACGAACTGATTGTTCTGGTCGGTGTCGATCAGCTTGTCGCAGACCGCCATGAACACCAGTCGGCCGACGAAACTGCCACTCCGGGCGGGATCCAGAGCGTCCGGGTCCTCATTCAGCCCGATGCGTAACGTGCCACCGGCCCAGGCGGCGGCGGGACCGAGCAAAAGCAGCAGTGTCAGAATGGTCCGGCGCATCAGTGTGTCCCCCGATCGACACCGGAATACTGCCGGATTTCCCGCACGGCGACGAGAGTGGGGGGTCGAAACCATCGCGGAAGACGGGGA
>CALFNB010000436.1 GCA_937902425.1 uncultured Acetobacteraceae bacterium | reverse complement strand
AACTTCCGCATTATCGACCCAAAGAAATTCCGGATTATCGCGTGAGCGGGGTATACCCTGCGTTTCCGAAATAGTTAATGATTATTACGTCAGCGCCCTAAGTCCGACAGGCTGCCAGTGTCGAAAAACTCACTCACGAAAGCATCGTAAGACCCTCCAGACCGCGACCATAAGGCTGCGGGCGAAAGGGTGCCTGATGCCGGACGCAACAATTGCAACCACCATCAAGGCTTGCTCGAACGAAAGCTCAATATGGAGTGACCACGCGATCATGGCGGGCTCCCGGTATTGGGCTACCCGCCGGCCGAGCGCCGGTGCGCGGATCTCCTGGAGGGAACCTCAACGCGAGCGCCGCGTGGGTTGATACGAAACCAAATGGGAGGATTCTGATGCACTTGCAAGGAGAAAAATCGGCCGCCGGTGTAGGACGATGATGGACACTTCCCGATGCCCGCCGGGTTGCGCGCCGGAGCCGGACAGCGGCGTCGCTCTGTTCTTCGACACGAACAAGCCTCGCTTCAGTTTGATCGAACTGATCAATGTCCAGCATCACGTGGGCCATATTCTCGGCGTGCCCATCGATGCGGATGTTACGAGGCAGCCTGGATCCGATGCTTCGCCAGCGTATCGAAGCGAAAGCGTTGAGCATCTTCTGACGAGGTCGCCACATCCTGAAACCCGATGTGGCCCGGCTTCGTCGTCGCGATCTGGGACTCGCCCTCGCCGTGTCAACGCCGTTGTCTCCTCCCGCGCTCGCGACCATAATGCCCCGCCCACCCCAAATCCCCCCGGAGCCCGCCATGAGCCTGCGCGAACAGTTCACGGAACAGCTCAAGGTCTCGATGAAAGCGGGCGACTCGGCGCGCACGTCCGCCCTGCGCATGATCATTGCGAAGCTGAAGGATACCGACATCGCCGCCCGTCCGAAAGGCATCGACAAGGTCCCGGATGACGAGGTGCTGTCCATGCTGCGCGGCATGGTAAAGTCCCGCCGCGAGTCGGTGATGCTTTACCAGCAGGGCAACCGTCCCGAACTTGCCGCCAAGGAAACCGCCGAGATCGCGGTCATCGAAGCCTTCCTGCCCCAGCAAATGGACGACTCGGCCGTCGAGGCGGCGGTCAACGGCGCGATCGCGGAGGCCGGTGCCACCAGCATCAAGGACATGGGCAAGGTCATGGCCGCACTACGCGCCAAACACGCGGCGGCACTGGACATGGCCAAGGCCGGCGCGCTCGTGAAAGCCCGGTTGTCATGAACGCCCAGGCGGCCTGATGGCTCTCCCACCGCAGTTCCTCGACGAACTTCGCGCACGCACCCCGTTGCCGGCGGTGATCGGCCGGCGCGTGCGGCTGGCCCGCTCCGGCCGGCAGTGGAAGGGCTGCTGCCCGTTCCACGGCGAGAAAACCCCCAGTTTCTACGTGTATGACGACCACTACCATTGCTTCGGCTGTGGCGTGCACGGCGACGCGATCACCTTCGTCATGCAATCGCAGGGCGCCAGCTTCCCGGAGGCCGTCGAACAACTGGCCGCCGAGGCGGGGATGCAGGTGCCCACCCCCTCCCCCGAAGCGGCGGAGGCGGAAAGGCGGCGGCTGGACCTCGCTGGTGTGCTGGACGCCGCCGCCGCCAGTTACCAGCGCCGGCTGTTCCTGCCGGAGGGCAAGGCCGCGCGCGATTACCTCACCAACCGCGGCCTGTCGGACGAAACGATCCACCGTTACGGCCTCGGCTGGTCCGGCGAGGGCAGGGGCGTGATCGCGGCGGACCTTGCCCGGGAAGGTGTGACCGCCGAACAACTCGTCGATGCCGGCCTGATGCGTCGCGATGATGAAACCGGCCGCGTGTTCGACTTGTTCTTCAACCGCGTCATGTTCCCGATCCGCGATCGCCGCGGTCGAACGATCAGCTTCGGCGGCCGGATCATGGGGGACGGCCAGCCGAAATACCTGAACGGGCCGGAGACCGCGCTGTTCTCCAAACGGCGCACGCTTTACGGCCTCGATCTGGCGCGGGAGGCGGTACGGCGTGGCGGAACCCCAGGGGGCACATTGGTGATCGTCGAAGGCTACATGGACGTGATCGCTCTGGGCCAGGCCGGCTTCGAGGCGGCGGTGGCGCCGCTTGGCACCGCGCTGACCGAGGAACAACTGACCGAACTCTGGCGGCTGTCCCCCGCGCCGGTGCTGTGCTTCGACGGCGACGCGGCGGGCGCTCGGGCGGCTGCCCGCGCCGCCGAACTGGCGTTGCCCATGCTGGCACCGGAACGGACACTGCGGCTGATCTCCTTGCCGGCCGGCGAGGACCCCGACAGCCTGGTGCGTTCGCATGGCGCGCGGGCGTTTCAATCGATGCTTGATGGCGCCCGCCCGTTGGCCGAGTGCCTGTACGACCTGCTGCATGAGGGCATGACCGATACCTCACCGGAACAACGCGCCGCGTTTCGAACCCGGCTGGAGGACGCGGCGAAGCGCATCCCGGACAAGGCTCTCGCCGGGGAATATCGCAGCGTGCTGTTCGACCGGTTCTTCGCCAGCCGGCGGCGGGATCGCGGCGGACCCGGGTCAGCCAACCGGTCCGGGTATCATCGTTCCAGCCTCAATCAGGCGGCACCCCATCGGGCCGGCCCGCGCCCGGCCGCCGACGCCCGCGCGATCGCCGCGGAACGGGCGCGGATTTTGACCGCGATCCTGCTGCGGCACCCGGCGTTGTTCCACGATGTCGAGCATGCCTACGCTGGATTGGAGCTCGAACCGCCTCTCGCACAGCTCCGCGATGCGATCGCGGAGTGGGCAATCCATGCTGAAGTCCTTGACTCTGAGGCTCTGATGGACCACCTGGACGGTTTCGGGTTGAACACTGAAGTGGGCAAAGTTCTGGCCGGGACACCAGTCCCGTTGCCAGCTTGCGCGTCTTCAGCGGCCATGCCGGCGGAGGCGGAGGAAGGATGGTGGCACATCTTCGGGTTCCTGAATGTCGATCGTCTGCGCGAAGAAGTCGATCTGGCGCGACAGGACGCCGCGAGGGGTCTGACCGGGGAAACCGAACGCAGGCTCGTTGCCTTGATGTCCGCCCTCAACAAAGTCCGCACCGGTGACCCGGACGGATCCGACGTCGCCGCCGCGTGAGAGGAAGATTTGTCGCGGCACGGGCCGCGCTGACAAAAGTCGCGGCACGGGCCGCGCTGACGAGAGGTGCGCCATCCGACGCGCCAACAATACCAGCGGCGTAAGCCGCGCCGATTTAAGCGGCCCAGGCCGCGCAACTGAACAGCACGGCTTTGGCCGTGACCCAACCGATCTGGGAGACTTCTGACCGATGGCCACGAAAACAATTGTCGCTGGTGATACCGCCACGGCGGAACAGGATGCCGAGACCAACCTGCTCGACGTGCAGACCGCCGCCGTGAAGCGGCTGGTCGCCAAGGGCAAGGAGCGCGGTTACATCACCTTCGACGAACTGAACACCATTCTGCCGCCGGATCAGAACAGCTCCGAACAGATCGAGGATCTGATGGCCTCGCTGTCCGAGATGGGCATCCAGGTCGTCGAGAGCGAGGAGCAGGAAGACGGTGAGGCAGTGGTCGCCCCGGTCGAAAAGACCGAGGAAGCCGAGGAGGAGCAGACCGGCAATATCGACGAGGCCACGGTCGGCCGCACCGACGACCCGGTCCGCATGTATCTGCGCGAGATGGGCAGCGTCGAGTTGCTGTCGCGTGAGGGCGAGATCGCCATCGCCAAGCGGATCGAAGCCGGCCGCGACATGATGATCAACGGGCTGTGCGAGAGCCCGCTGACGTTTGCCGCGATCATTTCGTGGCACGACCAGCTCAAGGCCGGCCGGATGTTGTTGCGCGACATCATCGACCTGGAAGCGACCGACGGCGCCGGCGCCACGCCGGACGGGGTCGAAACGGTGGAAGCCGCGCCGGTCGCCGACGGCTTCACCGCGCCGGACGATGACGCGGACGATGAGGACGGCGGCCCCAGCATGTCGCTGTCCGCGCTGGAAGAGAAACTGAAGCCGGAAGTGCTGGCGCGGTTCGAGGAAATCGAGGTCCTCTACAAGAAGCTGCACAAGATGCAGAGCCGCCGGCTGGAAACCATGACCAGCGGCGAGGATGTCACCACGCGCTCGGAAAAAACCTACGGCAAGTCGCGTGAGGAGCTGGTGCAGAAGGTCGGCCAGGTGCGGTTGCACAACAACCGGATCGAGGAACTGGTCACGCAACTGAAACAGCTGAACCAGCGGCTGACGACGCTGGAAGGCCAGTTGCTGCGCATGGCCGAGGGCACCAAGGTCGCCCGCGAAGAATTCCTGAGGCACTACCGCGGGTATGAACTCGATCCGAACTGGGTCGCCAGGGTGGCGGTGCTGCCGGGTAGGGGCTGGAAGCCGTTCGTCGCCAAACACACGACCGATATCAACAACGTGCGCGGCCAGATTTCCGCCGTCGCGACCGATGCCAGTCTGCCGATCGCCGAATTCCGCCGCGTCTACATGACCGTGAGCCGCGGCGAACGCGACAGCGCGCGGGCGAAGAAGGAGATGATCGAGGCCAATCTGCGGCTGGTGATCTCCATCGCCAAGAAATACACCAACCGCGGACTACAGTTCCTGGATCTGATCCAGGAAGGCAACATTGGCCTGATGAAGGCGGTGGATAAGTTCGAGTACCGCCGCGGCTACAAGTTCTCGACCTATGCGACGTGGTGGATCAGGCAGGCGATCACTCGGTCGATCGCCGACCAGGCCCGTACGATCCGCATCCCGGTGCATATGATCGAGACGATCAACAAGCTGGTGCGCACGTCGCGGCAGATGCTGCACGAGATCGGCCGCGAGCCGGCGCCCGAGGAACTCGCCGAAAAACTGGGCATGCCGCTGGAGAAGGTCCGCAAAGTCCTGAAGATCGCCAAGGAGCCGATTTCCCTCGAAACGCCCATCGGCGACGAGGAAGACTCTCACCTGGGCGATTTCATCGAGGACAAGGCGGCGGTCATTCCGCTGGATGCCGCGATCCAGGCCAATCTGCGTGAGGCGACGACGCGCGTCCTGGCCTCGCTGACGCCGCGCGAGGAACGTGTGTTGCGCATGCGTTTCGGGATCGGGATGAACACCGACCATACGCTGGAGGAGGTCGGGCAACAGTTCAACGTGACCCGCGAGCGCATCCGTCAGATCGAGGCGAAGGCGCTGCGCAAGTTGAAGCACCCGAGCCGGAGCCGGAAGCTGCGGAGCTTCCTCGACGACTGAGGGCGACGTCCAAAACGCATGCGTTTTGGACGGGCCGTATTGGTACCGTCATCGGCGAGTTCAACCCGAGGACCTGCTGGCCAGGACCGCGCCGGTATGGCGGCATCCCTGATCGAATCGGGAACGACCGACTGGCCCGAGTTGTGCGGGCGATTCGGAAGATCGTGGAAGACTTGTGCCTTGGCAAACAGGACAATCTGGCCGCGCAAGCTGAAGCTGGCGCCGCTGGTGGAGGCTGCGCTTGATCGCCATGGCGTCGATGGACTTCGGGCAATTCTCTCAAACTACCCAATGGATTGGAGAGACCCCGCGCGAGCCATTCTGATTGGAAACGGCCTACAGGCTCCGCGTGGCGACATGGAAAACTGGATGAGATGGAAGGCCGAAAGTGCTGCTTTCTGGACAAAAATTAATGTGATGCTGGCCCTTATCGCAGCCGTGGCCTCGATCATCGCGGCTATTGAGGGGTGGCCTGGCCTTATCAGGTAAACCCACCATGGCCTGAATAAGCGAAGTATCGTGCTACGGGTTTCCACCGAACGAGGGGAAACCATGCCATAGTGAGCGACGGAAACCGGCGGGCGGGTTCATGAAGCCGGTTCTTATCCGCGCGATCATGGTCGTTGCCCTGATGACCGGGGCGGCCGAGGCGCGTGACGTATTCAGTGGATTGGGGGCGGGTAACGCTTCTTGTGGAGCGTGGACCAAGGCACGGCGGGACGGTGCGGCAGAGAACCGGGAGCAATGGGTTCCGGGGTTCCTTACCGGCGTCGGCTACGGGAGCATGTCGGTGTCTGGACCTGATCCACTCGCATTCACTGATGGTGAGGGCGTCTGGGCCTGAATTGACAACTATTGTCGCGAACACCCCATTGATGACATCACGAAGCCCGCCATCATGTTTACCCGTGAGCATTCGCGCTGACCGGCCGGTGCCCCCAAAGTTCCGGAGCGCGCATTGCGGCCGATGCCGCGAATTACGGATCGTCGCTTCGCCGGAACGGTGGGAGCTGATTTCCACGGGTGGCGTGGTTTCTCCGCATGCGCGACCGGCGCTGATGGAATGGCCGCCTGGGCCGAATGCCGAGATGCAAGCAATGCGCGGTTGTGGCAGACTGCTCGCGAAACCGCATAGACGGAGTTCGCCGAGTTCATGACCACGCCGTTGGTCCCACCCGAATTGCTCGATCCTGTCGTGGCTTACTTCCGGCCGCGGCGGGTCATCTTGTTTGGATCGCGCGCGCGGGGGGACTCTGGGCCGGACAGCGACATTGATCTGCTGGTCGTTGTCGATGACGATACCCCCGCGGAAATGGTCACGCTGCGGGCGGGGTTCGAGGCCCGGCGCTCGTACCATGAGCCGGCTGATGTGATTCCGGTGCGAGAAGCAACGTTCCGTCAAAATGAGCAGATCGCGGGCACGCTGTCCCGAGCGGCCATGCTGGATGGTGTCGTGGTCTATGAGCGGCCCTGATCCAGCCGTTCTCTGGTTACGCGTACAGGGCTGGATACGGCACGCGGCGGAAGATGAGCGGATCGCCCGCGGCTGCCTTGGGTTCGATCCACCTTCGTTAGGTGGGGCGGCATTCCATTGCCAGCAGGCCGCGGAAAAGCTGTTGAAAGGCTTTCTGGTCCGAGCCGGTACCGACTTCCGAAAAACGCACGACCTTGATGCTTTAGGACAATCCGTGGCGGCCGTGTTTCCCTCGACGGCACCGTTACTGTCGCCACTTCGACAGTGGACGACCTGGAACGTTGCCTACCGTTACCCTGGCGAAACGGAATTGGAGCCGGAGCCATCAACCGAGGAATTAACGCGGGCCCTGGAGCTTGTTGCCCAACTGACGGCGGTGTTGAGGGGTCTCGGACCTCCGTAAGTGGGTTCGCCGCCTTCTGAATGACCGACGGAAGCCCGTGGACCACCTGATAAGCCACGCTACTGGACATCTCCTCCCGGACCGCACACGCTTCTCCCAACGCCAACGCGGAGGAAACAACCAATGGCCTCGGACAACAAAGCCGTCATCGTCACCGGTGCCGCCAGCGGCATGGGCCTCGCGATGACGATCGCCCTGCTCACGGCCGGCCACGACGTCACCGCGGTGGACCGCAACGGTGCCGCGCTCGCGGAACTGGCGAAGCGCGCGGCGAACCTCCGAGGCAGCGTGAACCCGGTCACCGCCGATCTGGCGCGGCCCGACTCATTCGCGCATGTCACCGGTTCCGCTCTGATCAAATTCGGCCGGATCGACGCGCTGGTGAACAACGCGGGCATCGGCCAGGCCTCGATCCGGTCCGACCAACGCAAGAACCCGATCCGCTTCTGGGACACCACGCCGGAGCAATGGACGCGGTTCATCACGGTCAACGCCGCCGCGCCGATCAACATGGCGCGCGCCGTGCTGCCGCACATGCTGACCGCGAAACAAGGCCGGATCATCACCGTCACCACCAGCCTCGGCACGATGGTGCGCGAGGGCTACCTGCTCTACGGCTCCTCCAAAGCGGCGGCCGAGTCGGCGATGGCGGTACTTGCGGCCGACCTCGCGGGCACCGGCGTCACCTCCAACATTTTGGTGCCCGGCGGCACGACCAACACGCCGCTGGTCGGTGAGGCCGGCGATCCCGCGAAAATGCTGCAACCCGAGATCATGGCGGCGCCGCTGCTCTGGCTGCTGTCGGACGAGGCGAGCACGGTGAACGGCAAGCGCTTCATCGCGGCCGATTGGGACACGTCCGCATCGCCGGCTCAGGCGGCGGAAAAGGCCGGGGCGCCGATCGCGTGGCTGAGTATCGCGCGGATGCCTATTCAGCCTGGGTGAGTCGCGGTTCCGGCGGATGGCGCCGCAGCAGCACGACCATCAGCCCCATCGCCGGCAGCGCGGCGAAGGTGCAGATCGCGTAGAACGCCACCCAGCCGACCGCGCCCGCCAGCACGCCGGAAACGCCGCCGATGGTGTGGATCGCCAGCGCCGGGATCGACGACAGCAACGCGTAATGCGTCGCGGTGAACGCGCGCGAACAAAGGCCCGACAGGTAAGTCAGGAATGCCGCGTCGGCCATGCCTTGCGCGAATGCCTCGATCGCGACGGTCAGGTAAAGGATGGGGACCTGTCCCGGCGCATGGGCGAGCACCTCGTACAGCGCCATCGCCGCGGTTTGCGCCGAGCCGGTCCACAGCAAGGCTCGGCCCACGCCGATCCGCGCCACCAGCCAGCCGCCGAAGGTGATCCCGGCCAGTGTCGCCACCAGGGAGAACGGCCCCGATCCGGCGATCGCGTCACGCGTGAAGCCGAGCCCGCGATAGAATGGGGCGGTCATGATCCCGCCCATGGCCTCGCCCAGTTTGAAGAGGGCGACGAAGGCCAGGATCATCTGGGCTCCTGGACGGGTGAGGAAACTCCGCAGCGGATCGATCACGGCTTGCTTCGCGCGGCTCGCCAGGGGTCCGCCGGTTCTCGGGGTGCCGCCTTCGAGTGCCGGTTCCGGCGCCAACAGCGTCACCGCCGGGCCGAGCCCCAGCAAGATCGCGATCCCCAGCAAGGCGAGATGCCAGCCGACGACACCGGACGCCCAAATGACGCCGGTGGTCGCCGCCAGCAGCGCGAACCGGTAGCCCCAGACGTAGGCCGCCAAGGCCTCGCCCTGCGCCCGCTGGGAGAACGTCTCGATACGCCAGGCGTCGACCGCGATGTCCTGGCTGGCGGAGAGGAATGCGACCAGCGCCGCGGCGGCGATCGAAAGCGCCGGCGACGCCACTGGATTGGTCAATGCCAGCAACACCGCGGCGAGCACGAGCACCGGCTGGATCGTCGCCAGCCAGCCGCGCCGCCTGCCCAGACGCCGCATCCCGCCGGGCGGCGGCACGTGGTCGAACACCGGCGACCACAGGAACTTCAACGAGTAGGCGAGCCCGATATTGGCGGTCAGACCAATCACCGACAGCGTCGCGCCGCTCTCGGACAGCCAATACCGCAGCGTGAACGTTGACAGCGGCAGCGGCAGACCGGCGACGAAGCCATACGCCGCCATCATCCACAGGCGGTGGTCGCGGCCGGCGACGGCGACCGCCTCGGGCCGATCGGGCCGGTTCCCCGCGGTCGTGATCGTCATGCCAGGCGTTGCAATCGATGTGGCTCAGATCGATCAGCCCAGAAGCACCAACACGATATGGCCAGCGATGGCCCGGTCGATCCGGGCCATGACGGATTGCCGCGAGACCGCGATGAACGTGGGTCGAACGGCAACAGCATCACGCCGGAATATCGCGATCACCGCGTCCCAGCGCCCGCTGCATATACACCGCGTCGAGCCAACGGCCGAATTTGATCCCCGACGCATGCAGCGTGCCGACCTTCTGGAAACCCAGACTCGCGTGCACGCCGATCGAGCCGACATTCTCGGAATCGCCGATCACCGCGATCATCTGCCGCATCCCGGCGGCGGTACAAATCTCGACCAGCTTTTGGACCAGCGCCTTGCCGACGCCCTGACCGCGCACGTTTTCCCGCACGTAGACGCTGTCCTCCACGCAGTACCGATACGCCGACCGCTCCCGGAACTGCGTGTAATAGCCATAGCCGAGGACGCCGGTGTCGTCCGCCGCCACCAACCAGCACCAACCATGATCGACGATCCGGCGATAGCGGGTCAGCATGTCCTCGACCGAAGGCGGCTCTTCCTCGAACGTGCCGGTGCCGGTCAGCACGTGATGGGCGTAGATGGACTGGATTTCGGGCACATCGGCCTCGGTCGCGTCGCGGATGATCATGTCCCCATCCTTTGAAGGCCATGGGCCTGTGAAGGTAATTTGCAAACGCGCCGCCGCGGAACTCAATCCACCGGGGGCACGAGCCCCCCGGGGCTCAATCCCTTGGCGCGGCCCGCCGCCATCGTGCCGCCTTCCGCGGGTTGATGAAAGCCACGTGCGGCGGCCGCGAGCATGAATTCAAGGATTTGTTGATTTTTTTGGCCATACGGTGGCATAGAGGACTGGATGAACGACGGGGCGGAAACTTCCTTGAAGCAAGGCCAGTTGTCGTCACACGTGTATGTTCATGATGGCGCGCGCTTGGCGGTGCGCTCTCGGGTGATGAATCCGCGGGGATCATGAAACCCGGTGTCTCTACCATCGGGGGGATCGGGCGCGATCCCCCCGCCGGTTTTGGATCAACGTGCCGCCTCCCGCCTCGGGTTGGGTTTTTCAAAGGGTTCGCTCGTGGATATTTCTGACGGACATACGCCTGGCCAATCGTGGTTCGGGCGTCAGGCTGCCGCTTCCGCTCCTGATCCCGCGGAACCCGCGATGTCGCAGGAGAGTGACGGTTCCGATGGTCCGCCGGATGGGTCATCGATTGGCACGCCTCGCGGCGCCCCGATCCATCCGCGCCTGCTGGCGATGATGATGGCGGCCCGCTATTTCGGGCTGGAACTCGATCCGTTTGAATTCCGCAACGGACCCGGGGAAACGGTGCCCGGCGCCGCCGCGCTTTCCGAATGGGCCAAAAGCGCCGGCATGTGGTCACGCGCGTTGCGTCTGCGCTGGCGTCACCTGATGAATCTCAGCAGCACCGGCCCCGTCGTCCTGCTGTTCAACGACGGCACCGCTGGGCTGCTGACCGGCGCCAACCCGGAAGCCAAGATCGTCGGCCTGAAAGACCCGCGCGCGCCGGAGGCCGATCCGGCCATCATGGTCGACGAGATGCGCCTCGCCGAGGTCTGGAACGGTGAGACCATTCTGCTGCGGACCGAGCGCGGTGGGGCGGAGGCCGATCCGCCCTTCACCGTCGGCTGGCTGTTCAAGATGATGATGGGGGAGAAGAAGTCGCTGAGCGACCTCTTCATCGCCTCGCTGGCGCTCAGCTTCCTGACCATCGTGCCGCCGCTGATCGTGATGTCGATCATCGATAAGGTCATCACCCATCACAGTTTCTCGACGCTGTTTCTGATGAGCACCATCCTCGGGATCATGGTGGCGTACGAGACGCTGCTTGGCTTTGCCCGCCGCCTGGTCATCGCGGTGGTCGGCGTCCGCACCGACGCCAGGCTGAACCTGCACGTGTTCTCCCGGCTGATCCGGCTGCCGCTGGATTACTTCGAACGCCACCCGGCGGGCGAGACGATGTATAAGGTCAGTCAGATCCATCAGGTCCGGCAATTCATCACCGGCAAGCTGATGACCACTCTGCTGGACATGATCACGCTCGCGGTGCTGCTGCCGTTCCTGTTCTGGCTGAATGCCACGCTGGCCTGGATCGTGCTGGTTTGCTCGACCATGGTACTGCTGATCATCCTGGCCTATCTGCGTCCCATGCGGGTGGTTTTTGGCAAGGTCATCCAGGCGGAAACCGATAAGCAGTCGGCCCTGGGTGAAACGGTTTTTGGTATCAAGACCGTGAAGTCCCTGGCGTTGGAACCGCAACGCAAGGCGCTCTGGGACGAACGCGTCGCCGAGGCCGGGAAGTGGCGGCTGGCGTTCAGCAAGCTGTCCAACTGGCCGCAGACGCTGGTGACGCCAATCGAACGGTTCATGTGGATGGGGATCATTCTGGTTGGCGCCTATCTGGCACTGACCGATGAGACCGGATTCCAGGTCGGCAGCCTGTTCGCGTTCATGATGCTGTCGCAACGGGTCAGTCAGCCGCTGGTCGGGCTCGCGCGGCTGATCGAGGAATGGGAAGAGGTCGGCGGCGCCATGGCGCAGGCCGCTGACGTGCTGAACCGGCCATTGGAAGTGGATGCGGCGTCAGGCGGGCTGCGGCCGAAATTCGCCGGCGCGATCAGCTTCGAAGATGTCACCTTTACCTATGCCGGCACCAAGACCCCGGCGCTGGAGAAGGTGACGTTCTCGGTCCCCGCCGGCACCATGCTCGGCCTTGTCGGACGGTCGGGATCCGGCAAATCCACCATCACGCGACTGCTGCAAGGCATCAACCGCGAATACTCCGGGTTCGTGAAGATCGACAGCGCCGATTTGCGCGAGATCAACCTGCGCCATCTGCGGTCGAGTTTTGGCGTCGTGCTGCAGGATAACTTCCTGTTCCGCGGTTCGATCCGCGACAACATCCTGGCGGGCCGGCCGGGTCTGACGCTGGAGGATGCGATCCGCGCAGCGCGTCTCGCGGGTGCCGAGGAATTCATCGAGCGGATGCCCAACGGCTACGAGACTTATATCGAGGAAGGCTCGCCGAACCTGTCGGGCGGCCAAAAGCAGCGTCTGGCCATTGCCCGGGCGCTGATCACCGATCCGCGTATTCTGATCCTGGACGAGGCGACCAGCGCGCTCGACCCGGAAAGTGAGGCGCTGGTCAACGCCAATCTGCTTCGCATCGCGCGCGGCCGGACCATGGTAATCGTCACCCACCGTCTTTCATCGCTGATCGACTGCGACCAGATCATGGTACTGGACAAGGGCAAAGTGATGGACATGGCACCGCACGAAAAGTTGCTGGAGCGGTGCACGGTTTATCGCCAGCTCTGGGCTCAGCAAAATCGTCATATGGATAGACAAGGTCCCCGCCATGCCGCGCTCGCCCCAAACCTCCTCCACGGCAATTAGCACGGCGGTCGCCGGTCGCGGCGACGCAGCCCTGCCGGTGATCCTGGAGTATCAGTCGCCGTCCACCGCGATCGTCAACGCACCGGTGCCGCGGATAGCCCGCGGCGTCAGCTGGACGGTTGGCACCATGGTGCTGGCCTGTTTCGCGGCGATGACCATCATCAAAGTCGATAAGGTGGTGACCGCGCAGGGCAAAGTGATCCCGCGCGCGCCGACCATGGTCATCCAGCCTCTGGAAACCGCGATCGTTCGCTCGATCGATGTGCACGAAGGTGAGCAGGTGCATGCGGGTCAGATCCTTGCCCGGCTGGACCCGACCTTCGCGGCCGCCGACCTTGAGGCACTGAAGAGCCAGGTCGCGGCATATTCGGCTCAGGTGGCGCGACTCCAGTCGGAAATGGAAAACCGGACGTTCACCTACACCGGTTCCGACCCGCATCTGGCGTTGGAAGCGGCGATCTTCGCGCAGCGCATGGCCGAATATAACTACAAGCTGGAGGGCTACCGGCAGAAGGCCGACAGTCTGTCCGCGCAGGTCGCGAAATCGCGGTCCGACATCGTCGGTTATCGGGACCGGCTGAATGTCGCGATCAATCTGGAAAAGATGCGCACCGAACTCGATCGCCTGGGCGTCGGCAGCAAACTCAATACATTGTCGGCGCAGGACACCAGGGCCGAGATGCAGCGCAACCTGGACAGCGTCGAACAGGTCGGCAACAGCGCGCAGCGTGACCTCGCGGCATTGATTGCTGAACGTAACGGCTACATTCAAAGCTGGCATGCCGACGTCGCGGAAAAACTGGCGGAGGCGGCCGCGAAGCTGTCGGATGCGCGAGAGTCGTTCAACAAGGCACAGTTGCGGCGGCAGTTGGTGGAGATGCGCGCCGAACAGGATGCGACGGTGTTGACGATTGGCCGCGGCATCTCGCCTGGGTCGGTGCTGACCGCCGGCCAGCAATTGATCACCCTGGTGCCCGCGAACGCGCCGCTGGAAGTCGAAGCGAACATACCCGGCAGTGAGGACGGCTACGTTCATGTCGGCGACACGGTCGCGGTCAAGTTCGACACGTTCCCGTACACCCAGTTCGGCATGGCGCATGGTGTGGTGCGGATCGTCAGCCCCGACAGCTTCAACGCGCAGGACGAAGCGCGCAACCCATCCGGAGCGGTGCCGTTGCCCTCACCCGGCGCGACAGCGGTTGGCGGCAGCACCTGGTACCGTGCCCGGGTCTCCCTGGACGACATCAAACTGCACAACACGCCGCCGGGGTTCCACCTCATCCCCGGCATGCCGGTGACGGCCGATGTCCTTGTCGGCAAGCGGACGGTGATGGCTTACTTCCTCGGCCGCGCTTTGCCGATGGTGAGTGAGGGCATGCGGGAGCCGTGATCGTCGCGGCGCTCGACGCCGCAGCCTCACTTCTGGGCCATGGCCGAAGGTGGCAGCGACGTCGGCGTTCCGGTTGGGGCATTCCGGCTGAGGCATGATGGGGGGACTTCCGCGGTTGGATCTGGGTCGTGAGGGCTGAATGGGTTTGTTGGACGTAATCCTGTCGCGATTTTCCGTGTCCGCCTCATTGCGGCGGGCGGTGCGGCTTACTGACCGAGGCGATCGGCGGGCCGCCTTTCCATTCCTCGTCCGGGCCGCCCGGGCGGGGATCGCCGAGGCGGAATTCCGGATCGGTCGTTGTTATCTCGAGGGCGCCGGTGTGCCGCCCAGTCGGGGCAATGGCGTGCGATGGCTGGAGAAGGCCGCCACGCGCGGCTATGTCGAGGCGCAGGCGCTGCTCGCCACTCTGTGTCTTAACGGAATGGGCCCCGAGCAAGCCGGCAACGGGCCGGGCGCCGCGGTCCTTTTCGGTGCTCAGGGCACCGCCGGACCCAACTACGAAACCGCGCTGTACTGGGCTTTGCGCGCCGCCGAAGGTGGCTCAGCCGAAGGCCAGGCCGTACTGGGCTTTATCCTCGGTTCCGGTCCGGAAGCCATGCGAGACCCGGCGGCGTCCGACGTATGGTACAAGCGCTCGGCCGAGGCCGGGTGTCCGCAAGGGCAGCTCGGTTATTCGCTCGTCCTGGCGCGCGACGCGCAGGCCCCCGAAGTTCAGGCGGAATTGGTCGAGCATCTGCGGGGCGCGGCCGAAAAGGGGCTTGCGACGGCACTGTTCCTGTACGGCATGATGCATGATCGTGGCGTCGGCGTGGCTCAGGACCACGCGGCGGCGGCGCGGTTCTACGCACAGGCGGCGGCGAAGGGGCATGTCTCCGCGCAGGCGCGCTGGGGTTTCGCGCAACTCCGCGGGCTTGGCGTGGAAGCAAACCCCACCGATGGCGAGTCATGGCTCCGTCGTGCCGCCCTGGCGGGCGATCCCGAAGCGGCGGCGGTGGTCGGCGATATCTACGCGAAAGGCGGCACGTTGCCGCCGAATTACGCCGAGGCGGCGATGTGGTTCCGCCGCGCGGTCGATGGCAAGCACAAGGGCGCCGCCCGCGCTCTGGCCATGCTGCATCTCACCGGTGCCGGGGTGCCGCGCGATCAGGACGAGGCGGCGCGGTTGTTCCGGATCGCCGCCGAGGCCGGAGACACGATGTCGCACGCCGATCTGGGCAATCTCCTGCTCAAAGGCCACGGCGATCTGCAGGATTCCATCCTGACCCGGGAATGGTTCGAGCAAGCGG
>CALFNB010000435.1 GCA_937902425.1 uncultured Acetobacteraceae bacterium | reverse complement strand
CCGTCAATCGCGATAACACCCTGACATTCTTTAGAAAACGCCGCCATGAACCGCTGAAACGCGGCCCCGAACTTCTCCGGATCGAGCAGCCGGAACAGTCGGCTGAAGGTATCATGGCTGGGGATACCACGCTTCAAAACCAGGAATTCGCGCAGGAATTTCTCCTTGGCTTTCGCGAATTCCGCCATGTCCGTCGCGTTCTGACCGCCGCACAGCACGGTGCACAGGGCAATCATCAACAGGTCGTGGAAATCGTGCAGAGCGGCATTCCCGGTTCTGGGGTCTTCCAGGCCTTCCCAACACGCGCCAAATTCTTCCAAAGCAGCCTCCCAGGGTGGGTTTCACAGGCCACTGGGTAGAGTCGATCAGTGTCGAATCGGGCAAGAGGGGAATCGGGGGTCAAGTTAATTCGAAGTGCGAGTCCCCTGACGTCGTCGCGGTCCCCGAATAGATCGAACCGCTCGCCGCGACCGCGGTCAACGTGGGCGGATACAGGAACCGATTGTCCGTCGCGATCGCGTTTTCCTGCTGCCCACCGCTCGACGCGACGACGGCCTGTGTGCTGACCACGAGATTGCCGCCCGCGGACTCGAGATGAATCGCTGTATTTGGCTGCCAGAGCGAGAACCATGCCAGGCCCGTCGCCGCGCCGCCCGTCGTTGCTCCGGCTAATGTTGCTCCCGCTGGCGTTGATCCCGTTGGCGTTGATCCCGTTGGGGTCAGATTTTGCTCGGTAAGGCGTGTGGGGCCTCCCGCACCGCCCAATACGAAGTCGCCGAGCGCCACCAGGGTCACCGTCGCGTCGCCAGGCACCACGACAGGCAAGCCCTGGGCCGTGGCCTGCGACACGATCAGCGGCGACGCGGCGCGCGGATCGCCCAACCCGGTTCCGTCGTAGTTCACTTTCCCATTCAGCCCGAGCGCGATCTGACCAATCGAACGGGCGAGGACATCGATCGATCCGCGCGTGTCGGTCAGCGTTCCATTCGCCTGTACGTGCTGGCGGGCGCGATCAGCGGCGACCCGAACGTTTCGGTGATGCCCCAGCGCGGCTGGCTGACGGTAAAGCCGCCATAGACGCCGGTGTAGGCCACGTTCGCCGGAGCCGTATTCACGTTGTACAGGCGACCATCGCTCGCCACGAGCCATGTGTTGGGCGTGCTGCCCGCGGCGTAGGTGACGAACCCGCCGGATATGTTGAACACCGCGTCTTGTCGCGCGACCACCTCGGATGCATTCAGCGCGATCGTGCCGCCCGCCGACGTCCACTCGCCGATCGAGTGACCCAAACCGGCGACCCGGCCGCTGACCTCAAGCAGGCCGCCGCTGGTGTACAGGTAAGGGTTGCCGGGGTCGTTCGGATTCGGGATCGACACCAATTGCCCAATCGCGACGTTTACGGTTTGGTTTTTGGTCAGAGCACCGGTATCGCGGTTGGCCGGGGCGTCCCTCAGGTCATGGCCTTGCAGTCCGGCGATCGACAGGACGTTCGCCGTGGCGGGGAGAACGGTATCGATCGAACCAGCCGCCGACAGCGTGGCGCCCGCATCGGCGAGAACCCTGCCGATGGCGTTAACCGCGATCTGACCGCCGGTCGAAAGATTGAGCGAACCGTTTTGAAATTCCACGGAGCCGCCCGAAACGATCTCGATCCGCGACTGATATTGTTGGTCCGGTGACACCGCCTGATTGTTCAGCAGCGATGTGCCGGTGCGCAGATTATTGTTCGCCGCCGATTGCGCGATCAGGCTCGCCCGCGCGGCATCCGTGGCGGTCGTGCCGTCGTCCTGAGGTTGGATCGCGGTGAGACTGCCGGGAGCGAAGGTGACCGAGGAAGCGGTGTCGGAGGTATTGGTCAGCAGGTGAATGGTGCCACGCCGCACGTCCGTCATGCTGGTGCTCGACAACACGACGCCGGCCTGCAGCACGGTTTCGCCCGTGAGGGTGATGTCGCCGGTCGTCGCCTGGATCAGGCCGGTGTTGGCGACCGCACCGCCGCTGACGCCGCAGGTCGCGGCCACGAGGCGGCAAGGCGCGACCTCGAGCCCCAGTGTGGTTGAAGTGTTGGCGTTCGGGCCGGTCGACTTATAGCCGTCCCGGATGACAAAATCCTGGCCGGCCGCGAGCACGGTCTGACCATTCGCCGCCGCGGTCAGCGGCATTGGCCGGAGGATTGGTCACGATCGAGGCGCCGGCCTGGACCGTGACCAGCGCTGTCGCTCCCGTGAAGGAAGGAATGTACGCCCCGGTCGGGCCAGGCGTGCTGACGGTGCCGCAAAGCGATTGCGCCGCGCAGCTCGTGCCGGAGGTCTGCGCGAACTGCGCGAGCGCGAGGTTCGCCGTGGACGCGACCAGCGCGCCGACGTTCACCTGCGATCCGGCGCCAAACATGATGCCGTTGGGATTGAGCACCAACACCTGGCCCGGAGCGCTGATCGCACCAAGGATCTGGCTTGGCGACGCACTCGGGTCGCTGACACGATTTAGTACCGTCCAGTCGCTGCCACCCTGGTTGAATCGCAGGGTCGTATTGGCGCCCACATTGAAGTTGTTCCGCGTCAGGTCGGCCGTTTTCGCGGTTTGGTTAACCGTGACGATCGTGCCACCCGAATGCCCCACCGCCCCGGTGCGAGCCGCCGACGCCGCGGCGTTGGGCAGTGCCGCGCCAGACCAAATGCCGGGGTTCGCGGCGACCGTGCCGGGACTGACCCACAAACCGCCCGGTGTCAGCCCATTGGGCACCGACCCCGGCACGGCGTTCCGCGCCGCTTGTGTTTGTGCCGCCTGAGCCCGGGCGATCGCCCGCGCCGCCTGTGCGAAATTGGCGATCGATTGCGCGAGGCCAACACTGGACCCGGATGGGCTGTTGGGTGCGACGTTCGACGTCGAACCGGATCCGGTCGTCGTCGCCGGTCGTGTGACACCGCTCTGGGCATTGAACGAATTGAACCACGCCGGACTTCCAACGCGCGGCGACTGGGCCCGGCCGTCAGGCACCGGGCCCAGGATAAGCAGACCAACAACGACGGCGGCCCAGGCTCCGGCGGTCGATCCGGCGCGACCCGCGAGCGTGATCGCGCGAAACTTCTCAAATTTTGGCATGGGCGGATCATAGACGCGCGATCCCCGCGCCGCGACGCGTCGTCTCTTTACGGCCGCGCGATTCATCGTAAATTCATATCGAATTCAAGGAAGCGCCCAGAACCACGCGGATGACGAGCTTTCGCGTACGGTGTAACGCGGCAGATGGCCGCACTGGAGGGCATCGCAACGCACGCGGAACAAGTTATCGCGTCGGCGCGGCTGATACACTTACTGAAATATTACTTTAACAGATATGAAGTATTACCTTAATATACTTGTCACGCACATAAAATTTGGCCAATCTATTATGCTCCGGCAAGCCAACAGGCCAGTAATTGGTCTGTTCTGCTTTTGCGGCAAACGGCGCGGCGCGCCCAGAAAGCAAGGAGCTTCCGGTGGCCATATCAGACGTGCGGCAAGCACTCCTCAACGTTGGCTCGATCAGCAAGTCCGACTTCGCGACGGTCAGTTTCGATGGGGTCAGCACCGTGACGCAGCAGGGAATCTGGTACGGCTCCAGAAGCTTTAACCTGTATAGAGCGGCATCGCGTTTCAGGCCGTCGCCGGCGACACAACGGGCACATTGATCAATTTCGCGCCGGTGCCGTCGAACGGAAATGCGCCGAACTTCGTGACCGGCACGATCGTGGCTTATGATCTGAATTACGTCGTGATCTCAGCCGTCAACACGTACTACATGGTCGCGACCAACGGGCTGTCGTCGAACGACGGGGGCCTGTTCCCGATCACGGATCTCGGCACCACCGGTGCCACCTATAACGCGCCGCCGCAGGTATGCTTCGTCGAAGGCACCCGCATCCGCACCGATCGAGGCGAGGTGAACGTCGAAGACCTGGTCAAGGGCGATCAGGTCCATGTCCTGGACGGCGACGCCGAGACCACGCGGCCCATCGTCTGGATCGGCTACCGCGAGGTCAACCTGGCGGCGCATTCCGATCCGTTCGAGGCGCAACCCATCCGCATTCGCCGTGACGCGTTCGGTGAGGGTATGCCCTGTCGCGACCTGCTGGTTTGAGAGTTATCTCGACACCGGCAATCGCGAATTTTTCCAAAACGGCGGCGACGTCATCGATCTCAACGTCGGCCTCGCGGGCATCCGCCCTTCGGTCGAACGGGACACGCATTCCCGCGCGCCGTTCGTCTACGATGCCAGGTCGGTGCTGCCGGTGTGGGAGCGGCTGGCGGAACGCGCCGAACAACTGGGATATGCCGCGCCCGAGATGGTGACGACAATGGATCCGGCGCCGCGGCTGGCGGTGGATGGCCGCGAGTTCCGGCCGATCCGCACCGCCGGATGTCTCTACACCTTCATGCTGCCGTCCAGCCCCACCGAAGCGCGGCTGCTGACCCGCTCCGCCCGGCTGTGCGACACGCGGCCCTGGATCGAAGAACACCGTGTGCTCGGCGTCTCGGTCAGACGCGTTCGGGTCCACCACGGGATGCAGGTCGAGGATCTGGCCCTCGACGGTCCGGCATTCGGCCGCGGCTGGTGGGACGTCGAGCAGGACGGCCCCCGGATGTGGCGATGGACAAACGGCGACGCGGCGATGCGGCTGCCCGAGGCTCGGGGATCGAGCCGCGTCCTGGAAATCACGATGGGCGGCGGGATGACCTATCCCCGCTGGAATCCGCTGTTCCGGAGCACGGCCTGGGGCGGATCGTGAAGGTCGCGTGATCGATCGCCAATCAATTTTCAATTCGGGGGAGTAGTCATTATGGTCAATGTCACGGTGCCTGGCGCACTCGGCCGCACGACCACCCTTGCATTTGATTCGCCAGGCAACGCGTCGGTCGCGACGCGGATCGCCGCCGCGATCAATGCCGCCATCCAGGGCGGCTCCGAACGCGCCGCCGACAACGCGTTTGGTCCACCGCCGCCCGTGGGCTCCGCGGCCGGCCTTTTCACGCAGAGTCTGCCGGGCGTCACGATGCTGCCGCACGGCTACGCGGACGTGGTGAACAGTTCCCCGAACGGGGTGATTTTCGGCTCCGGAGACCCCAACGAGCACGTGTTGTCCGGCTCGGGCAACCTGACCTTCTATGCCAGAGGAGGGTCGGGCACCGTGGTCACGGGCGCCGGCAACAACCTGATCAGCATTCCAGTGACGGATGTCGGAAGCTGGGCGATCCAGACAGGCGGCGGCGCGGACACCGTCGTCGATCGCGGGGCTGGATCCGACACCATCAGCGCCGGCTCCAGCAACAACGCCATAACGCTCGGCGGAGGCCAGTACAGCGTCGTCAGCGTCGGCCAGGACACCATTACTCTGGGCGCTGGTGCGGCGACGATCGATGCCTCCGGCTCCCCAGGAAGCGGCGGTAGTGAGCTTGTCTTCGCCGGCGCCGGGAACCTGTTATTCATCGGCGGCGACGCTGTATGGCGCCGGGAATGGCGACGTCCTGACCGCGGCCGGTACTGGGCTACAGGGCCTGCACGCCGGTTCGGGAAACGAAACATTGACCGGTGCGGCCGCGACCGGCGCCGATACGTTCTTCGGTGGGGCAGGCAAGGATTTGATCATCGGCGGCCTGGGCACCAACACTTATGTCGGCGGCGCCGGCCAGGTGACCGTGAACGCCGCCGGTGCGTCCAATCTGTTCCAGTTCGTCGATGGCTCCGCCGGTGGAACCACGCTCGTCAACGACCTGACCAATGCGTCGCAGGTGCACATTTCGCTGGCCGGATATGGACCGAATGAGGCGGCGAACGCCGTCGCGAACCAGGGGCCTAGTATCAATTCGGTCGCGGTGACGTTATCGGACAATACGACGATCACCTTCGAGAATATCACCCATTTGAGCGGCGCCAATTTCAGCTAAGTGTGGCGGAGCCGCCGGTTTCATGAACAGATCGTGAAACCGGCGGCCCATCTTACAACCGCGAGGTTCCGTTTCGGGCAAATTATCGTGAGGGCGGCACGCATTGGTTGACGGGACGTTGCCTGACGTACGTCATCATATATTGTCCGATCTGCCAGTGGATTTTTGTTTCGGTCGCCGCGGCCGTCGCCGAAGGATCATCGAGGCGCGGCATCCGCTCCGGTTGCTGATTGGCGCCGCGGTTGTCGCGTTGAACGCGGACGTTTCGGCAAGGTGTCATATTGACTTAGCAAAATCTTAACCTGATGCCGAGCCCAAGAATGGTAGCAAGCTCAGGACGCACTTTCGCGAATGCAACGGAGTTCACAAAATGCCCATTATCTACGGATCTCTGAACAACGCCTCTTTCAATGAACTTGACTCGTCGCTTCTGCTGACGCTCGGCAACGGCGTGACGCAGAGCGGCGCCACCTATGTCGCCACTCCGAATGGGATCGGTCTCGCGACATATGACAACTGGAACGGCACGATCAGCGGCGGGCCGTCGGCGAGCGATATCGTCTCGTACCACACCTCGATCCCGACCGGTGGCATCGGCGGTACCCTCGGCATTATTCAATACACATTACAACGGGAGACGGCACGGTCACTCCCGCGTCCGGCGGCGTCGGTGCCGAGATTATCGGTTGGAACCCTACCGGGGTTCTGCTGGAGCAGCTCTCCGGGTACGTGCCGGGAGCGACACCCAACATCACGCCAGATGGCTCTATTCTGATTTTGGAGGCTCCTTCGGTCAACCTCGCCACCTATGACGCCAATGGCAACCCAATCGCCGAGGCGGCGAGATCGG
>CALFNB010000434.1 GCA_937902425.1 uncultured Acetobacteraceae bacterium | reverse complement strand
GCCTGGACGTCGCCTAACCGGTTCCCGCCGGTGCCGTCACCCTGGTCACCACCGGCGGGCCACTGAGGCCATAAACCCCACGCTCTCCCGCCAACGGCGCGAAACGGGGCGTGATGCCGAGCACCGTTTCGGCGCCCCCCAGATAAAGTATCGCATCCGGAGGCATCTGCGCCGCCATCGCCTCCAGCACGCGGGTCTTTGTTGGTTGATCAAAATAAATCAACACGTTGCGGCAGAACACGATATCGAAACGACCAAGCGGGCGCAAATCGCCCAGAAGGTTGAACTCCCGGAACTGGACCATTTCGCGGATCGCGGGCGCGATCCGCCAGTGCGGATCTTCCTTTTTGAAGTATTTCATCAGGTACTGCACCGGCAGTCCGCGTTGCACCTCGAATTGCGTGTATTGCCCATCTCGCGCGCGGGTCAAAGGTCCCCGCGCGATGTCCGTGCCGACGATTTCAATCCGCCGGCCACCAACCATTGGCTTGTTCTCGGCCAGGATCATCGCCAGCGAATAGGCCTCCTGACCGGTCGACGACGCCGCGGACCAAATCCGCAGCGTCGTGCCCGGCGGGCGAGCCGCGGTCAGCCGCGGCAGGGCAGTCGTCTTGAAATGCTGGAACGGCTTGTCGTCACGAAAGAAGAAACTCTCGTTGGTGGTCATCGCCTCGACCACCTCACGCGCCAGCGGCTCCCCACCAGACTTTCCCAACCGATCGGCAAGGGCGTTCAGGTCCGCCAAGTGCTCCCGCCGCAGCAGCGCGACGAGCCTGGTTTCCAGCAGATAGATCTTGTCCTGACCAATGATCAGGCCAGACCGGGCCTTCAACAATCCGGCTAACGCCGCGAAGGCGGTGGAGGTCAATGGCGCGGTCATTTCGCGAACACGCGCAACATTTCAAGCAGCTTCGGAGCGATACGCGGCAGCGGCAGCACGGCATGACATAACCCCGCCAGCGCGATCGCACCCGGCATGCCCCACACCACGCTGGTCGCTTCATCCTGAGCGATCGCCGCGCCGCCGGCTTCCACCACGCGGCGGGTGCCGGCAAGGCCGTCGTGCCCCATGCCGGTCAGCATCGCGACCAGCACCCGTCCATCATAGACACCGGCGGCCGACCGCAGCATCGGATCGACCGAGGGTCGGCAAAAATTCTCCGGCGGGTCGTTGGACAGCCGCGCGCGGACCGTGGCGCTTCCAACAGGATGACGACCGTCGGTTTCGATGATCAGATGCTTGTCGCCGGGCGCCAGATAGATTTGGCCGGACACGAGGGGTTCACCGTCCTTCGCCTCCGCGCAAGGCATTCCGCCGAGCCGGGTGATGTGCTCCGCCAGGATCGGCGTGAAGGTCGCCGGCATGTGCTGCGTCACGATAATGGGGATGGCAACGGAACGTCCGAGGGCCTGGATCAGGGTGAACAGAGCCTGCGGGCCACCGGTGGAGCTGCCGATCGCCAGCAGCTTCGGGGGCAGGATCGGCGCCGGACGCGTCATGATCGACGGCGCCGGACGCGCGGGAACCGTGGCCTGGTGGCGCAGCCGCGCGAGGCCCTTCACCTTGCTGATAATTTCGATCCGGAATCGTTCATCGGTGGCCGTGCCGACCGATGACGGCTTCGGCACGTAGTCCGCCGCGCCCATTCGCAGGGCACGCATGGCGATATCGGCGCCTCGGGAGGTCAATGTCGACGCCATGATGACGCGCAAACCGGGATCGGCTTGCAGCAGCAATGGCAAGGCGGCCATTCCGTCCAGCACCGGCATCTCGATATCCAGCACCAGCACATCGACCTTGGTTCGTTTCAGTTCCTCGATCGCCATCCGCCCGTTGCTGACTTTGGCGACCACCTGAATGCCGGGGTCCGCCTCCAACATGCGCGCGATCGCGCCGCGAATCGTCGCCGAGTCGTCGCAAATCATGACCCGGGCCGGCGCGCCGCCTCGGGCGGGTTCGGCTCGCGCCAGCCCGCTCACAACAATCCGGCCTGGCTGAGTTTGCCCACGAGAATCTCCTCGTCGAACGGCTTCATGATGTATTCCTGAGCGCCGCTCGTGATGGCCATCTCGATATGCGCCATGTCGTTCTCGGTCGTGCAGAAGATTACCGTCGGGTTGTCCGGACCGAACTCCTCCCGCAACGCGCGCAGGAATGTGATGCCGTCCATCACTGGCATGTTCCAGTCCAGCAGCACGAAGTCGGGCAACGCGGCGCGGCAGGCATCGAGCGCCTGCTGACCATCGCCGGCCTCGGCGACCGTGCAGCCGTTCGCTTCCAGGATCCGGCGCGCGACCTTGCGCACGACACGGCTGTCATCGACGACAAGGCAGCTCCGGCTCATGTCGCCCTCATCCCTGGATCGCGTAATCGAGCAGGCGAGCGACGTCGAGGATCACCAGCAACCGGCCGTCCAACCGGTAGATGCCATTGCTGAACAAGGCCCAGTTGCGTTCCAGCGTCGGCGGATTGCGCTCAAACAGGGTGGCATCCAGGCTCATGACTTCGGAGACCTGATCAACCAGCAACGCGTACAGCTCGCCACCCTGTTCGGCGACCACCGACATGCGTTTCTGACCTGGGTCCGGCGGCGGCAGGTTCAGCCGGCGCCGGAGATCGATCGCGGTGACGATACGGCCGCGCAAATTCAGGCTGCCCGCGATGTCGGGCGGCGCGAGCGGTATGCGGGTGATCGGCTGCTCCGCCAGGATGTCGCGTACGCCCAGTACCGGGATGCCGCAAAGCTGCCCAGAGACGGTGAGGGTGACGTAAACCTGGGCCTCACTGGTGACCTGCGCGGTTCGGTCCAATAAATCAACGGTCATCTTGAACTCCTGGGTTTGGCGCACGTTTCGCGGCCTCGCGAACTCATCGTCGGCCCCTCTCCGTTATCCCTCTCCGTCATCCCTGGGCGCGTTCCCGGGGACGCGACCGGGCACTGAGTTGG
>CALFNB010000433.1 GCA_937902425.1 uncultured Acetobacteraceae bacterium | reverse complement strand
ATTGCGGGAAGTTCATCGTTTGCCGTTCCTCGACCATGGATTAAATCTACCCAACCGCACGCGACTCGGTGACCTTCCTGTCGGCAAAGATCGTCCCCCACCGTACCCCGCCATCAGTCAGGCTTTTGGACGATCTTGTGGAAAGGATGGGAATCAGCCCTGGCTATTTCGAACGACCCTGCTGGGCGTGCTGTAGCGGACCTGGCCGATCTGTCACTGGACCGTCCATGGCGGCATTATGGACGATCATGGGAGCGTCGGCGGACGACCCACCGCTACTCGAGGTGTTCCGAATGGGTGCCAGCCCTGACGAAAATGATTTTGTCGCCGTCAAACCGAAAGATCAGCGGGAAATCACCGCCTACGTGGCACTCACGGTGGCCGGACCAGTCGCCAACAAGTTCGTGATCTCGCCATTCCGGGGGCAACGGTCCGGTGTTGGCGATCAGCAGCCGCATCACCTCGTTCAGGGTGTTCATGTTGTACCGGCCAGAGCGGGTCAACCGTTGCCAATCATTCGTGAAACCCTTCTCGTAGTACGACTGACGCGGAAGCGTGCCCGCTTACCGGCTGGCGTTGGCGTCAAGGTCATGGATCTGGTCTTCGCCAGTGGCAAACGGTCCAACGAGGTCATGGCTCTCCATGGCCGCCCTGGTCGCCGCATTGGGTACCTTGATCGGGAACGGGAATGCCTGGTCGCTCGCCACCCTGACCAGCAAGACCCGAACCGCCTCGGAGACCGTCATCCCCATCTTGGAGAGGGCCTCGGTCGCCCGAACCTTCAAATCCTCATCCACGCGAACGTGGATCATCGCCGTCTCTGCCATGGCCCTGTCCCTGTTCCGAGATCACCGACCATGTATATCAAATGCGACACAACGGCAAGGACGATGGCGGAGAGGCGCCGATAACCTGGATGAACATCTGTCCGTCAGGCGTGGGGCGGCGATCACTGCTGATGGCGAACCGGTGGCACAGCGGCGGTCTCCCCGTCGCCGTGCGGTCGAGGAGATCCCGTCATGAGCCGCTGAGCCGTTCAATTACCCAGACCGTCACCACATCAAACCGTCCGCGCGACGCATGCCGGCCGTTACCTCACCCGGGCGTTCACCCGGGCGTTCTCTGGACGGACGTGGACCGGCCGCCCTTATTCGCCCACCAGCGGCATCACCTCGGCGGCGAAGCGTTGCAGGCGCTCGATGCTTTCGGCGATCGACTCGCCGCGGAAGTCGAAGATCAGCTCGTGCACGCCGATCGCGGCGAAGCTTCGGATGTCGCCGGCGATGTCGTCCGGGCCGCCGGAGAAGCTACGGCGGATGCCGTCGCGATCCGGGATGCCGGTGTCATACAGCGGCGCCTTATAGGAGATGGTCAGTGCCGAGAAATCGCGCCCTTCCGCATCGGTCAGGCGCTTCAGCGTATCCAGATGCGCGCGCATTTCCCGAGGCGGCAGCGGGGACGCGGCGATGGCGCCGACCGGGTGCCAGCCATCGCCGTGCCGTGCGGTACGGCGCAGCGCGGCGCGGGAGTGGCCGCCGACCCAGATCGGCGGGTGCGGCTTCTGCCGCGGGAAGGGCTCGGCGCGAATGTTGGAATAGTTGTAGAACTGACCCGCGAAACTGGCGGGCGACCGGGTCCACAGCTGTTTGAAGATCGCGATCCATTCATCTGTCACGGCGCCGCGCCGGTCGAAATCGGGGCTGTCCAGCGCCTCGAATTCCTCCTTCAGCCAGCCGACACCGACGCCCAGGGTGACGCGCCCGCCGGATAATACATCCAGCGATGCCACCATCTTCGCCGTCAGGACCGGGTTGCGGTAAGGCAACACCAAGACCGAGGTGACGAGGCGCAGCTTTTCCGTCGCGCCCGCCACCACGCCGAGGATGGAGAAGGTTTCCAGCGCATCGCCGCCCCCGGGATGCTTGCGGTCCACCGTGTAGGGATAGGCGGACTCGCTTTCCACCGGGAAGACGATGTGGTCCGCGATCATCGCGGAATGCAGCCCCAGGCGCTCGCCTTCGCGTGCCAAGGCGAGGACGCCCTCACGCGTGGCGGTGGGGCCGCGGGTGGGGAGGTAGAAGCCGTAGCGCATCGGGTGAGCTCCCTGTTGGACCAATCCGGGGTTCCAATCGAAACCGGCCAAAACAATCAAGACCCATGGTCGATTCCCACTTTCAGGGTCGATCGTTCGTATCACGCCGGCAAGCGGTGAGCTGGATTGGCGGTATCCCCGGCTGCGCGGCATTGCCCACGATGGTGGCCGCCGATACGGCCAATACAATCCCGATCGCGCTACGGCTTCGGACGCAGGTAATGCAATTCGTCCCCGGTCCACCCGACCGCGTTGGGGACCGTGCAGGAAAGCTCCGCGATCATTGAGCGAAACTTCCAGACACCGCCAACCAACGCGTAAACATCGTCATATCGACCGGCGACGACATAACTGACACCGTAACGGCCGTGGCGCGCCTCCAGATACGACCGGCCGGTCGCCGTATCGCCGTCAACATCGACATCGTGGCCGTGGATGAACTGCTTGATGAAGAAACGATCGCGCTCCCCCATCGCGCGGAAGCCGCGGTCGATCGCGTCGATACCTTCATGGCGCGCCAGATACCCCAGCTCCACCACCGCGTCATCCGTGAACAGCGCCCGGCAGTCGGAATAGCGGCCCTCGTTCAGACTGGCATGGTAACGGTTACGCAACCGGCGGATCTCCTCAATGTCTTCCAGCCGGCGAATGCGCTGTTCGAGTGTCATCGGCGTTCC
>CALFNB010000432.1 GCA_937902425.1 uncultured Acetobacteraceae bacterium | reverse complement strand
ATCGTGGCGTGAACAAGTGTCAGAATCACCTTCGACCGCCGCGTGGTCGAGATCAGGGTTCCCTCGGCGGACGCAGACCTGAAAATGCTTCTCGCGGAGCAAGCCAATGAATTGCTCGCGCGTGGCACGCTCAGCCAGGGGGAGATCGCATTCCTCCTGGGGTATTCGGAGGTGGGTGCTTTCGCCCGAGCGTACCGATCCTGAACCGATCATTACTAATACCTCAACATTATACCATACGTTCAAATTCCGGTTAGCCGTCGCTCATGAGGATTTTCTGATCATCGACATGTATGGTATAATGTTGAGGTATTAGTAACCAGAAAGGGGCGCATGGGTGATCGGCCAGGTTGCGATCATAACTCAGAATAAATGCAAGAGATGGGTGTGCGGCGCCGGGAGTCAGGATTGGCCTCACGATGGTGACCGAAACGATCTGGGCTTCCGCGGGTTTCCCCGTGCCGGGTCGACGATCGATGGCAGGCTCACGATTGGGGACCCGCGGATACATTGACTCGCACCGTGCAACGTCCCACACCCGTATTGACCTTCTCGGATCACCGGCTTTAACCTGCGCGAAATCGTGGGGTACGTCATGGCGAATAAGACCTGGAATGTTTCGTCGTCCGACAACTGGAACGTGATCGGCGATTGGCTGGGTGGCGTTCCCGGGCCAACCGACGTGGCCGACATCACGCAAACATTCGCCGGAGCGCCCTACACGGTCACCGTGTCGGATGCCGAAAGCGTGGGGACCCTCGTGCTGACCGCATCGAACGCCTCTGTCCAGGTGATCGCCGGCGGAACACTCACGCTTGGGGGGATCCTTTCGAGTGACACCATATCAGTCGTCGGAGGCTTGCTTAACGTTCAGGGCGCCTCCTCGCTTGGCGGAGCGATCAATATTTCGCAGAGCGGAACCGCGGAGGTTCCCGCTCTGGGGGCAACGATCACCTTCCTCGATTCGACCGGCACGCTGGAACTCTCCAGTCCAAAATCGTTTTTCGGTACGATCGACGGATTCCAGATCGCTCCGGACTTCTCGACGCACGATAGCATCGAATTGCTGAACTTTTCGGCCACGAGCGTGTCCGCGAACGGCGGCACGGTCACGGTCAACGGGACCGGCGGGCCGGTGATCTTACATTTGAACGGCAATTATGAGTTTGGAACGTCAGGCTTCTTCAACGGCGCCGCGCAGGTGATCGGCTCGAACACATTTCTTCAAACGAACGTTGTAGCTTGCTACGCGGAGGGTACGCACCTCGCGACACCACGCGGCGAGGTCGCCATCGAGGATCTCACCGTCGGCGACGCTGTGACGCTGGCCCGAGGGGGCGAAGCCGAGGTCGTCTGGGTCGGACATCGGTTCGTCGATCTGACGTGCCATCAACGACCGGGTTCCGTCCGGCCGATCCGTGTGGCACGCGGCGCGTTCGGACCCGGCCGCCCCAACCGCGACCTGATCCTGTCGCCGAACCACGCCGTTTATATCGAAGATGTGCTGATCCCGATTATATCGAAGATGTGCTGATCCCGATCGGACTTCTCGAAAACGGCGCGACCATCGAACGCCTTTCGGTCGACCAAATCACGTACTGGCATGTCGAATTGCGACAGCACGACATTGTCCTGGCCGAGGGTCTTCCGGCCGAAAGCTACCTCGACGTCGACGGTCACGCGGCGTTCAGCGATAATAACGTCGTGCGACCGATTTCCCGGTTCGCTCCGGACATTCTGACGTGGCGCTGGGAAGTGGAAGCCTGCGCACCGCTGGTGACGTCGGGGCCGGTTCTCAATTCTGTCAGCGCGCGGCTCGGCGTTCCGCCAGCGCCAGACCGACAAAGGAAGTCCGCCCAAAGGTAGCCCGCGCCTGGAAGCCATGCGCGCCTGACGCTATTCGTCGCGCGCCACACGCGCCATCCGGCATTCTGCTTTGGTGTGACACTTCGTCTCCGGCGGAGCCGCCCCGGGTTCTTCATGATAAGAGTGGCGGTGATGGCCAGGCGGGAACCGATGCTGGCTGACCGCGGCGTGGTGGCGATTTTGATGGATGCGCGACCACCGCGCCCGACGATGCGGACCGGCGCTTGACAATAATCGTTCGCTTTGCGTCTGTAAGCGACATGCAACCCGCGCCACAGACGGCGAACGTGAAGGCGATGGACGAAATGGAGCCAACCCGAGCTGTCGTGGCCCAGGCGGCACGCATCCGCGCCGCCGTCATCGCATCGCGGGAGTTCGCCGCCGGCTTGTTCGATCAACTCCGCCGTGACGGGCACGACGATCCGGGTGTGTCGCGCGACACCTACGGCCCAGGAGAACAGCGCGCGCACGAAACCTGCGCGGCGGCGGCGGCGGCGATGGGGCTGACGATCGAGCGGGACCCGGCGGCGAACCTTTATATGACCCTGCCTGGCCTCGATACCAAAGAGAAACGGATCGTCATCGGTTCGCATCTCGATTCCGTCCCACACGGTGGAAATTTCGATGGCGCCGCGGGTGTCGTGGCCGGCCTGGTGGCGATCCAGGCACTGCGGCGTCTGGGCTGCACGCCGCGGCGTGACGTGACCGTCATGGGCATCCGGGCCGAGGAGAGTATCTGGTTCCAGGTCTCCTATATCGGCAGCCGCTCGGCGCTTGGCACATTGCCCGACGGCAGCCTGGACGTGCGGCGGATCGACACCGGACGCACTCTGCGGGAACACATCGCGGACTGTGGCGGCGATCCGGCCAGAATACGTACTGGGCCGCGGTATCTGGATCCGTCTCATTTGCATGCGTTCCTGGAACTTCATATCGAGCAGGCACCGTCGTTGGTCGAAGCCGGTTGCCCGGTGGGCATCGGCACCGGCATTCCCGGCAATTTTCGTTATCCGGAGGCCTCGATCGAGGGCAGCAACGATCATGTCGGTCTGCCTCGCCGGTTCCGCCGCGACGCCGCGCTGGCCGGCGCCGAATTCGCGATGGCGCTGGACGCGATGTGGGCGGATTATGACGCGCGCGGGGTTGCCATGGCGTGCACGATCGGACGTTTCCATACCGACGCGAAGCAGCACGGCCTGACCATCGTGCCGGGTGCGTTCCATTTCAGTCTGGACGTCCGCGCTTATGACGAAACGGTGCTGGCGGAACTGGACCAGCGTGTCGATGCGATTATCGCGACTATTGAACAACGCCGCGGCGTTCGATTTCACCTGGGCACGAAAGCGCGCGCCGCGGTGGGGCCCGTCGACGCGGACATCAGGGCCGCACTGACACGCGGTGCCGCTGCCCTCGGCATCAACACGATCGACCTGGGCAGTCCGGCATCACATGACGCGGCGGCCTTCGCGGCATGCGGCGTGAAGATGGGATTGATCTTTGTCAGAAACACCAACGGAAGTCATAACGCAGCCGAAGCGATGGCGTTGGAAGATTTCCTTGACGGCGCATCTGTTTTGACCGAATGGCTCGTAACGCAAAGTATCTGACGCTGAGGTGATCCCGTGACCTCCCGGACCTGGGCCCAATGGCTGACCCCTCGCGATGACACCGCTTTGAGCGTTGGCCTGCGTTCGATCGTCGCGCGCCACGGCCGTTGGGCCGTCTGGCTGGTGCCGGCGATTTATGCCGGCTGCCTTGCGGCGTTCATCGCCGATCTGACTTCGACCAACACGCTGGCGTTCGGCGTGTTTTACGCACCCCTGGTGGCGACGGCGGTGTTTCACCGTGACAAGAAAGCGGTATGGGTTCTGACCGTGATCGCCTGTGCCATGAATATCATCGGTGCGTTTTTCCCGTCCATCGATCGAGATGTGTTGGAGTTGGTGGTCAACCGGACGCTGTCGACCCTGGCATTGCTCGCCATCGCGGCGTTCACGTGGCACGCCCGCGCGATTCAGGAGCGATTGGCCGAGCAGACCAGCCGGGCCGAAGCGGCCGAGCGCATCAAGACCGAGGTTTTGGATAACCTCAGCCAGGAAATCCGGGGACCGCTCCACTCAATGATCGGCGTGCTTGAACTCGTGGCGGCGAACAACCGCGCGGACCAGAAAGCGGCGCTTGAGATGGTGCGAATCTCGGGCCGGCGGCTGGCGATGACCGTCGACAACCTTGTCGATCTGACTCAGTTCGATAAGACATCGATGCCGGCGGAACCGATCGACCTTGGCATGCTGCTCCGTCGAACGGCGGAAGCCAAACTTCAGGATGCCTCGGCGCGGCAGATCAGTCTGACGATCAACATTCCGTCGGACGGCGACGTCATGGTTCGTGCCAACCCGTGGGCCGCGCGCCGGATTTTGGAAAACAAAATCGCGGACGCGATCAACTACACCGCACCGGGCGGCCGCATCGAGGTGAGTACCGACACCGGGCGAGACGATTGCTCGGCCATCATTTCCGCCACCGGCACCTGGCCTCTGGGCGCGTTCCCGTCGGCGAACGATGGCACTGGCGCGCTGTTGACCCCGTCGGTCATGGGGCTGGCACTCAGTCAACGCCTCGCGCGGGCGATGAACGCGCGGCTGATGTTTACCAATGAGCCTGGCGCGGGCACCACGGTGCGGCTGCGCCTGCCGGCGGTCGCGCGACCAGGAATGGAGCCGGGGTAATCGGCGGCGGTGGCCAACCTGCTGTCAGAGATGCGCCTGCTGTCAGAGATGCGGCCTGCTGTCAGGGATCAAGTAGCCTGATCCCTGACTGATCCACCTCCCCGGCCAATGTCGGCCCAGTACGTCCGTTCGCCGGATGCACCCAGTCCGGCGCGACATCGAGCAACGGCAACAACACGAACGCGCGCGAGTGCGCCCGCGGATGCGGTAAGATTGGATCCGGCGCGTCACGCACCAACCCGTCCATGTCGATCAGATCAAGATCCAATGTCCTCGCGGCATTCAACTCGCCGCGCCGGCGGCCAAATCGCGCTTCGATCGACTGTAGCGAAGCCAGCAGCGACTCCGGACTGATGGCGACACCAGGGATGCGTTCCAGACGCGCCACGCCGTTGATGTAGTTCGGTTGATCCGAGCGCGGTACCGGCTCCGTCTCATACCATCGCGACACCCCATCCAGCCGCAGCCCCGGCATGACCGCCAGAGCACTCACGGCGGCGCGGCAGGTCGTCAACGGTTTCTCGCCATCAGGCCCGGCGAGATTGGCGCCGATCGCGACCAGGATCATGGCGAGTTGTTTCGGTTCAGGTGTTTCATCTTTCGTTCATATGGTACATCATGACAATTCTACCGTGCGTGGTACGCCGATTAGTTGGCACGCACGGCCAGCATCATACCACTCGCTTACAAAGGTCGCTTCCATGCATTTCCTTCCGACCGAGCGGACCGCTCTGTTCATTGATGGCGCGAATCTCTATTCGGCGTCGCGCAATCTGGGCTTTGACGTCGATTATCGCAACTTGCTGGAATTTTTTCGGAAAAAGACCCACATTGTCCGCGCTTACTACTACTCCGCCGTGTTGGAGACGGAAGAATACTCTCCGCTAAAACCGCTCACCGACTGGCTGGCTTATAACGGTTACACGTTGGTTACAAAACCGGCGAAAGAGTTCACCGATTCGATGGGTCGCCGCCGGGTGAAGGGCAACATGGATATCGAGGTCGCGGTGGACATGCTGGAACTCGCGCCACGCATCGACCACGCGGTGCTGTTCAGCGGCGACTCGGATTTTCGCCGGCTGGTGGAGGCGATGCAGCGGCGCGGGGTGCGGGTCTCGGTCGTGTCGTCGATCCGTTCCAGTCCGCCGATGGTGGCCGATGAGTTGCGGCGGCAGGCGGATCAGTTCCTGGAACTGGCGGATATCGCCCCGGAGTTCACCCGCCGGCAGACCGAACTGCGGCCGCGGCCACTGACGCCGGCGCGGCATACCCCCGCAGAGCCGTTCGCCGATCCGACCGACGCGGCGTGACGGGAACGTCCCAGGGGACGCCTCATGCGATGCCCAAGGTCCCGGATCGGGACTGCGGGCTGTGCTCCAGGCTGCGAGAGTACCGCACGGCGAACCGGGCGGCGCATCCCGACTGGCATAACGCGCCGGTCCCAAGCTTCGGCGAGCTCGACGCGCGGCTGCTGGTTGTTGGCCTGGCACCTGGCGTGCGCGGCGCGAATCGCACCGGACGGCCGTTCACCGGCGACTTCGCGGGGGTACTGCTGTACGGGACATTACCGCGGTTCGGCCTCGCCAACGGTCGTTACGCCGCCGCGCCTGATGACGGGATTGATTTGCGGTCGTGCCGGATTACCAATGCCGTCCGGTGCGTACCGCCGGGGAACCTGCCGTCGACCGCCGAGATTAATGCCTGCAATCCGTTCCTCGCCGCGGAGATCGCCGCGATGCCCAGGCTTCGCGGCGTCCTCGCGTTGGGGCTGGTGGCGCATAAGGCGGTGTTGCGGGCGAAAGGCTTACGCGCGAGCCACGCGGTATTTCAGCATGGCGCGATCCACGAATTACCGGGCGGATTATTGCTCGCGGACAGTTACCACGTGTCGAGGTTGAACACGAACACCGGGCGGCTGACGGAGGCGATGTTCCACGACGCGGTGGGCACGCTCATGGCGCGGATCGGCTTACAATCAACGCCGGCCTGAATGTCTTGGCGGGCGCACGGAAGTCATGAATACCGTTCTTCCGTCCATGGGTCGCCGTTGTTGTGGTAGCCGCGAACTTCCCAGAACCCGGGATGATCGCTGATCGTGAATTGTATTCGGCGCAACCACTTCGCTGATTTCCATAAGTAAAGCCGCGGCACCAGCATGCGCACCGGCCCGCCATGCGCGCGGGTCAGTGGTTTGCCCTCCCACTGGTGTACCAGGAACACGTCGGGCTGGTCGAACTGATCAAGCCTGATATTGGTCGTGTAACCATCAAACGACGTGAAGATGACGTGCTTCACTTCCGGGTTCGGCCGTACGAGCGCCACGATGTCGCGCGCCGCGACGCCCGTCCAGTGGTTATCGTAACGCGACCACTGCGTCACGCAATGAATGTCGCACAGGCTTTCCGTCTGTGGCAGCGCCATGAATTCATCCAGCCGGAGACTGAGCCGATGCTCGACCGCGCCGTCGATGTCGAGGCGAAATTTCTCCGGCGTCACGTTGGGCTCGGCCCCAAGGTCCAGCACCGGCCAGTCCTGGACCAGAAGTTGACCGGGCGGCAACCGCTCACGCGCCGGGTCGGCGGTGGTGCCGGTCAACAGGCGGCCGTCGCGCGCCCATTCCTGCTTCTTCTCGATCAGCTTTTCCCGGATCCCGCCCGAGATTGTCACGTCATCGTCAGCCATGCGGTTACTCCACGTCGTCTCCGGTTATCGGACAGGGAAGCGGCGCGAGTGTTACAGCAGGGACAAACGGCGAGCCAGAGGGTGCACTCGCCGGTCCGGTGGCCTGACGAAATGGTTTGCCGCAGCTTGCTTTGACACCTATATGGTGGCAAATTATCGCAGTGGAGAAGGCACCGCCAACATACGATCTGGACGCCCTCAAGGCAGCCATCGGCTCCGCCGAGACCTTGGCCATCACACGATCGGCCTTCTCCGACGCGCTGTCGCTGGGTTTCAATCGGGCGGCGATCGCGACCGCGATCCAGGGCATTCGGCGTCCGATGTGTAAGAGGGGCAAAACCACGGGCACGCAGGTGCAGCATATTTTGACGCTAAATGCAGAAATGGCGGAAACCTGCCACCGTTTCGATGTCATGGGACGTAATTATTGCTAAATCTTCGAAATCTGCCCACACTTTTGCCCCTCTTACTCCGATGTTTTACAAGTCGATGACTACGCTCGCGGATCACAGAACATGGCAGGATGTTTACCATGTGCCGGCCGACGGCCTGGTCCTTTATATGAAGTTCCAGGCCGACATGGTGACGGAATTCCGGGTGATGTCGTTCAAGGAGAGATGACGATGGCTGACAAAGTGGGCACGTTGCCGCCGACGATGCCCAGCCCAGAAACTGGGCTGGTGTTGCGCCGGGATACCCGCCCGTTCACGGTACGCTACAAGGAGCGGGAGATCGTCGTCGATCTGCCCGGGTACTATCCGGACGGCGATGGCGAATCGGTGCATGTCGGGGACGACATGGCGGCGGCCGATGCGGCGCTACGCGTATTGAAAGAGCAGGTCGATGGCTTGCCGTCTCCGGCGACGATCCGGCGCATCCGCCACAAGCTGCGGCTCAGTCAGCGCGCGGCCGGGGCCGTGTTCCGCGTTGGCGCCAGAGCCTTCGACAAATACGAGCGGAGCCTGGTCGAGCCAAGCGGCCCGACGGTCCAGCTTCTGCGCTTGCTCGATAGTCATCCCGAACTGATTGCGGAACTTGATCATTGATGCGCGATCCACGAACGGCCACCGGACCGCTCCCTACGCCGCCCCGACGACCATCAGCCGCGCGCACCCAACAGATGCACGAAAAGTCCGGACGCAGCCGGACGAGGTCACGGCGTTTGGCGAAGTTGGCCAATGTCCAGGTACAACCTGGTCAGCAATTCCAAGGCCGGCGCCACGTCGTTGGCCGGACGCCGCCGGTCACCCCCGCGCGCGCATCAACCGGTCTTTATCGCGCTTCCAGTCACGATCCGCGATGGCCGCGCGCTTGTCCTGCTTTTGCCGGCCCTCGCCGACGCCCAGAAGCACTTTCGCACGCCCTCGCTCGTTGAAATGAATGTCGAGCGGCACCAGCGACACGCCCTTCTTCGCCACCTGACCCAGCAGCGAGTCGATTTGCTTCTTCTTCAGCAACAATTTCCGCGGCGCCTTCGGCTCGAACTTCGACAGCACGCCGCCCTGATATTCGGGGATGTACAAATTGAAGATCCACATCTCGCCGTCCCGCTCGCCGGCCCATGCGTCGGTCAGCGTGGCACGGCCGAGGCGCAACGATTTCACCTCGGCGCCTTTCAGCACAACGCCCGCCTCGACCATTTCCTTGATGGTATAGTCGTAGCGCGCCTTGCGGTTCTGCGCGGCGACGCCGTGCGAGATCAGGCCCTTCTTCTTTGCCTCGGCCATGCGAGCATCAGGCGGCGGGCGCCCGCTTGCTTCAGTTCAGCAGCCCGACCTCGGTCATCGCGGCACGAACGCGCTCCCGGGTTGGACCCATCAGTGGTGCCAGCGGCAGGCGGCAACGCTCGGTGGTCTTGCCCAGAAGCGAGGCGGCGAATTTCACCGGGCCGGGACTCGTTTCGGCGAACAAAGCATCGTGCAGCGGAACGAGCCGGTTCTGGATCGCCATCGCTTCCTTGAACCGGCCGTCGGCCCAGGCGGCCTGCATGTCACTGCAGAGGCGGGGCGCGACGTTGGCGGTGACGCTGATGCAGCCGACACCGCCGGCGGCGTTGAACGAGAGCGCGGTGTGATCCTCGCCCGACAACTGGCAGAAATCGTCGCCACAGGCACGGCGCGTGTGCAGCGGGCGCACCAGGTTCGCGGTCGCATCCTTCACGCCGATGATGTTCTTGTGCTTCGCCAGCCGCGCCATCGTCTCGACGCTCATGTCGACCACGCTGCGCGGGGGAATATTGTAGATGATGATTGGCAGGTCGACCGAGTCGGCGATCGCCTTGAAATGCAGGTACATGCCCTCCTGCGTCGGCTTGTTGTAGTACGGCGTCACGATCAGCGCCGCGTCCGCGCCGGCTTCCTTGGCGTGACGGGTGAGTTCGATCGCTTCCTCGGTGCTGTTCGATCCGGCACCGGCGATGACCGGAACCCGGCCCTTGGCGACCGCGATGGCGATCTCGACCACGCGCTGATGTTCGGCATGCGACAGGGTCGGGCTTTCGCCGGTGGTGCCCACCGGGACGACGGCGTTGGTGCCTTCCTTGATCTGCCAGTCCACGAATTCGGCGTAGGCTTTCTCGTCGACCGACCCGTCTTCTCGCATGGGGGTGATCAACGCGACGAGCGATCCCTTGAACATGGCCCTCTCCCGGGTGGACGCTTGGATGGTTGCACGGCTGTGAAGCAAGTAGATTTAGGCCGGTCGCGGGTGCACCGCAAGACCGGGGGGACGGTGAGGCGACCCCGCGGCCGGGGCAACCGCCCGAAACGACGATCTGCTTCCGGATGCCCCTCATTCCAGCCGGAGTTGGAAAAAGGCAGGACCTTCAAACGCGGATGACCGGAGATGCACGCGGATGTTCTTCGCGATCGTTTGGCTCGGGCCAACGCGAACGGCGAAACCAGAACATCGCCGGCGATTTTTCCATTTGACCGGCCGCGTTGGCCCGAGCCAAACGATCGCGAAAATCATCTGCGTGCACGTGACGTCGAAATACGTTCCTTTCGCCAACTCCGGCCTGAGTAACGGGCGCCCGAAACCAATTTGCGACTTCAGGTGATTGCCCTGTAACCGGTCGGGGTAATTATCGCGGCAAATCGAACGACATGTTAAGGCGGTCACACGAAAGACTGTTCGATCAGTGAACAAGAACTGAAAGGATGGGCCGTGCGGAAAGACATTTCATTCCCGCGACTGGTTCCGCGCGCATCTCAGATGACGCCGGCGCGGGGCTCACCAGATGATACGGTCGATCCGGGCCATGATGTGTACCGGGGTCATCGCGTAACG